>JASHTS010000218.1 GCA_030040425.1 Acidobacteriaceae bacterium | reverse complement strand
ACTCCTCATGCGAGAGATGCGCCTCGAAAACGAGGCAGCCATCAAAGTTCGTCTCCTCAGGGCGCGAGAAGCTGGAGAGTTTCCCAAAGGCGAGAACGTCGATGACTATACGAGCTCTCTCTCTTCGCTTCTCAGCGGTCTAGCCATTCGGGCCGCCATTGGATCAACGAGAGCTGAACTGAAGCGCACAGCGGAGGTCGCGCTCAGACACCTGGGCATCGAAAGATAAACCGCGAGACTTGCGGGGTCGCAGGTTACCGCAACTCAGGGTTGCACAAAGGGCGTACCCGCCTGCCAACGCGCCTGAGCAGGTAGACCGGAACAAGTCCCGCCGCAACCTACTGGGCCGTTCTGAATTTGCGCTGAGCCAGTGGGCGTCACCCACGGCCAAGGATAGCCGCTGCCCGCTGTGAAGAACGCAGGCTCGCTCGACAGATAAAACGAGTTTGGAAGCGTAACCGGGGAGCCCTGCCAGATGACGGCGTCGTCGAGATAGTCGTAGTTGCCGTTGATGAGAATGTATGCGCCGGATTTTCCGTCGAGATAGGGATCCTGGCCACCGTTGCCGCCGCTCCAGCCGAGCATGAAGATGCGCGATGCGGTAAAGTCTCCGCTGTACGTCCAACCATTCGCCCCAGTCGACTTTCCTGCGGTCCCGAGCACGTTGCCGAGATAAGCAAACCAGTAGTTGTATGCCATGGGCCCGGCAGCGCGCAGGGGGCCGGGTGCTTGTTGCACGCAGGAAGTTAGTCCCGAGGGGCAATAATAGCCGTTCCCTGTAAAGTCATCCACAAGCCCGCCAACGCTGGGATCGGTAAAGGGCGTCCTGAATCCGGACCCCAGGTTCCGGAAAAATGTGATGTACATCGAGTTGCCATGCGTATTGTCGTTATCCAGGTTGTCGCCCCAGTTTCCCTCAAACAGAACGTGGTGCGGGCCCGAATAGTGGCTCGCGTTGATGCCCATGTCGAGCCAGTAATCGCCGATGCCCGACTCCGCGTCGTACATCGTGTCATCGATGTAGTTATAGGAAACAACCGAACCCGCGCCGCCTGCTCGGGCCACCATTCCTTTTCCGGCGAAGTTGGTGATGCTGTTTGTGATCAGCATTTCGGTCGAGGCGCTATCCAGGGATAACGGATACTCGCCGCCGTTGTTGACGGAGTCCCAGCAATGGTGAACGTAAACCGTGTTCAGCTCGCTGCGCGCCGAATAGGCCATGCTGATTCCGCCGCCGTACCAGTCGCCGACCTCGGTATTCTTCACCCAGCAGTTGACACAGAGTTCCATCTCCAGACCGCCCTCTGGGGCGCGGAGAAGCGAGATGTTCTCCACGCCCGCCTGTTGGAGCATGGAGATAGGCGATCCAATTCCTGAATTGTTCCCATAAAGATGTGCGTAGACCTGAGCGTTATGGCCTCCGCTTTGCCGGAAAGCGATGGTGAGTGGGTCGTCAAAGGTCAAGGTGCAGTTGGTTCCTGGGCATGGACCGGCGCCGATGGAAGCGATCTTGTGCAATTCGGCAGTCGGCCGATCGCAATAGGAGTACCAACAGCCTGTTGAGTTGGCTTGATAGGGATACTCGGTACTGCCAAAATCCCAGGTGTTATCTTCGGCCTTTGACCAGAGGACGCGACCCGTCGCCGGGCTGCCGGAGGGACTCAGCCAATCCGAAGCGGCCCAGACGGACCCATTGCCCGTCCACTGATTCATAGGATCAGTGACCCATCCCGCGCCGGACGCCTCATCGATCAAAACCCACGACCCAACCGTGAACCCGCTTGTGCTGGTGACTTGAATCGTAGTTTGGCCCTGAGCGGCGTCAGCGGCCAGAGGCGTCGCGCCGCAACCTGTGCCGAGGTTTGCGCCAACGTTGCCGCATGTCTCCCAGCTGTAGTTGTAATCCGGCAGAACCGGAGACATCAAAATCTCCGGTTGACCGCCGTTCGGGCAGGTGACCTCATTCGAGGTGCTCGTGCCGCACATTCCACCTGTGTAGGCGAGAGCCCCGTCGATCACGGTGATGGAGGTCTGGCAATACGGCGAACTGGCGCCGCTGCAGGCGCCCGTGCCGCGCAAGGTGATCCCAGTGGAAATATTGATGGGCATATCGGCTAGTTTTATGGAAAACGCGGCCGCCGCAAGCTGGACCACCTCACCGGCCGGACAATTGTTGATCGCGTTCTGGATGTTGGTGAAGTCGTCCTGTCCCCCACCGAGCGGATCGACCGTTGCGCAAATCGTCGTCCGCACTGGAATGCCGCCAACCGTCGCCAGGCCGGCGTTCTTCCAGTTCGCATACGCGTCGTCGTAAGACGGCAGCACGCCGCTGGTCGGGTCGCCGCCGCTCGGTGCATTGACCGTGAAGCTCTGGTCTACAGGCGTGGCTGCTGCATATTGTGAGTTGCCTGCCTGCGTTGCCTGAATGGTGCACGTACCGGTGGTTACGAAGGTCGCGGTTGTGCCGCTGACCGTACAAAGGCTGCTCGTCTGCGAGGCGAAGGTCACCGTCAGCGCGGAGCTCGCAGTCGCAACCAGCGTCAAAGGCGTGCCGACGGTCTGCGTGCCGGGATTGGCGAAGGTGACGGTCTGCGACTCACCATTGACGGTGAAGCTTTGCGTGACCGGAGCGGCTGCGGCCCAGGTTGCGTTGCCGGGCTGCGTGGCTTCAAGCGTGCACGTGCCTGAAGCGGCCATCGTGGCCGTGCTCCCGCTTACGATGCAGATCGAGAGCGTATTGGACTCAAACGAGACCGACAGACCGGAGCTGGCCGTGGCCGAAAGCGTCACTGCAGCCCCTACGGTTTGTGCACCCACCGCCGCAAAGTTGATGGTCTGGGCAGTTGGGCCGCTCCCTTGGCCGGAGTCGCTGACCGAACCGCTACATCCGGCCGCAAGCGTCAATACTGAAGAGAGAAGCACAAGCGCGCCTCGGCGCCCCGTCACCTTAAACCGATTCATGCATTCTCCTCGCGACGAATCGTCGACCCACAACGCTGGTTCCGGGCCGAATCGGTGATTAGCTCACCTCGTGTTAGGAAACGCAGGAACCCCTGCAGCGCTCTGTCGAAGCGCAGTTTCCCAAAGTCAAGTCCCAATGAGAACAAGTGCTTAGCAGAAGCTTAGCCCTCTCGCCGCCGGACTTTCAACGAAATGGGCCGCGAGCAACATTCCTCCCCCATGACTAAAGTGACCCATTTGCAGGAAGGGTCGCGCAACCGGAGCTTGGGTTAGATGAGAGACATGGCGATAATGCGTTCACTGACGAACGACAGGGAGACTGCAATAAGGCTTCTCGGCATGATGACCAACTTAGACTGCCAGAATAGCTAGCCGGGCCATTCGCTCGCAGCGAATGGCCCTGACGGGATCCAGGGCAGCGGCACGCCGGGCGGGTAAGGATTATGCGCAGGGCGAAGCGAAGATCGTTTGCCATGACCACCCGTACGCAGAAGATGCACTGGCTGTTGCTGGGATCCCACCACCAAGCCAGAGCCGGTGAGGACCGCGCTGAGTGCGAGCCTGATTGAGCGCTCATCGTCAGCAATGAGAAGGTTTCCCGAATCCCTACTCACTGTACTCCTCGCATTCGAAAAGCGATAGAAAGTCGTCCTGTCGCTGGCGCTACTGAACGCCTATGCGTGGCCCTGATGTGCATCGGGCCGCTGTCTTCCTGCTTGAAGAGCCAAGCACTCTCGCTGGTACACCAAGCGTTAACAAACAAAAGAGGCGGTCCCACTGTAAGAGGTGATATGTGCGAGCCGCCAGATTCTCTCAGGAGATGAGAGCATTTCAAAACCCAAACTAAAACGCCCAGTTGCCGGGGCCGGTCAGGTCCCCGCAGCTTGACGCGAAACCCTCAAAAATCCATCCGTATCGCCAGTTGCCCGGTTCGGTTGCCGCCCTCGCCCTGGGGCAGGGCTGAACTCAACTGTCCAAAGCTTGAAGGGCTCCCGATGTTCAATGCCGGCGGCGCGTAATTTGTATGGTTGGGGATGTTGGTAAACGTCGCTTCAAAGCGTGCATGAACGCGCTCGCCGAGGTTGAAGCGTTTGGCCAGACCCGCGTCCACGTCCATCATGCCGGGCCCCTCCAGGATACCCACGCCACAGTTTCCAAAGCGTCCGGCATTCGCCGGCGGCAGAGCGAAGGCACTGATGTTGAAGTATTGCGTGCCGCCCCGGCCGGCGGCTGGATTTCCATCGCAGTCCGGACGCGCAATGGCCCCGCCCGTGCTTCGCACAACCATATCGGTGTTCGATTGATCGTCGGCCGGCGGCATGGTGGGCGTGAGCCACTGGCCGGTTTGTAGTGTCGTCACCGTGCTCAGCGTCCAGCCTCCGATCGCCGGGCTCAGACGCGCGGGGCCCGCGAAAACTTTTCCTTGTCCGAACGGCAATTCGTACGTGCCTGTCAGCATAAAGCGCTGGCGTGGCATGCCCACCACATTGCCGCGATCGGACTTGATGTCAAAACGATTGGCAATCTCCACGGCATAAGGCTCCTCACTTGCGTACGCACTGGGTGCGTCGTTGCCTTGCGCGTCGTCCAGATTCTTCGCGAACGTGTAGTTTGCCTGGAACGCGGCGCCGTGTGCCAGCTTATGCGTGAACTCCGCGATGCCTGCCTGATAGCTCTGCGTGCCGTTGCTGAACGACTCCATCAGCAGCAGGAAGTTCTGGAAAGGGGCGCGCGGATCGACGACCGAGTATCCGTTGTTGGGAACGGTATAGGGCGTAGAGCTGGCCGGAATTTGATTGTTGTCTACCGTGATGGGCAGATGGTAGGTGCTTTGGCCGGTGTAGCTCAACCGGACCGACGAATTGGATGACAACTCCCGCTCCACAGTCAGGTTCCATTGTGCCGAGGAAGGATCCTTCCAGTGCGGATCGTTCGCTTCCTCAAAATCGTCGCCGCCTATCTGTACCGGCGCGTTCAAAGGAGAGGTGTAGGGGAACTGGAATGCCGCGGCGCCATTGGCGACAGAATTGTTGTAGGTGAGCAAGTCCGAGAGGGCGATGATGCCGCTGTTGAAAGACATCGGGCCAAGGGTGGTCATGGTAAAGATGCCAAAGCCGGCGCGAATCACAGTCTTGTCGTTGCTGAACGGGCGCCAGGCAAAGCTCACGCGGGGATCGTAGTCGTGCCAGTTCCAATCGCGAAGGCCTTGCGGAAGCCCTGCTTTGCTCGCCGTTTCGATATTCGAACACGGCAACGGGCTGCCTGTGGCAAGCGCACAAGCGTTGATCCCTTGTTCAAAGCCCGTGTAAAGCTGCTGGTAGAGCGAGTTGTTGGCAATAAAGGAAGGGAATTTGTCGGGAACGACAACCGTCACGCTGTCTCCGTTGATAAGGTAGGTGGCTATGTCGCCATGGCTCTCCTCAAACGGCGGAAGCAGTTCCCAGCGAAGTCCGAAATTTAGGGTGAGATGATGATTCAACTCCCATGTATCCTGGCCATAAACGCCCCAGTGAACTGAGCGCGCATCCATCTGCGGGCCAATCGCGGCAAAGTAGGAGGGGTTTGGCAATCCGAGAAGAAAATCGCCGAAAGAATAGTTGGTGAGGGTGCCGCTGAAGCCGAAGTTGCCGTAATCATCCGAGGGCAGGAAGTACATCAGGGAATTGAAATGCTCTCTGCGCGCGTCGCTTCCGAAGCGCATCGTGTGTTTGCCAATGGTCTTGATGATGTTGTCAGTGAATTGGACGTTCCCCGAAATGGTGGTTCCCACCCGGTCCTGACCAATATTGGTTATTGAGCCATCGCCGAAATCGAAGGTCGGGAAGGCGTCGCCCGTGGGATGCGAGGCGAGGTTGATGGGATGATCGAAGATCAGCCCGAGCTGAGAAATTGCCGTGGCGCCCTCGATCGGGAACGTGTCGCTCTCGTTGTAATTGGCGAAGCCAAAACGGAATTCATTCACCAGCGTGGAAGTAATCAGATAGTTGTAGGAAGCCACGAAGCTGCGATTTTGCTCGTTGGCCCCATCGTTGGGCAGAAGAACTCCCGAGGGAGTAACGCTGCCGGCATTGTTGAACTCGTTATAGAACGCGTTCTTGAAACTGTAGCGGACGTAGACCTGCTGCTTGGGACTGAAATCGTGATCGATGCGGACATCGAAGCCGTCCGAATTCGAGGGGTTGGGCACGAGCGTCTCGTAGTTATACGCAGGACCAGCCGTTCCGGCGCCGGGATAATAATTTTGGCCTATGACGTTGGGCAGGGGATAGTCATTCAACAGATTCAGAGCCACTTGATTGATGCAGGTCTGGCAAGTCCCAGACGGGATGGTGTTGTTCGGGAAGGCCGTTCCCGTGAACGGATTGATCACCGGCCCCAAGCCAAGGCTTTGCACCAAGTCGTTCAGGTTGCCGGCCCTGTCTAAGGCCGTTGGCACGTCCAGCAGCTCGGGATTGGACTGTGTCTTGCGATTTCCCTCGTAGTCGGCGAAGAAGAACGTCTTGTCGCGGCCGTTGTACAGCCGCGGGATAGTCACAGGCCCTCCCAGACTGCCGCCGAAGGTATTAAAGTTGCGCGGAGCTTTTTGCGGGAAATTCAGTACCGTCGCGTCGAAAGCGCTGTTCTGGTAGTACTCGAACGCACTGCCGTGCAATTGGCTGCTGCCGCTCTTGGTGACGAAAGTGACGTCGCCGATCTGGGCGAACTCCGCATTGTTGTTGAAGGCCGTGACTTTCATCTCGCTGATGCTTTCGAGCGAGGGATAGGTATCTTCGAGGGAGCCGTTGAAACGAATGTTGGCCGTCGAAATTCCGTCCACCGAAAAGCCGGTTTGCGATGAAGTCGCGCCACCAACCGCGATATTACCCTGGGCATCTCTGGTTACCGCCGGAGATATAGCGAGAGCTGCCAGAGGGCTGCTCGACACCGACCGGGAGTTAATCGGCAATTGAGAAATGTCTTGGTTCGATACCGTGTCGTTGAGTGTTGCATTCTCGGTATTGACCAGTTCACCTCCGGCGCTTACTTCCACAGTTGTGCTCTGAGCATTCACGGTAAGAGTGAAGGGGACGCGGAGTTCCTGGCGGGCCTCCAAAGTGGCCGAGGCGACCACGGAATCGGCAAATCCCTCCTTGACCACTTTGAGTCTGTAATGGCCGGCCTTCAGATTCTCAAAGACAAAATCACCGCTTGAGCCGGAAGTGGTGGTGCGCACTCCGTCCTCGTCGAGCGATTGCGCGGTGATCACCGCTCCGGGAATTGCGCCTCCGGTGCCGTCCTGCACCGTACCGAGAATGGTGCCGAAGGTCGTCTGGCCGTGAATCGTGAGCGCGTAAACTGCGGCGAATACGAGTGGGACGACGCGCAGGTTCCTTCTGCAGAAGAACACCAAACAGCGAAAGAGACTTGATTTGATTGCATGGATGAAGTTGACCGAATCAGCTCGATGCATGTGGAGACCTCCTTGAGAGTTGGTTGAAACCATCGTTCAAAAGACTTGTCGCGAACCTAGGTTGCGCGTTTTCGCTGTGGCTGCGGGCAAGGCGGACCATGGGCCTGAAGGACGGTGAACGATTTCTACTTGAGAGGAATTGCAGATTCAGGAACGACGATGGATTCATCAGAACCGATCGCCTCTAAGGTGGGCATGAATTCCGTCTAAGATGAAAGTGATTCTTTTATAAGAAATATGTAAGGGTGTATGCCCTCAGCGAATGGCCGAGCCCCCTCAAGCCCGACAAGACCGCCACAGGAGACGTATTGAATGCGGAAGAGGATGCTGCATATGTCATCTTCTTGCCCTGCGTTTGGCTCAACTCTTGGGATCCCATTCGGTCACAATCTCATTGTCGATTGTGATCCGCAGCCCAGAGCGGCTCATTCCGCGCGGAGTGTGCTTCCAGGCCTCTCGGCCCAGGGTCTTAGGAAGCGTGTAATCTTTGCCTGCTGGCTCTCCAAACTGCAGTTTTCCTCTCCGGCATAACGCCGCAAGACAGGCTTCTTCATAGCCAGTCTCCTTTATCTCGTGCACCTCGAGGGCGCCGATAACTTGAGAGCTTAACGCATCCCGTCGAAGGCCGGCCTTCTCATCCTATCTAAGTCAGCAATTAAGGTTCGGACAGCCTGGAAAGCGGCTGGCTTTTCTGGAAGTATGTCGATAGGTGTCGATCGTACAACAAGGCCTGTTTTACTTCTATTTTCAGAATGCACGACCCGATGGTCAGGTGTTCACTTCGACAATCGAAGCGTGTCGATCAAGGCAGCAAGAGCGGCGGGTTGATTGCGACGGCTTGGATAGTACAGAAAATATCCGGGAAATGAGGGGCACCAGTCTTTGAGGACCTGAACCAATCGTCCCTTGGCAATCAAGTCTCTGAGAGTTTCTTCCATTGCTGTCCCGATCCCTACTCCGTCCAGCACCGCCTGGATAACGAGGTCCGGGTCATCGAAGGATATAGGTCCCTGCGGGCTGACCGTAAGCGCTTTTCGGCTCTTTTCGAATTCCCATCGATAGAGGCTGTTGCTGAAACGGAACCCAATGCAGGCATGGTCTTTCAGTTCTTGCGGGCGTCGCGGTATGGGGTTCGCTTCAAAATACGCCGGAGAGCCAACCACCGCAAGACGCATTTCTTTGGTTACGGGGATGGCGATCATGTCCCGTTGGATGAACTCACCAAGTTGGACACCAGCGTCGTACTCCCCGGCCACGAGATCGACGGGGTCATTGGAAGAAGTGAGCTCCAACACGATCTCAGGATAAGCGCGAGCGAAGCGAGCCAGCTTTGGAAGAATCACCATCTTAGTCGCCGTCCTCGGAATGATGATTCGTATCCGGCCTGATGGAGTTTCCCGTTGCTTGCGGGTTTCCGCAACGGCTCGCTCGATGCGTTCCAGGGCGGGCGCCAGGTCTTTGAGGAGCGCTGCACCGGCGGCCGTCGGCGAGACGCTTCGGGTGGTGCGCGCAAGTAGCTGAATTCCCAATCTCTTTTCGAGGCCTCGCATGGAGTGGCTAAGCGCGGATTGTGAAATGCCTAGCCGGATGGCTGCGCGCGTAAAACTGCGCTCTTCAGAGACGGCCGTGAATGCGGAGAGTTCTGCTAAATCGCTTCTCATTATTTATGAATAATATTCATAACGCTTTGCCATCGCAACCAGATTGTTGCATCAACGGATTCATCTTAATCTATCTAGTACGGATCGCGCCACACCAAGAGGAGAATCGCAATGCAGAAACGCAAATTGGGGAACGGCGGACTGGAAGTATCGGCCTTGGGATTTGGCTGTATGGGGATGAGCTTTTCCTACGGTCCTCCAAAGGACACGAAGGGGATGACGGCGCTGCTACATGCCGCTGTTGATCGAGGCGTCACTTTCTTCGATACGGCCGAGGTCTACGGGCCTTTGATCAACGAAGAGCTGGTCGGCGAGGCGCTCGCCGCCTATCGCGGCAAGGTCGTGATCGCAACGAAGTTCGGCTGGGAGGCCAATCCTCAGGACGGCGGGAAATGGAGCGCTTTGAACAGCCGGCCGGAGCACATCAAGCAGGTAGCAGAGGAATCGCTTAGGCGCCTGAAAGTCGACGCCATCGATCTTTACTACCAGCATCGAGTCGATCTCAACGTCCCGATCGAAGATGTGGCGGGGGCGGTGAAGGATCTTATTCAAGAGGGCAAGGTGAAGCATTTTGGCCTTTCGGAGGCAAGCGCAAAGACAATCCGCCGCGCTCATGCCGTCCAGCCAGTCGCTGCACTACAGAGCGAGTACTCGCTGTTCTTTCGAGAGCCGGAAGAGACAGTCATGCCGACGCTTGAAGAGCTTGGCATCGGCTTTGTGCCGTTCAGTCCGCTTGGCAAAGGCTTTCTGACAGGTAAAATCGACGCCGACACCAAGTTCGACAGCACCGATTTCCGTAACACGGTTCCGCGTTTCAGTGCAGAGAATCGCAAGACTAATCAGGCCCTGGTAGATGTGATCGCCGCCTTTGCTGAGAAGAAAAAGGCTACGCCGGCGCAGATTGCCCTGGCGTGGCTGCTGGCGAAGAAGCCGTGGATCGTTCCTATTCCCGGCACGACGAGGCTTTCGCGTCTTGATGAGAATCTAGGTGCCGCGAACCTCTCACTGACAGCCGATGAAGTGCAGTCACTTGAGGAGGCTTCCTCAAGAATCAAGCTGGAAG
>JASHTS010000032.1 GCA_030040425.1 Acidobacteriaceae bacterium | reverse complement strand
CCGCCGAATCGGGCGGAAAGCTGCGCTACGGGAACCAGGATTCCTCCGGGACAACGGAGTTGCGGCAGACGCAGCGGGCGGTGAAATAGACGCGGGATCAGTAAGACAGGGGTCAGGGAACAGGGATCAGAGAGACCGAGAGACCAAGGGAGCGGGAGCAGGGAGACACGGCCGTTCCCAGCGCGCAAAAACTCGCGAGATCGCAGTCAAAGACGCACTAGAATGCCTCGATCGCTGTTTCTGATTTCAGATTTCAGATTTCAGATTTCTGACTTCTGATTTCTGGTCCCTGTTCCCTTGCTCCCTTGCCCCTTGCCCCTTGCTCTCCTGTTCCCTGCCCTTTCAGGCTTCGTAGACCTCGCCGGGCTTCCAGTTCACTACTTTGACGCCGGGATCGACCTGGGCCGCCAGCTGCTCCGGCGTGCCTTTGAGCGGCGGAAAAGTGCCGAAGTGAATGGGCAGGACGACCTTGGGCGCGATAAAACGCACGGCCAGCGCGGCCTCCTTGGGACCCATGGTGTAGTGGCCGCCGATGGGCAGCATGGCGATGCTGGGCCGGTAGAGATCGCGGATCAGCTCCATATCGCCGAAGACCGCGGTATCGCCGGCATGGTAGAGCACCGGGCCTTCGGCGATGGTGAGCACAAAGCCGGCAGCCACGCCGGTGTAATGGGTACCCTGCTCGTCCTGCGCGCCGGCCGAGTGGCGGGCATCGACCATGGAGGCCATCACGTCTTCGAGCTGCACGGAGCCGCCCAGGTTCATGCCGATGGTGTTTTCCGCACCTTTGCGTGCGACGTAGTCAGCGAGCTCGTAGATAGCAACGACGCTGGACCCGTGCTTTTTTGCGACCTGCACCACGTCGGAGATGTGGTCGCCGTGGCCATGGGTGAGGAGAATGGCGTGGATCTTCGAGGGCAAGGAGAAGTCTTTGGGGTATTTAGGATTCTGCGCGATAAAGGGGTCGATCAGGATGTTGGCGCCCGCAGGGGTCTGGACGAGAGCGGTGGCGTGGCCGAGCCAGGTGATGCGGGTGGGCTTCGATGGAGTCATGGGGTTCTCCTTGGAGGTCAGTGGTCAGTGGTCAGTCATGAGTGGTCGATGATCAGGGGTCAGGGATCAGGGGTCAGGGGTCGGGTTGCGAGGCGTGCGGTTTGCGGGCCCGGAGCAGACGGGGCGAAAGCAGAAGCCATCGATTGAGAACTATCGCTTGACGGTACCCGAAGGCAAGAGTAGGCTGGAACAAAAGGCGAATATATGGCGAAAATCGAGCCGGTGTTCCCCATCCTGCAGTCTGACTTCGACGCCAAACCGTTCTCCCGGCTCGCCCAGTCGGCTGCCGGGGCGCTGCTCGATTCCTCGGGCTGCCTTACGGAGTACCGGCCGCTCGATTGCCGCTCGATTTTGAGCAAAACCACCTCCCGGCGGGGACTGCCTTTCAGCCACGCGATCAACCCCTACCGCGGCTGCGAGTTCGGATGCCGTTATTGCTATGCGAGGTACACGCACGAATTTCTCGAGCTGCGCTCGCCGGAGGAGTTCGAACAGAAGATTTATTTCAAGCGGAACGGCCCGTGGCTGCTCGAACAGGAGCTGCGCCGGCTGAAGCCGGGGACGGAGATCGCGCTGGGCACGGCAACCGATCCTTACCAGCCGCTGGAGCGGAAGCAGCGCCTTACGCGGTCGCTACTCGAAGTGTTTGCGCGGCACAGCGGGTTCAGCCTGGGGATTGTGACCAAGTCGGCGCTGATTGCGCGCGATGTGGATCTTCTGAAGGAGATCGACGGCCGGCACAAGCTCACAGTTCACCTGACGGTGACCACGGTGAATACGCGCCTGGCGCGCATGCTGGAGCCGCGCGCGCCGCGGCCGGACCTGCGCATCCGCACCGTGGCTGAGCTGCGCGGGGCGGGGTTGCGGGCGGGGATTCTCTGCTCGCCGCTGATGCCGGGCATCAATGACAGCCGCAGCTCGATTGCGGCCGTGGCGAAGGCGGCGAAGGGAGCGGACGCCAGCTTTTTTGCCGCCGGCGCGCTGTTTTTGAAGCCGTGCTCGCGGCCCACGTTCTTTGCCTTTGTGCGCGAGAGATTTCCCGAGCAGTTGCCGGCCTACGAACGGCGCTATGGGCAGAGCGCTTTCGTCTCCGCCGAGTACAAGCGACGGGTGGCGGAGCTGGTGGATTCGGTTTGCCGCGAATACAAGCTGGGCAAGCGGTACGGCGAACCGCCACGGGCGGAGACGCAGGCGAAAGAAGTGGGACGCGTCGAGATTCAGCCGTGGCTGCCGTTTGCGGCGGGCCGAGGCTGAGCGCGTTCCCACCCTTTTGACAAAGAACGTCGAAAGAATGGGGCAACGGTGCGGACTAAAGCCCGCGTGTCTGCAACGGGCTTCTTCGGTCCGGCTGAAGCCGTGCCCTTGTTACCAAGCCCCTCCATGTCCGCAGCCTCGAAATCCCCGAGTTTTGGGCGGGCGATCCGGGGCCTGAAGGCTCCTGCTCCCTGCGGCGGACTGAACGCTGCGGATACCGCAAACACTTCAGCGCGTCATGATGACTTCAGAGACCGAGTCTTTGGCCAGGAACTGCTTGTGGCCGGACCATCCGGCAAAGAGGCGCTCGATGCTGCGATTGGTGAAGGCGCGCTGGATGGGATAGGGGTGGGCGAGCTGGACTTCGACGTTGTCCGTGGCGGTGACGTGGTAGCGGCAGTGAGCGGTCTCATTGCCGTGGGTGCGGGTGTGAAAGAGCGCCAGAACCTGTCCGCCCGGGTTCATGGCGTCATAGAGATGGCCGACTACGGGGGCGACGAAGGGTTGGGGCAGGTAGTCGAGGGCGGTCCAGAGCAGCACCACGTCGAAGATGCGGCCTGCAAAGTCGAGGGACTGCTTCAGGAATCCGTCGACATTCCAGATGGGATTGCCTTCCTCGTCGAATCCCGATTGCCAATTTTCCGCGCAGGCGTCATGGACGAGATCGGAGAGAAAGACGCTGTGGCCGAGGTCGGTGAGGTAATTGATGTTGTTGGGCGAGGTAAAGCCGACGTCGATGATGCGCAGGCCCGGGTCCGCCTGGAGGCGCTTGCGCAGCACCGCCCAACTGCCGGAATGACGGGGCACGCGGGGCCCGGCGGGACCGTGAGCGGAGCCGGCAAGCGCTCCGCTCTGTTTTTTGTCGAACCAGGCTACCAACCTGAATCCCCCCGTGCGGGCGGGCGAATTTGCGCCGCGGACCTCACCCGCAGCCTTCAGGCCAAGCTGCCGGCAGCGGCCGGGGTCGCGCTCTCGTGCGCCTTTGCGGCGCTCTGGGTCAGATCCACCTTGCCACGAAAGACGGCGTTGTCTTCGACGGAAAGGCGCAACGCGCGAATATCTCCCTCGACCGCGCAGCCGGCGCGCAGCTCTACGCGGCCGCCAGCGACGATGTTGCCCTGGACATGGCCCAGAATCAGGACGTCTTTGGCAGTGAGGTCCGCAGCCACATTGGCGGTGGCCCCGATGGTCAGCCGGCCTTCAGAGAGCGTGATGGTCCCCTCCAGGTGCCCGTCCACAATCAAGTCTTCACTTCCTTTGACTTCTCCGCGAATTTCTACGCTCTTTCCGATACGTGCTGGAGAATTCTCCACTGGCATATTCTTTTCCCTTCCATTGGCCGCAGCAGTTGCGATTCCGGCGATGAAGCCCTGCGAAGACCAGCCCCCGGCCGGCGTGCGCGGACGCACGGGTGCGCAGAGGAGCGGATTTGCGCGGCAAGCCGCCTGAAGGAACCGCGATGGGCCCTGCCCGCACTATAACAGCAACCATGGGCGTACCGCTCGATTGGCCGAACCCGGAGAGGGAAAAGGTGCGTCTAATGAGGGCAATGAGCCGATCCAGTATCAGGGAAGCGGGGATCCCGGAAGCAGATCTGCGAAACGTGACCATTCGAAAGGTGGCCGATGTTCGCTGAGCCCGTCGCCATGCGCCGGTGGTTACCGCTCGTCTGTTTCGTCGCCGCGGCGGGAGTGCAGGCGAGCCTCGACGCCGCTGCACGGGCAGCACGCGCGCCCTCCCAGGCGGCAGAGCCCACGCCGCAGGGGTTAGTCGATCGCGCGCTTGCCAACGAACTGAAGGCCGCTGAGGACGGCGGGCATCCCATGCGCTACGTGCTGCGCAAAGCGAGCCCGCGGGTGACCACCACCAAAGAGATTGTGGAAACCAGCGACGGAGACGTGGCGCGGCTGATCGCCATCGACGACAAGCCGCTGAGCGCCGCCGATGAGCAGAAGGAGCTGGCGCGATTGAGCGCGCTCGAGAACAATCCCGGCCTGGAGCGGCACCGCAAGCAGAGCGAAGACGCCGACGCCGCGCGCGCATTGGAGGTTGTGCGCGCGCTGCCCAGCGCTTTCCTCTATCAGTTCGATGGACAGACGGACGGACCTCTGGGCGCGGTGGAGCAATTTACGTTCAAACCCAATCCGGAATACACGCCGCCCGATCTTGAAACCGAAGTGCTGACGGCGATGAGCGGCGAAATCTTGATCGACCCGGCGAGCGAGCGGGTGACGCATCTGGAAGCGCACCTGGACGCCGATGTGAACTTCGGGTGGGGCATTTTGGGGCGACTGAACAAGGGGGGATGGATCGCGATTGACCAGGCGGACGTGGGTGGAGGCGTGTGGCGGACGGTGCGCTTCCAAATGCGCATGAGCGGCCGCGTGGTTTTCAGGACGCGGGTCTTCGATACCAGCGAAGAAGAATCGGATTATGCGCCGGTTCCCGTGGGCTTGCGTTATACCCAGGCGATTGAAATGCTGCGCGTCGAGGCGAAGTAGCGCGGATGAGGCCGAGGCGATTGTGCCTCAGGTGAAGAGAAAGCGGCCCTGGGGAAGGGCCGCGGGGCAAGGCCAAGCTGCTTTACCACGATACTTTGAGGTAAACGAGGAAGACCATGGCGAAAGTGAAGAGGGTCAGCGACTCGATAAACGCCAGGCCGATGACGAGAAAGGTAAGCAGGTTAGGGCGAGTGCCGGGGTTGCGCGCCAGCGCCTCAGTGGTTGAGCCAACCGCGCGCCCCTGACCGATGCCGCACAGGCCTGCGGCGAGGCCGAGACCGAGGCCGATGCCGATGGGAGCCAGGTTTACCGGGGCCGACCCGCTTTGCGCAAAGGCCGGCACGGCGAAACAAAGCACCGATAGAACGAAGAAGATCTGTTGCAATTTCCGCATAGTACTCCTGCTTCCCTGAAGATTGACCGCCAGTGGGTGGTTGAGGCTCACCGTGCTGGCCCCCTCACGCTTGCGGCCGTCCGTGGGTGCGGAGCGGAAGCGCTCTCCGCCGGAATCCTTTCAGTGGTCAGTGAACAGTGAACAGTGGTCACTGGTCAAGTTGCGCCGGCGCGATGCTCCGAATTGTGCGCGCAGGACAGAAACCGAAACCTGGCCGCTGTTCACGGTTCGCCGCCCTCAATGATCGTGCGCAACCGCCATGCCCAGATAAATCATGGAAAGCAACATGAAAACGTAGGCCTGTACGAGGGAAACCGCAAAGTGCAGGCCGAGAAAAACGGTGGGCGCGAGCACCGGAAGTATGGAAAAGCTGATGAGGATGAGCAGATCGCTGGCCAGCATGTTGGCGTAGAGACGGATGGTAAGCGACATCATGCGCGCCAGGTGAGAAACCACCTCCACCGGAAACATGAGCGGCGCCAGCCACCAGAGCGGACCCGCAAAGTGCTTCAGATAGCCGATGGGACCCTGCACACGAAACCCGTGAAAGTTGTAGTAAATGAATGTGAGCACCGCGATGCCCAGCGGAACGATGGGCCTGCTGGTGGGGGTAACGACTCCGGGCACCAGGCCGAGAAGATTGTTGAGAAGAATAAAGAGAAGCACGCAGGTGACGAAGGGCTGGAAGCGCTCGTAGCCGTGCCCGATGACCTGCTCGGCCTGGCCGCCGGTGAATTCGTGGATTATCTCCGCGATCTGCTGCGCGGGATTCGGCTTTTCCACGGAGAGCGTAAGGCGCACGAAAAGGAAAAACAGGATGAGCGCGAGAGCCACGAGCAGCTCCAGAGAGAAGGCGCCGCCAATGGGTGCGGAGGGATCGGCAGGCTGGTAATGAACGAGGCGCATGAGAGCAAGCGCCAGCCCGCCGAAGAGATGATTCACCCAATTTGTGATGAAGATCTCGAACTGCATTCGAGTGGAAACTTTCCCTTTTTCGCCGGAGTGAGGATCCGCGGCCGCCGCACTGACTTGCCGCCGGGCTCAGTCGCGGAGGAGACGCAAAGCCTCCCACACCGTGGCTAGAAGCGCAAGACCCAGACCGAAAAGCAAGGCGATTGCAGAACCCTTAAACCATCTTAGGCTACCATAGATGGCCCCGGCGAAAACGGCGAGGCGGATCAGGAAAAAGAGCACGGCGATGAGGCCGCCCGGATTCTGCCTGTTTTCCAATCGGGCGTCGAGATAGCGCGCCAGCCTGCGCCACTCGAGCGTGCTGGCCGCGGAGATGGCGGCTCCGGTGGCCAGCATGGCGGCGTTGCGCCAGTTGGAAGCCTTCCACAGGATCAGGGAGCCGGCGCAGCCCAGGATGAGGATCATGCGCAGCGCGTGGCGGAGCATGGCATCCAGGTTCTTCATGGTCCACTCCGACGGCGGCCGATTCGAGTCCCGCGGGCCGGGGGTTGGTTGGGGCACCTGGCTTTCCGGGCTCATGGCCGGCCGCCCGGATCGTGTTTGCCTTGCTGCGCGGCATCGGAGGCGGCGCCTGCGCGGGCCGAAACTGCGAGGGCCAGGCGGATGGCGGCGACCAGGCCCGCGACGATGCCGAGGACAATGCCTGCCATGGGCATCCAGGGCTGATGGAAATGCCGGTCAAGCCAAGCGCCCAGGAGCCAGCCGATGAAGGCCGCGCAAGGCAGGATGAGCGCGACCTGAATCATCTTTTCCGCCTGGACGATGGCATCGACGATGCCCGAGGATTTGCCGCGGGGCTTGGGGTCCGGAATGGGTGAGTGGAACGGCATCCATGGTGGTTATACACGATGGAGACGTTGCCGTGCGTGGCTTCGGCCGTCGCTCCGAAAGGCTCTAATGTCGGGCGGACGCCGTGGCTAGAGGCGACGCCTTGATCCGGTACCTGCCTTCATCGTCGCTCACCTGCGAGAAGCTCAGATCCCGGTCCACTTCGCTGGAGGAGTCTGCGCCGGTCCCATATTGATGCTCTTTGATTTTCACTTTGGCTTCGAAATAGTAGGTCTCTCCGGCCTTGGCGTTGAAGTCCGCCATGCCGAGCATTTTCTTCAAGCGGCCAAAAGAAGATTGCCAGTCGGCGCAGAGGTGATGCTCCCCAGGCGTTACATCGACGGAGAAGTAAGAATCGCCCTTGGTGGCTCCCACCCATGCGCCATCGAGGCCAAACCGGCTCGAAGGCGTGCCACAGCTCCAGCAGGCGAGGTTTTTGTCCATCGCTTCGATGAAGACGATTTGTGCTTTGCCGTCTGCAGGAGGGGCCGGCGCCGGCTGGTTTTTTGCGGTTTTCACGTCGAACTGGACTTTGTCACTGCCGCAGGCGTCGGGCAGCGTGGTGGCCGAGGAGCTGACTGTGCCCGCCGGAAGGAAGACGAGAAGAAGCACGACGATTTTTGCTTTCATTGAAGTCTCCTGAAGAATAGGACGTGGCATTCCGGCAAAAGTTGATTGCTCGATGCTGTGAGCCTGGTTACGTCTACCGGTCGACACGAAGTTCGAGGCAATGTTCGAGCCGCTATACTGACCGTTACGAGAATTGTTTGCAACGGGAAGAGGCAAGGGTGTTCGAGTCAGAGTTTGAAAAGAATCTCTTTGAGCTGCGCAGAGCGAAGCTTGCGGAGATCGAAAAGCTGAGCCAGGCGGCGTATCCCAACCGGTTTCCGGCGGCGCAGGGGGAGCGCGCGGCGAGTGTTGCGGAGATTCGCGCGCAGTGGGGCGAAAAGACCGGCGAAGAACTGGAGGCTGAACGATCGCAGGTTGTCGTCGCCGGGCGGATCATGGCCATACGCCAGCAGGGCAAGGCGGGATTTGCCACGCTGCAGCAGGAGGGCGCACGGTTGCAGATTTATGTGCGCCTCGATGCGGTCGGCGAGCAGGGATTTGCGCTGTATAAGCTGCTCGACCTGGGCGATCACATCGGCGTAACGGGCTATCTGTTCCGCACGCGCACGGGCGAACTGACGGTGCACGTGGAGACGCTGACGTTTCTCGCCAAAGCCATGCTTTCGCTGCCGGAGAAATATCACGGGCTGGCCGACGTGGAGCTGCGCTACCGGCAACGGTATGTCGATCTGTTTACCAATCTCGACAGCCGCGAAGTATTTGTGAAGCGGGCCAAGGTGCTGCGCGCGCTGCGGACATTTTTTGACAGCCGCGGGTATCTCGAAGTGGAGACGCCGATGATGCAGCAGATCGCCGGCGGCGCGGCGGCGCGGCCGTTCAAGACGCACCACAACACGCTCGATGAGGATTTGTACCTGCGCATTGCGCCGGAGCTGTATTTGAAGCGGCTGGTGGTGGGCGGACTTGATCGTGTGTACGAGATCAACCGCAACTTTCGCAATGAGGGCGTGAGCACGCAGCATAATCCCGAGTTCACCATGCTCGAGTTCTACCAGGC
>JASHTS010000031.1 GCA_030040425.1 Acidobacteriaceae bacterium | reverse complement strand
CAGCAGC
Source organism: Acidobacteriaceae bacterium (assembly GCA_030040425.1). GTDB lineage: Bacteria > Acidobacteriota > Terriglobia > Terriglobales > Acidobacteriaceae > Telmatobacter. The sequence continues at coordinate 3,894 of JASHTS010000031.1, read as the reverse complement.
CACGTCTCGGCCGCGTTCGGCTTCGACTTCGCCTCGGGATTGTCTAGATAGAACTTCACGCCATCGAGCGTCTCCGTGCGCAGAATCGGCATGCCTGTAAACACGGCGTCTCCGGCTGCAAGCGCCTTGGCCCGCGCAATGGCCGCATTCTTGACGTCGTCCGCAATATGCAGATCGATGCGCCCGTACTGGTGCTCGCCGTACTCAGCCTGCAGATCGGCCACCAGCTGGCCCAGCGTCTTGCCTTCCTCGGCCATCACGTTCGCCAGCAACAGGCAGTTGAGCAGGCCGTCGCGCTCCGGCAGGTGGCGCTGAAACCCGATGCCGCCCGACTCTTCGCCGCCCATCAGGATTTCGCGCTCCAGCATGTAATCGCACACGAACTTGAAGCCGATGCCGTGCTCGATCAGCTCGCGCCCATACTTTTTCGCGATGCGGTCGAGCATCTTGGTCGTATTGAAGGCGCGCGTCACCGCACCCGGCCAGCCTTTGCGCTTGAGCACCCAGCTCAACAAGACGGAATAGATCTTGTGCGGGTCGACGAAATTGCCGTGCTCGTCGGTCGCGCCGATGCGGTCTGCATCGCCGTCCGTACACAGGCCGGCGTGGCAGTGGTTGGCCGCCGTGGCCTCGCCCAGCGCGCGAATGTGCGGCTCGATGGGCTCGGGATTGATGCCCGGAAAAAGCGGATCGGGATTGGCGCGAATCTGCACGTGTTCGACTCCGAGGCGCGCGAAGATGTCGGAGAGAATCGTCGCGCCGGCTCCATACATCGAATCGATGCAGAACTTCATGCCCGATTTTGCGATCAGGTCGAGATCGGCGAAGCTTTCGATGGCCTGGAGATAGGGCGGAAGAAAATCCACTTCGACGATCGCCGCGGCCTGCGCCGCGCGCGCCGGCGGCTTGCCCAAATAGGATTCGATGGCCGCCATGATCGCAGGCCGTCCCGAGCCGCCGTACCACGCCTTGTACTTCACGCCGTTCCACTGCGCGGGATTGTGCGACGAGGTGATCATGATGCCGCCCGCGGCGCCGCGTGCGCGCACGCCGAAGCTGAGCGCGGGCGTGGGCGTCACCGCGCCGGCAAGCTCCACGCGGATTCCGGCTTCGGCCACAACTTCAGCGCAGGCTCTCGCGAACGCCTTCGACGCGAAGCGCGTGTCGTAGCCGATGCACAGCCCCTTCGATGGATCTTCCTGAGCGCACACATACGCGGCGATGGCCGCGGCGGCGGTGCGGACGTTGGCGAAAGTAAAATCGTCGGCAATCACGGCGCGCCAGCCGTCCGTGCCGAATTTGATAACGGGATGAGGCATTGAGTGTTCTCAGGTTCTCCTCAAAGAAACAAAAGTAAACCATAGCAGGCGCAGTGGGCCCTCGCATCCGCCCGCTTCCGCGGGCCTAAGAAGAAGCACGAAGTGTCAGAGAACCACTCGCAACCTGCTGAAAGCTATGTTTTGGGAGCTTAGTAACAGGGGCGCGCCTTGCCGGGATCCCCATCCAGGCCGCCTCGGCAGATGCTCGATGGCCATAACCACCAAGTCTCTGCTAGTCGCCGCCTGGGCCGGGGCTGCCCGCAGCACCTTGTCCGGATTTGTGCGACAGCTTGCGATGGATGTCGGGCCAGAATTCCTTGATAAGGATCGTAGTCGTGTCTAACGCGATCTGTGTTCCCCATGTGCTTATCGTGTTCGACAGGGTGCGTTCGGAAGGAATAAACAGGTGGGGATTGCTGGGCGTGCTGAGGTAGGTGCTTCTGGGGTGATAGGTGTAAGTCGAGATTGCGGCCGCGACCGCCGCCCCAAAAATCTCGGAGTAATTGAACTGAGGCCGCCCGGAATCGGTTCGAGTCACGACAATGCGGCTGATCGCATAACCGGCACGATGGACAAATCCGCCCTGGCTCGACTGATAGAAGCGAGGATCCTGGTGGAGAATGGAAGGAAAAACGGCGCCGACCATAAAGTTCTCCACGCTGCTGTCGCCCACTGTCGTCCCGTAACGCTTTGCATAGGCGATCCAGCCCTGGCCGTATGCCGGATCGCCGTCGTCCGCCTGGCTGATCGCGGCGAGCAATCCCCACCAGGGGTATTGGACGCGATCGAAATTGCCTAAGGCGACGACCTTGAATTTTTGCCCGGCTGTGAGCGGCGGAAGCTTGCCGGTTTGCTGCAACGTCAGGAAGTTCGGAAGCGTGTAGAAGAGCCGGTCATTCGACGTTCCCGCAACTTTGCCTTTGTCATCGGTCTTCTGCGCACTCTTATCCTTGTCGTTTTCCGGGGTGCTCTGCGGCGCGGCCTGCGTGCTTGAGGACGAGTTCGGCGACGGCGACGACGGCGGATTCGGTGTCTGCTGCTGCATCACACTCGCCGCGTCGGGGAGCGTTGCTGCGGTTGGGCTCGCGTCCTGGGCGATGGCCGGCCCGGCGGCTGCCGCTTCGAGGCTCGGCGCCGGCGTATCCGGCAGTGTCGCCGGCGAAATGGCCGCAGGGTCAGTCTGTCCGGCAAGCAGAGATGCGGGGCCAGTCCCAAACAGAAGTGCGAGAAAAAAAGCAGAGCAGGTAACGGCAGTACTCGAACGCATCCATTCACCAATCAGTCAATTTGCATTCCGGATCGAACCGGCCCGAGCCGGAGATTGCCGAAAGGTCAATCTTTGTACGGGTAAATTCGCCGGGGCCAAACGCGCTCCGGGGAGCCGTGCTTCAAAACAGGGTTGACTCCGCGCCGGTTTCCACCTCCGCGGAGTCCCTTCATTATTCATTATTAGACGTGAAAGAAGGGCGCAATCGACAAACAGGGGACGCTAAAAATGAAAGATTGCGCGCCGGCGGGCGGGCGGCAGCCTAAAATTCGTAACTTACGGTCTGTCAGCAACCTACGTGTGCAGGAAAAAGAGTCAACCCCGTCAGAGAGTTCCAATCACCCGTTCTGGCTCTCACTTCTCGCCGTCCGGCTTCGAATCCTCTGTTTGTCCTTGGGCAGCGCCCGTCACACGAGCTCGCTTCTCAGCCTGTTTTTGCCGGTGACGGCGCACCAGGTCCGGCCAGAATTCGATCACTTCGGCCCCCACGATGCCCTCGGCGGAGACCGTCAACCCGTCAGAGATTGTTTGGCCGACTGTGCGCGCCGAAGCGGGGTAGTACAGGCGTCCAATGGCCGCGCCAATCAGGTTCCCCCCCACATTGGCGTAGTTCGGCCCCCAGGTGCCTTTGTCGCGTTTGCACCAGACCGTACTGGCTGCCGCCCACAGAATGCGTTTCATGGGTCTGCCCGATCCCTTTTGGAAGTAGCGCGGATCTTCATGCAACAGGGACGGCAGGACCGCATTCCCGAAGAAATTGCCCAAAAAATAATCGGAGTATCCGGCTCCGAACCGCTTTGCGTAACCCTGCATCCCCTCGCCCCATTCGGGGTTGCTGTCCTGCGCCTGGCCGATGCCGGCTACGAAGGCGGTGAGCACGAATGGCCAGGGGTCGAAGGCGCTCCTGAAAAACAGCCGGAACTTCTGGTCCGGTGAAAGCGGCGTGGCGTCGGGATTCCTGGTGGTGTTGAAGGTGGCCATAATGCCGGCCACACGCTGTTTCTCCTGCTGCTTCAGTTCCTCTTCTGCTTTTTGCCGCTGCGTCTGTTGGGCGCTCGGCTGCGGCGCGGCGCTCTGCGATGAGCTCGAAGACTGCGAGGTGTTCGCCGGTTGCGAAGGGGCGGGCTGCTGGTTCTGCTGTGTGGTTTGCGGGCTGCCGTCGGCGGACAACGCGATTTGCGGAACGGGAGCTTCGGGAATTGCATCCTCGGACACCAGCGAAGCGGGAGCGTTCTGCGCCGCCAATGCGGGCGCGCCCATCCACGGGAGAAGGAGGCATAGGCCCGCTCCCAGCATTGCGTAGATCGG
>JASHTS010000217.1 GCA_030040425.1 Acidobacteriaceae bacterium | reverse complement strand
TACCCCGGCGATCCGGGCGTTTCGGCGACGCTTGCGCCCGTGGATAAACTCGACCTCTCGCCGCGCATCGGGCTGGCGTGGTCGCCGAAGAGCCAGGACAATGGGTTTGCGGGAAAGCTGCTGGGCGCGCCGGGATCCACCAGTGTGCGCGCGAGCTTCGGCATGTTCTATACAGCCATCGACGCGGCGGCCATCAGCGTGCTGGCGGCGAACGCGCCCTACGGGACAACCTATACCAGCCCTGCGCCGCCGCTCTTTGCCACGCCGTTTGTGACCGCGGCCGACGGGACCAGCTACGGACAGCCGTTCCCCTATACTTTTGCGCCGCTCGACTCTTCGCGCTCGCATCCCGACGCCAATATCGACTGGACGAATTATGAACCCATCAGCGGCATTCCCGGCTACGACGTGCATAATCGCACGCCGTATACGGAAGAGTGGATGCTTTCGGTCGAGCGCCAGGCGGGGCCGAACACGGTGCTCGAGGCGAGCTACGTGGGGACATCGACCCAGCATCAGCGCGTGCTCATTGAGGCGAATCCCGGCAATCCCGCGCTATGCCTGAGCCTGAGCCAGCCGGACGAGGTGATGCCGGGAACGCTTACCTGCGGCGCGGGCGGCGAAGACTCGGTGTATTATCCAGCGGCCGGCGGGCAGGTGAACGGAACGCGCGGGCCTTTGGGCGCGAACTTCGGCAGCAACGCGCTGCAGGCCAACATCGGACACGCCGACTACAACGCGCTCGAGCTGAGCGCGCGGCACACCAGCGGGCGGCTGGAGTTTGCCGGCGCCTACACTTACGGCAAGTCGCTCGATCAGTCGTCGAACCTGGGCGAGGAGGTGAACCCCTTCAATCCCGCGCTCAGTTATGCCATCTCCTCGTTCGATGTGAAGCACAACTTCGTGCTGAGCTACGACTACCAGCTTCCGGTCGACCGCTTTCTGCGCCGGAACCGGCTCGCAAACCAGATTACGAGCGGCTGGTCGCTCTCCGGCATTACGCGCATGGCGAGCGGATTTCCTGTGACCATGATCAACAACGGCGACAATTCGCTGATCGGGACCAATCCGAACGGCGTGAACAATTCGAGCATCGACGAGCCGGATTGGAACGGGGCGCCGCTGCGGCTGAGTTCGAATCCGCGCGGAGACGGGAACAATTATTTCGACACGGCGGATTTCGGCATGAACGCTCCGGGCACACCCGGCAGCGCCAAGCGGCGGTTCTTTTACGGCCCGGGCGCGGACAACTACGACATGGCGCTGTCCAAGAGCCTGGCGCTCGGGGACTCGCGGTCGCTGGTGTTCCGCGTGGAAGGGTTCAACGTCTTCAACCACGCGCAGTTCAACGGCCCCACCGCCGTGGACGGCAACGTGGGCAGCGCGACCTTCGGCGACACGATCAGCGCCGCGCCGCCGCGCATCCTGCAGGGTGCGGTGAAGCTGGCGTTCTGAGGCGTGCCTCGGGAAGAATCTCCTCTAGGGGAGCCGGACCGGCTCCTAAAAAGTCGAACCAGGGCAGGATTTGAGACGCGCAGTGCGCATCCAACCATGGCAGCCGCATCCACAGCCGAAGCCGGAATTCCTCAAAACGGGAATCGCCGGTTGCGGCGAGACCAGCCTCGGAGGCCCCCAGCCTGCGCACGTTTTTCCCCTTCCTCTATCCCGCAGCAGGAGTGCGGCGGCCATGCGCCGGGAGACCCTTGCCCGCGCGACGAGGGCGAGCCGCTGCCGGTTCAAAATGGCATATTACCGATGAAGCTACCGCGCCAGCTCGTCCGTGCCGGCTATCACTCGACAGCGCCGGATACGGATGATAGCCTTCCCCGTGGCCAGTCTCCGCGCTCAGGCTCGCCGGCGGCGGAGGCGGTTTTTTTTAAGAACCAGAGGTCTGGAGGAATTGTGACAGGAATGGATCGTGTTTGGATGTTTGCGGGCGCAAGCGCGCTTTCGCTCATTTTGTCCGCGTTCTTTGCGCGGGAGGTCTCCCGGCGAGGTCTCAGCGAAGTTTTTGGCCGGCAAGCGAGCAGTGGAGGGCGCGTGGCGGGCAACTGGTTTTCAAGATGCCGGGGACGACTGGCCGGGATAATCGCCGCGCTCGTCCTGCTTGGCCAGGGCGCGGCGTTTGCGGCGCCGGCGGAAGCGGCCGGGGGCGAAGCCAATCTGAAGCTGCCGGATATGACTTCGGTTCAGTTTCTGGGCATGAATGGCCACAGCCTTCTGATGTGGGGACCTGTGTTCTGCATTCTGGGCATGATCTTTGGCTTCTTCATGTACGTTCACTTGAAAGCCCTGCCAGTGCATCGAGCGATGCGGGACGTGTCGCAGCTGATCTGGGAGACGTGCAAAACCTATCTCACCAACCAGGGCAAATTCCTGCTCCTTCTCTGGTGTTTTATTGCGGTGGTCATCCTCGCATATTTCGCTATTTTGCTTCACTTCAGCGCGGTACGCGTGGTGATTATCCTGGCGTTCAGCGTGCTGGGCATGGCGGGCAGCTACTTTGTGGCGTGGTTCGGCATCCGCGTAAACACGCTGGCGAACTCGCGCGGCGCCTGGGCCTCGCTGGGCGGTAATCCGTATCGCTGCTTCAGCGTTCCGCTGAAGTCGGGCATGAGCATCGGCATGATGCTGATCTCCATCGAGCTGCTGATGATGTTCATCATCATCCTCTTCGTTCCGGGAGATTACGCCGGACCGTGCTTCATCGGCTTTGCCATTGGCGAATCGTTGGGCGCCGCGGTGCTCCGTCTTGCCGGCGGCATCTTCACCAAGATTGCCGACATCGGCGCCGACCTGATGAAGATTGTCTTCAAGGTGAAGGAAGACGATGCGCGCAACCCCGGCGTGATCGCCGACTGCACGGGAGACAATGCCGGCGATTCGGTGGGTCCCACGGCCGACGGTTTTGAAACTTACGGAGTCGTCCAGGTCGCCCTTATCGCCTTCATCATGCTGGGCGCCAAGAGCCCGGTCGTGGGCGTGCAATTATTGGTGTGGCTGTTTGCGGTGCGCGTGGCGATGCTGGTGGCCGCGGTTGCGGGCTATTACATCAACGAGATTATCTCCAGAGCGCGTTACGGCAAGGCGACCGCATTCAACTTCGAGTCGCCGCTCACCTCGCTGGTGTGGATCACTTCCATTGTGACCATCGCCGTCACTTATCCGGTCACTTACATTCTGATTCCGAATCTGGGCGGCGATCCCACGCTGTGGTGGAAACTCGCGACCATCGCTTCCTGCGGGACCGTGGCCGGCGCGCTCATTCCGGAGCTCGTGAAGGTATTTACATCCACGGAAGCCCGCCATGTGAAAGAGGTGGTGGCGTCGGCCAGGGAGGGCGGCGCGGCTCTCGGGCTCTTGTCGGGATTTGTCTCCGGGAATTTTTCCGGCTACTACCTGGGAGGCGCGGTCATTGTTTTAATGGGCCTCGGCTACGGTGTGAGCACTCTGGGATTCAGCAACATAATTCTGGCGGCGCCCATGTTCGCGTTCGGCCTGGTGGCGTTCGGGTTCCTGGGGATGGGACCGGTAACCATTGCCGTGGATTCGTTTGGACCGGTCACGGACAATGCGCAATCCATTTACGAGCTTTCGCTGATCGAGAACGAGCCCGGCGTGGCCGAGGATGTGAAAAAGCAGTTCGGCGTGGCCGTGGACTTCGAGCGCGCCAAGAAGATGCTGGAGGCGGGCGACGGCGCGGGCAATACCTTTAAGGCCAGCGCCAAGCCGGTGCTGATCGGCACGGCCGTGGTGGGCGCGACGACGCTGATTTTTGCGACGATAATGGCGCTGACGAATTCCCTGACGCAGGACGTAGACAAGCTGTCGCTGCTTCACGCGCCGTTTCTCCTTGGACTGGTGACCGGCGGCGCGGTGATTTACTGGTTCACCGGCGCATCAACCCAGGCCGTGACCACGGGCGCTTACCGGGCGGTGGAATTCATCAAGAACAACATGAGTCTCGGCCAGGAGAAAGCGTCCACGGAGGACAGCAAGAGAGTGGTCGCCATCTGCACCCGCTACGCGCAGAGCGGCATGCTGACCATCTTCATCTCGTTGTTTTTTGCCGCGCTGGCGTTTGCCTTTCTCGACCCGTTCTTCTTCGTCGGCTATCTGATCTCGATTGCGATCTTCGGGCTTTATCAGGCCATCTTCATGGCCAACGCCGGCGGCGCTTGGGATAACGCCAAGAAGATCGTCGAAGTGGACCTGCATGAAAAGGGAACGCCGCTGCACGAGGCCACCGTGGTGGGCGACCTGGTGGGCGATCCGTTCAAGGACACCGCGGCCGTGGCTCTCAACCCGGTGATCAAATTCACTACGCTGTTCGGCTTGCTCGCCGTGGAGCTGGCATCGCAAATGGCCGTTACCAGCGCGATGTGGACACACGTGCTGGCGGCAGTCTTCTTTGTGCTGTCGTTTATTTTTGTGTACCGGTCGTTCTACGGCATGCGCATTCAGAACAACTAGGGCGGGACAATTGCCCCCTTTCGACCCTTGGAAGCGGTGACCGTTGGCGGCCATCCAGCTCTGGATGGCCGCCTGCGTTTTGGCGGGCGATCACGCGCCGCGACGCGTGGGTGCGAATTCGGTTGTCTCCGGCGCCGAAAAGGATTCAATCGCGCCATCGACACATTTCAGCGGGTGATGGGCAGTTCGATGGGCCGCTCGATCCGGCCAACTCGCGTGGCGGGGGACGAATCCCTGCTGCTATGAGAAGCCGATTTCCTTTAGCCACTCTATTTCTCGCAGCCGCCATGCTCTGTGTGCCGGCGGCTGCCGTCAGCCAACAATCCAACCACAGCGCGAGCCAGGACATGAAGAACGCCGGCCACGATGCCAGGAACGCCGCCAGGAGCGCCGCGCATGGCACGAAAAAAGAGACCAAGAAGGGCTACAAGGCGAGCAAGCGCGGCGTCGACAAGGCAGTGAAGAAGACGAAGAAGACGACCAAAGGCGCGGTGCAGGGAGGCAAACAAGGGGCGCAGCAGCCGCCGAAGTGAGGGCGTGAAACGTAGATCGATGTAACGCGCGGCGCATCCCTCCCGGCGATCCGCCCGGGCGCTGCCCGATTGTCCACATTCGCACAGGAAAGCCATCGAAAAAGCACCATTTCCGAGCCTTGCCCTCGAGGCAAACGGGGTCTAGCCTTGAATTTGGAAGGAATGCGGCGTAAAACGCGCGTCCTGCCGGGATTTTGCCCAACGCAGGGGAGCAAAACCCGCCAGGGACGCGGCGTTTGCGAGCTTTCCACAGGCAAATGGCCCTATTTAGGAATCGGATGCCGCGAATGTGACCAAAATACCAGATGTTGTGGTTTGGTCTTGACACGCACCATAGACAGCGGTATTTTCTCATCTGCGGCTGTAAACGGACTGTAAAGATAGCCGGCCCTAGGTATTGCCGGAGAGCCGCAGGCGAATCAGTAACTTGCGGCAATTTCCGATCCCTGATTCCCGTTTGCGCGTAAGCGACCGTAGCCCCCGGCGAGGAGGCTCTGCGCCTTGGAGCCGAGGCGAGATACTTCACTGCGCGGTTGATTCCGAGCGAGAGGATGTTATGAGCGAAACCCACCTGACAAGTTCCGGAGTTGTTCCCCAGGCGGCCTATACCGATAAAGGTCTGGTCTTTGCCCGGAGATTTTCGACGCCCGGCATCTCGCCGTACGACGAGGTGCAGTGGGAGCGGCGGACGGCGTCGATCACCGACACCAGAGGCAACACGATCTTCGAGCAGAAGGACGTGGAGGTGCCGCAGGAGTGGTCGATGACGGCGACCAACATTGTGGCCTCGAAGTATCTGCATGGGCAGATGGGAACGCCGGAGCGCGAGACGGGGGTGCGGCAACTGGTGAGCCGCGTGGCGGAGACCATCCGCGACTGGGGCGCGCGGGGCGGCTATTTTGCCTCCGAGCAGGATGCGGGCATCTTTCACGACGAGCTGGTGCACATGCTGCTCACGCAGAAGGCGGCCTTCAACTCGCCGGTGTGGTTCAACGTGGGTTGCGACCGGCTGGAGCCCAATTCCGACGGGCAGAACTGGCACTGGGACGCGGCCACAGGCGGCGTGAAGTACTCGGCGACGGGCTACAGGAACCCGCAGTGCTCGGCCTGCTTCATCAACTCGGTCGAGGATTCGCTGGAGTCGATTCTCACCCTGGCCAAGACCGAGGGCATGCTCTTCAAGTGGGGTTCGGGGACGGGCACCAATCTTTCCACCATTCGCGGTTCGAAGGAGCTGCTCTCGGGCGGCGGCGAGGCGAGCGGTCCGCTGAGCTTCATGCGCGGCTTTGACGCGTTTGCAGGCGTGATCAAGAGCGGGGGCAAGACGCGGCGCGCGGCCAAGATGGTGATCCTCAACGTGGAGCACCCGGACATCGTGGAGTTCATCGACTGCAAGGCCAAGGAGGAGAAGAAGGCGTTTGCGCTGATTCGCGAAGGATACGACGGCTCGGGGCCGGACTCGGAGGCGTACTCGTCGATTTTCTTCCAGAACGCGAACAATTCAGTCAGGGTCAGTGACGAGTTTATGCGCGCCTATGAGACCAACGGCGAGTTCTGGACCCGATCGGTCAAGGACAAGCAGCCGGTAGAGAAGCACAAGGCGCGCACGATCATGCACAAGATCGCCGAGGCGACGTGGCAGTGCGGCGATCCGGGCATGCAGTTCGACACCACCATCAACAGGTGGCACACGTCGAAGAACACGGCGCGCATCAACGCGTCGAATCCGTGCAGCGAGTACATGTTCCTGGACAACTCGGCGTGCAACCTGGCCAGCTTCAACCTGCTCAAGTTCGTCACGCCCGCCGGGACGTTCGATATTCCCGCGTACCGGCACGCGATCTCCGTGATGATCACGGCGATGGAGATCCTGGTGGACAATTCGGGATATCCGACCGAGGCCATCGCGCGCAATTCGCACGATTACCGGCCGCTGGGGCTGGGCTATGCGAACCTGGGCGCGCTGTTGATGGCCTTCGGGCTGCCGTACGACTCGGCCGCGGGGCGCGACCTGGCGGCGGCGATGACGGCCATCATGTGCGGGCAGGCGTATCTGCAGAGCGCGATGATTGCGGCGAGCTGCCCGGCGCTGGCCTCGGCTACGCCGCTCACTGCGTCTGTCGAGCGGCAGGGCGGCGCGTGCCCCGGCTTCTACGTGAATCGCGAGCCGTTCCTCGACGTGATCCGCATGCACCGCGCGGAAGTGAACAACATCGGCCGTTCGCGCCAGAGCAGCGAACCGTTCACGGTGCCGCAACTGGACCCGCTCATCGACGCCAGCCGCGAAAGCTGGGACGCGGCGCTGGTCTACGGCGAGAAGTATGGCTATCGCAACTCGCAGACCACGGTGCTGGCGCCTACGGGCACCATCGGCTTCATGATGGATTGCGACACCACAGGCATCGAGCCGGATCTGGCGCTGGTGAAGTACAAGAAGCTGGTGGGCGGCGGGATGATCAAGATCGTGAACAACACCGTGCCCGCGGCGCTGTTCAAGCTGGGCTACTCCGACGACGATGTAAACGCCATCGTGAGCTACATCGACGCGACCGGCACCATCGAGGGCGCGCCGGGCATCAAGCCGGAGCACCTGGCGGTCTTCGATTGCAGCTTCAAGCCGTCGAAGGGCACGCGGTCGATTCATTACATGGGCCACATCAAGATGATGGCGGCGGCGCAGCCGTTTCTTTCCGGAGCTATTTCGAAGACCGTGAATCTGCCGCACGAGGCGAGCGTGGACGATGTGGCCGAGGCGTACGCCGAGAGCTGGCGGCAGGGCATCAAGGCCGTGGCGATCTATCGCGACGGGTCGAAGGGCACGCAGCCGCTGAATACGAGCATCGATGCGAAGAAGGAGCCTTCGGCGCTGGATGCGGCGGGCGGGCGCGTCATCGCGAGCATGGCTCAAGCGCAGGCCGCGGCCGACGCGGACCTGAAGGCGCTGGAAGCGCGGCCGGGCGAAAGGGTGGAGGTGAGCGCGAAGCTGCTCGCCCAGGCGGCGGCCTTCTTCCGCAATGCGCTGGATGCGGTGATCGGCGGCGAAGGGCAGGGGCTGGCAGCCTCGGCGGCCGCTTCGTCCGCGATCGCGCCCTCGACCTCTGCGGCGCCCGTTCCGGCGCCCGAGCCGCAGCGCGAGGCGGCGCAGGACCCGAACGGGCCGCCGAAGGCGGTGCGCCATCGCCTGCAGGAGGAGCGCGCCTCGGTGACGCACAAGTTTTCGATCGCGGGGCACGAAGGCTACATCACCGTGGGTCTCTATCCCAACGGGCAGCCGGGCGAGATCTTCATCAAGATGGCCAAGGAGGGGTCGACTGTTTCGGGGTTGATGGATGCGTTTGCTACCTCGGTTTCTCTCGCGTTGCAACATGGCGTGCAGCTGAAGGTGTTGTGCGAGAAGTTTGCGCACACGCGCTTCGAGCCTTCGGGCTGGACCGGCAACGAGCAGATCGGGTTTGCCAAGAGCCTGATGGATTACATCTTCCGCTGGCTGAGCCTGCGCTTCCTTTCGGGCACGCAGTTGACGCTGTTCGCGGGCCTGGCGCCGCAGGGGCATGAGATTCCCGCTTCGCCCACGCTCTTGCCGGAGACGGAGATCGATGAAGAGGCGCCGGTGTCGAACGAGCACCTGGCGCGGCTGGCCGAGGAAGTGGCCAAGCGGCTGAGCCAGATGAGCAGCCATTCGGGCTCAGGGGCCGGCGGCGGCATTGCGCCGGAGACGCAGACCTGGCAGGGCTCGCAGAGCGGCGCGGCGCAAGTACCCGAGCTCAAGGATCGCGGGCTCTTTCACGCGGCCGACGCCATGCGCGGCATGTACGACATGGGCGACGCGCCCAGTTGCGGAACCTGCGGCGCAATCATGGTCCGCAACGGAAGCTGCTACCGCTGCATGAGCTGCGGGTCGACGAGCGGATGCAGTTGAGATAGACACGAATCAGCGTTGGGCGATTGAGGCCGGGGCGAAAAACTCCGGCCTTCTTTTTTCGAAGCTACGCGCGGAGCCGCATTCCCATGAACCTGTCATCTTGAGCGAAGTCCGCGTCAGCGGACGGAGTCGAAAGATCTGCGGTTGCTTTCAATTCCAACTCACCAAAAACGTGGGTGCCCCCGGTCTCGCTCTTCCACAGTTCTGTCATCCAGAGGAGGTCGCAGCGCGACCGACGAAGGATCTGCAGTTGCCTTTAGGAATCCATCCTGTCGAGAGCGCGCGAATAATCCGCAGGTTCATAGTCGTACCACTCGCGGCTCAGGTCGGCCCACGCAGGATTGAGT
>JASHTS010000030.1 GCA_030040425.1 Acidobacteriaceae bacterium | reverse complement strand
GTCATCTTTGGCGCGTTGCTCACGCGCGGCCGGCCCGTCTGGAGCACGCTGCACATCCTCGCCCTGCTTTGGGGAATCGCCGTCGAAGCCGGCCCCTGGCCCTGTCCCCTCACGCTTGCCGAGCAGCATTTCGAATCGCTGGCCGGCGTCTCGGCATTCCAGGGCGGTTTTCTTCTCCACTCCCTCGACGCCCTCGTCTATCCCAACCTTCCCTCCTGGGCCATTACTCTCGCCGGCGTATCCGTCTGCGTTTTCAATCTCGCCATCTACGGCTGGCGCCTCCGCGCGTGGCTGCTCCATCGCCGGGCCGTGGCCAAAAGCGCAGATTCGGGCCGTTGACTCGTCGCCCCGCCCCAGCCGCCATCTCCTGCCGCACGGCGCATCTGGTAGCATCTGTTTTCGGAGATTTTTCGGCATGGAAACCTTGAACGGCGCGAGCCTAGGAGCTCGCCGGAATGAAGATATCGCCCTCGATCTCATGAAGTTCGTGGCCGGCACAGCGGGCGTGGGCAAGCCCGCCGCACCTTCCACCGGGTTCACCGGGCCGGGCGCGATCAAGGCCGAGGAGCAAGTCAACCAGCTGCTTGAGCTCTACGGCCGTTGCCTCAAGGCCGTGCAAGGTCAATGAGCCTTGCCCAGTGAGCCCCCCAGCGAGTATCGGCCGGTGAGCGAAGAAAAAAGCCGCGCCCTCGCCGGCGAAACTCCTTTGCGCGATGCCCTCCGCGATCCTGTTCGCGTAGTCGTCGCCGGCGCCGGCGTCTTCGGGCGCCATCACCTGCGTGTGCTGCGGGAACTTGAAGCCGCCGGCCTGGGCGCGGTTCTCGTCGCCGCCATTGAGCCTGATCCCGGCCGCGCGCGCGAAGCCGCCGCGCAGTTCGCCATCCCCGTCTATGCCGGCGTCGATGAGTTGCTGGCCGCCCGGCTGAACGCCAATGCCGCTTGCGTCGCCGTGCCCACCGTCCATCATCATGCCGTGGCTTCGGCGTTGCTCCAGGCCGGTTGCGATCTGCTCGTCGAAAAACCGCTCGCCGCAAATCTCGATCAGGCCGGCGACCTCATCCGCAAGGCAGAAGAGAAAAATCGCATCCTCCAGCCCGGCCATCTGGAGCGCTTCAATCCCGGCGTCCTCGCCGTCGAGCCGCACCTCACACGCCCCATGTTCTTTGAGGCCCATCGGCTGAGCGTCTTCACCCCCCGCTCCCTCGATGTCGACGTCGTCCTCGACCTCATGATCCACGATCTCGACATCGTTCTCACCTTCGCCCGCTCGCCGGTGCGCGAGGTCCGCGCCGTCGGCCTGCCCATCCTCTCGCCCAAAGTCGACATCGCCAACGTGCGCGTCGAGTTCGAATCCGGCTGTGTGGCCAACTTCACCGCCTCGCGCGTCTCCACCGAACGCGTGCGCAAGCTGCGCTTCTTTGAGCCGCGCCAGTACGTCTCCATCGACTACGCCCGTCGCGACGTGCTCGTCATCCGCCTCGACGACGCGCAGCCCGCGTCCCCTTCCCATCTGCTCGCTTCGCTGCCGGCTCACGCTCGCGCCGCCATCCCCGCGCCCGTCGCCGCCGCTCTCGTCTCCGGCGCACTCGATCTCACCAAGATCGATCCGGCGCTCATCGCGCAGTTCGCTTCTACAGCTGGCATCGATCCCACCCTCATCGCGCAGTTCACCGCGCAGCTTCAAACGCCCGCCGGCCTCGCTCCCGGTCTCAGTTTTTCCCGGCCGGAGATCACCCCCGCCGAACCGCTCCGCCTCGAGCTTCTCTCCTTTCTCGAGTCCGTCCGCACGCGCCGCCCGCCCAAAGTCAGCGCCCAGCAGGGCCGCGCGGCTCTCGCGCTCGCGCTCGAAATTCAATCCGTCATGGCCGCCCACGCCCAGCGCGCCGGCCTCGGCGATTTCTTCAAGAGCTAGCCATCGCGCCGCCATCCGCTCTTGCAAATCCACTCATCGTGCCAATCCGGAATCCAGCGCGGCCGCGAAAACTTCGCCTTCAACTGGCTCGATGGCCGACTCGCTCGCCTCACCCAATCCCCAGAATGCGATTCACACCATCCGCGCTTGCCTTGCTGTCTGGAATTACGATGGATTCAGAAGAAGGTTACATCGAGAATGCGACTCCGGACGCCGGCGTTATTCTTCCGGAATGTGCCGCGTCCGCCTCGCCGCGCAGCGCGTCTAAACCGATTTTCCGCATGTCCGCTCAGCTTGACAGAGCTTCGTTGCCCCTTTAGAGTGGCCCCCTGATGGGCAAGGGAGAATCGGAAACGCGGCGTCATCATTCCGCGCCTGAGCCCTCACGAGGCACAATGAAGATCCTTGGTTTTGCCCTGGCCGCTGTGGGCGCAGTCGCTTTATCTCTGGCATCGCCCTCCTCCGCGCAGAATGCCGGTCAACCCGCCTATTTGAACCCGGCACTCCCCGCCGAACAGCGCGCCGCCGACCTGGTGCACCGCATGACGCTCGAAGAGAAGGCCAGCCAGCTCGTCAACCAGGCGCGCGCCATCCCGCGCCTGCACGTTCCCGCGTATGACTGGTGGAGCGAGGCGCTGCACGGCGTGATGGTCGACGGCACCACCGAATTTCCTGAGCCCATCGGCCTCGCCGCTACCTTCGATCCCGCTCGCATCCACCAGATGGCCGTCGCCATCGGCATCGAGGGACGCATCAAGCACATGCAGGCCCTGCGCGCCAACGGCGGCTCGAGCAACATCTTCCAGGGTCTCGATTTCTGGGCGCCGAACATCAACATCTTTCGCGATCCCCGCTGGGGCCGCGGCCAGGAAACCTACGGCGAAGACCCGTTCCTCACCGCGCGCATGGGCGTCGCCTTCGTCACCGGTATGCAGGGCGGCAACCCCCACTACTACCGCACCATCTCTACGCCCAAGCACTTCGCCGTCCACTCCGGCCCGGAGCCCACGCGCCACACAGCCGACGTCATGGTGAGCAGGCATGATGAGTTCGACACCTATCTGCCCGCCTTCCGCGCCACGGTCACCGAGGGCAAGGCCGGCTCCGTCATGTGCGCCTACAACAGCATCAACGGCCAGCCCGCCTGCGCCAATGAATTTCTCCTCGAAGGCCAGCTCCGCGGAAAATGGAATTTCGGGGGCTACGTCGTCTCCGATTGCGGCGCCGTCCGCAACATCTTTGACGGCCATCACTACGAGCCCACGCAGGCCCAGGCCTCGGCCATCAGCCTCGAGCGCGGCATGGATAACGAGTGCGTCGACTTCACCACCAAGATCACTGACGACCACGACTACAAGCCCTACCTCGACGCTGTGAAGGAAGGCTATCTCAAGGAAAGCGACATCGACCGCGCCCTCATCCGCCTCTTCACCGCGCGCATGAAACTGGGCATGTTTGACCCGCCGTCAATGGTTCCCTACACGAAGATCGACGAGAGCCAGCTGAACAGTCCCGCGCATCGCGCCCTTGCGCTCAAGCTCGCCGATGAGTCCATGGTGCTGCTCAAAAACGACGGCACCCTCCCGCTCAAGACCTCCGCAATCAAGATCGCCGTCATCGGCTCGCTCGCCGATCAGACCCCCGTGCTGCTCGGCAACTACAACGGCATTCCCACCCACACCGTGTCCATCCTCGAAGGCATCAAGGCGGAGTTCGCCGGCGATTCCATCCGGTACGTCCCCGGCACGCAGTTTCTCGGCACGGACTACCACCCGGTGCCCTCGGCGCTGCTCACCGCTGCGGGCCAGCCCGGCGTGAAGGCCACATATCTCAAAGGCGACATCGCCACCTTCCTCGCCACCAAACCGAATCTCACCACGCTGGTCTCGCGCACGGAGCCGGACATCGACGCCGCTGCGCAGCCGCTGCCGCCTGGAGCCGCCGGCGTCAAGCCGCTCGCCGTCCGCTGGGAAACCACGCTCACCCCCGTGACCACCGGCGACTACGATCTCGGCCTCCAGGCCGACGGCTTCTTCAGCCTCTCGCTCGACGGGCAGGTGATCGCCAATGACGACGACACGCACGGCCTTGAAGCCAAACTGGGCCGTGTTCATCTTGAAGCCGGCAAACCGTATCAGGTCACCGTCGATTACAGCCAGGTGAACCGTCCCCTTCCGCGCGCGCGCCTCATCTGGATGAAAATCGATTACACCCCCGATCCGGCTGCGATCGCCGCGGCCAGAAGCGCCGATGTCACCATCGCCGTGGTGGGTATCACCAGCCAGCTCGAAGGCGAGGAGATGAAAGTCGACATGCCCGGCTTCAAAGGCGGCGTCCGCACCAGCCTCAATCTGCCGCAACCTGAGGAAGACCTTCTCAAAGCTCTCGCCGCCGCGGGCAAGCCGCTCGTCGTCGTCCTCACCAACGGCAGCGCGCTCGCCGTCAACTGGGCCAGCACCCACGTCAACGCCATCCTCGATGCGTGGTATCCCGGCGAGGAAGGCGGAGCAGCCGTGGCGCAAACGCTCTCCGGCCGCAACAATCCCGCTGGCCGTTTACCCGTCACCTTCTACAAGGGCATTGATCAGCTTCCGCCCTTCGACGACTACTCCATGAAGAACCGCACCTACCGCTACTTCACCGGCACGCCGCTCTATCCTTTCGGCTACGGCCTCAGCTATACCCGCTTCTCGTATAGCGGCCTTCATCTTCCGTCCGCGCCCATCAAGGCCGGCGATTCGCTCACTGCTCAAGTGACCGTCACCAACACCGGCAGACGGGAGGGCGATGAAGTCGCCCAGCTCTATCTCACCTTCCCCGCCGTGCCCGGCGCGCCGCTGCGCGCGCTGCGGGCCTTCCAGCGCGTGCATCTCGCCGCCGGCGCCTCCGAGCAAGTGAGATTTGAGCTCAAGCCGCGCGACCTGAGCATGGTCACCGAGGCCGGCGACATCATCGTCGCTCCCGGCGCCTATACCGTCTCCGTCGGCGGCGGCCAGCCCGGCGCCGGCGCCCCGTCGGTCAGCGGAAAGTTCAATGTAAAAGGGACAGTGACTCTGCCTGAGTAAGCGGCTCCTGCGCAATCTGCTTGAACTTCAGGTACACCGCATTCGTCCATCCGAACCCGATCACGTTTTGCTTATAGCCGGTGCTCACAGCCACGTTGGCATTGCCTGTGACCACGTTGTACTTTTCCCGGATGGTCCCGTCGGCCGCGAACCCCGCGTCCACCGTCGCGTCGAAATGCTCCGCAATGCGCGCCGCATCGGCATGGAATCCCAGCGCCTCCAGCCCCGCTACCGCGATCCAGTTCGTCGGCGCCCATCCATAGGGCTCATCCCATTGCAGCCCGCTATTGAAGTTGCTCATCGACAACCCTCCGGGCCGTTCGAACAGATTGAGCTTGGCCTCCATCTGGTTCGCCTCTTCGCGCGTGGCCACGCCCGCCCAGAGCGGATAGAGCGAGCTGATGTACGCGTACTCTGACGGCTTCGCATGAACAAAATCGTAGTCCGCAAAGACGCCTTCCTTCGGCCGCCAGAGATATCGCTGCATCGCCGCAGCGCGCGCATTCGCCGTCCGGTCCCAACGCCGGGCATCCTGCGGCTTGCCCAGCAGGTGCGCCATGTGCGCCAGATCGCGCTCATAGCGATAGAGCAGGCTGTTCAAACAAACCGGCGCATAGTGGTGCGTGGCTCCGGAAAATGGCCCGAAGCGGTCGCTTGAATCGAATCCCGACTCGCGCATCGCCCGGTCGCCTTTGTAGAAATCCGCCGTGAGCCGGTATCCGCCGTACCACGCCCGCAGGCACACCACGCTGCCATGCACATCGCAGCTCGTCAGCTTGAGCCGCGCCACCTCCGCCGCATCCGGATGCTCCGGCCCTCTGAGAAGAAAGCTATTGCCCACCGGCGTCGGGTGTTCCACCAGCCCGCGGATCACATCCGCGTAATACGTGTCGTCGTCGGCCATCTCCGGCACCGGCCCAACGCCGTAATCCCAGTAGCGCGCCAGCCCCGTCGTGCCCGCGCGGTGCTCGGGACGCGTCCAGGTTGAGTGATCCTTCTCCGCTGTCGTGTACGCCTGCTCCAGCCACGCGTTCGCCTCTGCGCGCCCCTCGGGCGTCGACGGAAAACTTGCGCGATCCTCATAGACGGCGAGGATCATTGAAGTCAAGAACGGCGGCTGCGAGCGCGTGAGGTAATAGGTGCGGTTCGCATTCAGCACCGCCCCGTAGTGCTCCACTTCGTAAAGAAAGTTGTCGACGATGTCCTTCGCCAGCGCCTCGTGATGATCCGCCTCCAGTCCCAGCACAATAAAAAAACTGTCCCACCCGTACATCTCGTTGAAGCGCCCGCCCGGCACCACGTACGGATCGGGAAGATAGAGCAGTCCCGGCTGCGGCAATTCCTGCGGCATCACGTCGCCCAGTTTTTCAATCCGCCGCGGCAGCACCAGCACCTGCGCGTGGCACCTCGTTGCTGTCGCCGCGGCCTCCGCGGGAATCGGCGCATCCGCCGGCACATAGAGCACCGGACTCCCGTGCACCTTCACGTCCACAAGCGCAGCACACGCGGTCGCCGATCGCGTGAGCTTGTCCCACCCTGCATGAATGTATTGGAGAGTCTGCTCTGAGCTGGCGATGGCCGGCGCGGGAGCCGGCGCCTGCGCCTGCACGCCGAGCAGCGCAGCGAAAAAAACGGCAGAGAGAAATTTCATATTCGTTCCCTGGTTGTTGCCGCGAACTCCTGGAGTGTATCGCATTGCGCCCGGCGGCTCCGCTCCGTTTCGTCGCCCGCTTCTCCGGGAACAATTCCCTCGCATGCGGTGTCTATCTGAGCAAAGTGGTTCCGGTCGGGAAAAACGAGCGGCCTTCGCGGGCTGCGGAAACTCTCGAGTTACGGAGCTTCTTGAAAGAGCGCGGATTCATCCGTGCCGAACAAGGGCTCCAATTTTCTATTCCTCTCGCGGGCTTCAGCCTGCGAAGAGTCGGATGCTCGCGGTTTTTCCGAGCCCCTTCAGGCCCGCGCCGCAGCGTGCGCTCGCGGAGAGGTGAGGAGAGTTGCGCGCCTTGAAGCCCCGCTGCTCCCCGCCGGGCCCCTTCAAATCGCTCCGGAAGGCAGCCGATGTTTGAAGACTCAACCTTCGAATCCATGGGAGCCATTCACACGCGCACCCGCGGGTGGATGATGGCCACCTTCGCGCTCAACGGAACTTTGCTGCTGGCGCTGGTTCTTATTCCTCTGTTCCACCCGCAGATGCTGCCCGGCAGGTGGCGCTCCATCCCCATGGAAACGCCGCCTCCACCTCTCGAGCCTGTCCGATTGCCGCCTGCGCCCGCGCAACCGTCTCTCCCCGCACCCGAAATCAGCGTGCCCGCCTTCCAAGCACCTTCAAGGTTTCCGAGAATGAGCCCCAGCCTCGGACCGCCCGACAGCTCCGCTCCGATTGACTCCGGAAATCTCGCCGGCAACGGAATTCCCAGCGCAGGTCCAGGCGGTCCCTTTTCCGGTGGCGACAATGTCCAGGTGATCCAGCCGTCGCCGCGCGCGCCCGCTCCCGTCTCTCAGGGAGTGATGAACGGTCTGCTGCTGAAAAAAATCACGCCCGATTATCCTGAAATTGCCAAAGTCACCGGCACTCAGGGCACGGTCGTGCTTGAGGCCACCATTTCCACCGCCGGCTCCATCGAAAATCTGCACGTGGTCAGCGGCCCGGGGCTGCTGCGCCAGGCCGCTCTCAACGCCGTGGCCCAATGGCAATACCGTCCCTATACGCTCAACGGCCGGCCTGTGGAAGTGGAAACCACGATCAATGTCGTCTTCAAGCTCAACTAAACTCGAATCGGTCGTAGTTGCCTCATCCTCTCCGCGTCCGCCGCGGCGGATGCAGAAAGAGTGAGAGCCCTCCACCCTCGCTCCTGCACGAATTTCCGTGCCCTACTCTCGCGCTTTCCCCCGGCACGAGAATGGGAGGCCAACGCCGCGCTGCGGGAGCGCATCGAAATGGGCGCGTGAGACAATGGTCTCCGTTATGAATCGGACCTCGCAGCTTACCTCGCGCCGCAAATTTCTGATGACCTCTTCCGCCGCAACCCTCGCCGCCGCTTCGCCATCGATCGCGCGCTCCGCTGCCTTTGTCGCTTCCGCCTCCCCGCGCACGCGCGTCTTCGTCGCCTCCAGCGCGCCCGACGGCATTCTCGCCTACGACTGGGATCCGCAGACCGCGGGGCTGACGGCTGTCGGCGTTGCCGCAAGCGTGCCCAAAGTTGCGTGGATCGCCTTCTCGCCCGCCCGCGAGTTTGTCTACTCCGCTTCCGAGCTCGACATGTTCGAGGGCAAGCCCACCGGAGAAGTAGCCAGCCTTCGCCACACCGCTGGCAATCTCAATCCGCTCAGCGCGCGCAACTCCGCCAGTGTCGGCACCTGCCAGGTCGCCGTGGACCACACCGGCCAGATGCTGCTCGCCGCGGATTACGTTGGCGCCTGCGCCGCCAGCTTCCGCATCCGTGACGGCAAGTTGAGTGAACTCGTCTGGAGCGAGCATTACACCGTGCACGGCCCCAACCCCGATCGCCAGTCGACCGCGCACGCGCACTTCGCGTCTTACTCGCCCGACAATCGCTTCGCCTATGTCAACGACCTCGGCGGCGACTGCATTCACATCTACAAGCCCGATCCGGCCACAGCCGCCATGACGCCTGCCGGAATCTACCGCGGCGCGCCTGGCTCCGGAGCGCGCACCCTGCACTTCCATCCCAACGGCCACACCGCGTATTGCATGAACGAGCTTGCCTCCACGGTCGATGTCCTCGAGTGGCACAAGGCCGACGGCCGCCTCACGCTGGTCACGCGCATCGATCTGCTGCCCGCCGATTACCACGGCCCCACGCGCGGTTGCGACACCGTGATCACGCGTGACGGCCAATTCGTTTACTTCGCCAACCGCGATGACAATTTTCTCTACTCGTTCAGCGCCGATTTCCAATCCGGCGCTCTCACGCCCATCGCGCGCTCCAACTGCGGCGGCAAGACGCCCCGCTATTTCACCCTCGATCCCACCGAGCGCTGGATGCTCGTCGCCAATCAGGATTCGAACTGGATCAGCATCTTCGCGCGCGATCCCGGCACCGGCAAACTGGCCGACGACGGCAAAAACGTGGACGCGCTAGCGCCCATGTGCATTCTGTTTACTTGAGAAGTCGGAATTGAGCGGTTTCTACGCTCCCACGAGCGCAGGCACACCGGTACGCGCCGGTTGCGTGTCTTCTTCGACTGCCGTCTCCACCGGCACATGCGCCAGCTCCCACGCCGAGCGATCCTTGAGCAGGCGCGCCACAAACGCCGTATGCATCGCGTGTCCCGCGCGCTCGGCCACCACGTGTCCTTCGAGCCGCCTTCCCGCAAGCGCCAGGTCCCCGATCAGGTCGAGCACTTTGTGCCGCACAAACTCGTCGTTGAAGCGCAGCGGACCGTTCATCGGCCCTCTCGCGCCCAGAATGATCGCGTTTTCCGGGCTCGCGCCGCGAATCAGCCCCATATCGCGCAGCTTCTTCTCGTCCGCCATGTAGCCGAATGTCCGCGCCGGCGCGATTGCCGTCCCGTAGGTCTCCGCCGCCAGATCCACGCACGTGTTCTGCCGCCCGATCGGCGCAGGAAAATCGATCGCGTACGAAATCCGGTAGCCCGATCCCGGATACACGCCGATGAACTTGTTCCCTTCGCGCACTTCCACCGCGCGCAGCACGCGGATCGTCTCGCGCCGCCGCCGCTGCGTGCGAATCCCCACCCGCTCGAATGCCTCCACGTACGGCAGCGCGCTCCCGTCCAGAATCGGCAGTTCCAGGTTGTCGAGCTCGACAATCGCGTTGTCCACCCCCATGCCGATCAACGCGCTGAGCAAATGCTCCGTCGTCGAGATCAGCACGCCCTGGCGCATCAGGCTGGTTGCGTAACTTACCTTGGCCACGTTGCGCCCGATGGCGGGAATCTCGAAATTGTCCAGGTCTGTCCGGCGAAAGACAATGCCCGAGCCCGCAGCGGCGGGCAGCAGGCGCATCGTCACCTCCGCGCCTGAATGCAATCCCACTCCTCGGAATTCGATCGGCTCAGCGATCGTCTGTTCCAGGTGGGCGGGTTGGGCCAATAGTCTTCTCCCGGTAATGAGAGCTTGACGACGCATACTAGATTAGACGGCAGGCCTGACTTCGAAGTGTGGCAATCTTGCCACACCTTGCGTCTGGAATCTGCACAATCACCGGCATTTATGGCCCCAACCCGAGATTGTTCTCCACTTCTTCGCCCTTTGATTCCATTCGCTTGAGGCGTAGATTACTCACTCCTGCCCCCTCTCGTTTCGCTCCTGCTCGGGAAAAAGATCCTTTGCCGGAATCGTAAAATCGAAAAGTCTCATGGAAAACCGCCGGACCAACCAGCCCCTCGATCGCCCCATTCCCATGCGCGCCCTTCTCGCCCGCGCAGAGAAAAAACAACGGGCTCTCATCGATCGCATCCGCCGCCTCGTCCTCACTGAATCGCCGTCCGACGGGAAGAAGGCCGTTGACGCCTGTGCCCGCGCGCTTGCTTCGGAAATCCGAATTCCCGGCGCCCGCATCACGCTCAAGCCGCAACGCAGGTTTGGGGCGATCCTCGAAGCGCATTTCGACCCGCGCACGCGTCCCGGCAGCCCCAAACCCTATCTCCTCCTCGGCCATCTCGACACCGTCTGGCCCATGGGCGCCCTCAAAACCATGCCCTGCCGGCTCTCCGGCGGCAGGCTTTTCGGTCCCGGCGTTCTCGATATGAAGGCAGGCGCCGCCATTGCTCTCGCCGCCGTTGAAATCCTCGCCGAAGCCCACGCCCTCAACCGGGAAATCATCCTCCTCCTCACCGGCGATGAAGAAGTGGGCAGTCCGGCTTCCCGTCCCGTCATCGAACGCATCGCCTCCGCCTGCGCGGCCGTCTTCGTTCTTGAGCCTGCGCAGGGCCTTGCGTACAAGACCGCCCGCAAAGGCACCGGCAACTGGCGCATTGAAATTCAGGGTGTCGCCGCGCACGCCGGCGTCGACTTCGAGCGCGGCGCCAGCGCCCTTCGCGAGCTCGCGCACATCGTCGAGACCGTCAGCGGCTGGACCAACATGGAGCGCGGCCTCACCGTGAGCGTGGGCGTCGCCGGCGGAGGCACCAAAACCAACGTGATTCCCGAAAAAGCCTGGGCAGAAGTGGATGTCCGCATCGCCCGCCGCGCCGATGGGCCCCGCATCGAGCGCAAATTCGCCGCGCTCAAGCCGCGCGACAAGCGCTCCACGCTCACCGTCACCGGCGGCATCAATCGTCCAACCATGGAGCGCACCCGCGCTACCGTCCGTCTCTTTGAGCGCGCCCGCGCCCTCGCCGGCGAAATCGGCCTCGACCTTCCTGAGGCCGCAACCGGCGGCGCCTCCGACGGAAACTTCACCTCCGCGCTCGGCATTCCCACGCTCGACGGCATGGGCGCGGTGGGCGATGGCGCGCATGCCGCCCACGAATCCATCCTTGTCGGCCATCTCGCTCCCCGAACCGCACTCCTGGCTGGCATGCTCCTCGCTTAGGCTCGGCCTGATAAACTCGCCTGCAGAGCTCGTGTGGAGATCTTCTGACTCATGAAACCCTTTGTCCTGCTCTTATCCATGGCGGCATTTACCGGCGTCGCGGTTGCCCAAGCTCCTTCTTCATCCTCTTCCGCCCAAGCCTCTTCCATCGGCACATCCACGGCTAAAGCCGCAACGGCTCACAAAACCACCGTTTCCGCCACGACCCTTCCGCCCTGGATCAAGCTTCCTCCCGGCATCCCGCGCGTTGCGCACGGCCCGCTCAGGGTTGGGATCGCCCTGCACTATGAAGACATCAAGGTCGGCACGGGCCCGCTGGGCGAATCGGGCAAGATGTGGCACATCGAGTACACCGGCTGGCGCGCAGCCGATGGCGTCAAGTTCGACTCCTGGGAAGACCACAAGCGCCCCGTGATCGGCGCGGATGGCAAACCCGAGATGGGACCCGACGGCAAGCCGAAACTCGGCGACCCGCAACCCCTGGAATTTCCCCAGGGCATGGGCCGCGTGATCCCCGGCTTCGACTACGCCCTGGACGGCATGCACGTCGGCGGCAAGCGCCGCATCTTCATCCCCTGGCAGCTCGCCTACGGAACCCGCTCCATTCCCGACCGTCCTGACCATCCCGGCATTCCCCCAAAATCCGATCTCATCTTCGACGTCGAGCTGATGTCCGTCACCGACATGCCCCCGCCAATGGAGCGGCCGATGTTCCCGCCGCGGCCCATGCCTCAGGCGCATCCGGGCGCTCCGGCTGCTCCCGAACACCCCGGCGCCGCGCCCGCACCTGGCTCGCCCAGCGCCGCCCCCAAACCGGCAGCTCCCTCCTCTGCGCCGAACCCGGCTCAACCGTCCACGCCGCAATCCACCACGACTCAGCCTTCTACAGCGCAGCCGTCCACACCGCAGCCGTCTACGCCTCAGGATCAGAAATAAAAACCCCGGTTGCCCCATCCTTTCTGCGTTGTTTGCGGAAAGGGTGGGAAACAGCAATCCGCTTCCGCGACTCACATACCCGGCAACTCCGGCGTTGCGGCGAGCAACTGCTGCGTGTACGCCTCGCGCGGATGCGCGCACACCGCCTCGGCTTCGCCCGTCTCCACCAGCCGGCCCCCCTCCATCACCGCGATGCGTGTGGCCAGATACCGCACCAGCGGCATCGAATGCGAGATGAATAAATAGGTGAGCCCGTGCTCGCGCTGCAACTGGCGCAGCAGGTTCACAATCTGCGCGCCCACGCTCACATCGAGCGCCGAAACCGGCTCGTCCAAAACCAGAAACGACGGCCGCAGAGCCAGCGCGCGCGCAATGTTGATGCGCTGCCGCTGCCCGCCGGAAAACTCATGCGGATAGCGCCCCAGCGCCGACTCCTCCAGCCCCACTTCCCTGAGCAGCGCGATCGCTCGCTCGCGCAACGCAGCCTTGCTGCGTGCGAGCCCGTTGCCCCATCCTTGGCGTGCATTTGTTTTCGCGCCAAGCGTGGGCCCCGAATCCCTCTCGCCGGCGGTGCCCCGCCCTCGCGACGTTTCTGCTTTTGTCGCTGGGATGGGGTCCGGCTCTTGTTCATTCTCCAAGGCGGTCCCGTGAATCAAAAACGGCTCCGTCACAATTTCAAGCACCGTCATCCGCGGATTCAGGGCCGCATACGGATCCTGGAATACCGGCTGCATCTGGCGCCGCAGTTGCCGCATCGCCCGCGACCCCGCGCGGTCCACATTCACGCCGGCCACGCGAATCGCGCCCGCCGTGGGCGCAACCAGCCCCAGGATCATCCGCGCCAGCGTCGTCTTCCCCGATCCCGACTCGCCCACCAGTCCCAGCGTCTCGCCGGCCTCGATGGTGAGCGACACATCCTCGACCACCGTCGGCCACGCCGTCCGCAACCCCACCCGCCGCGGATAGCTCTTCGAAACCCGGTCGACCTCCACCAGCGCCATGCAGGGATGCTATCGCATCCGCCGTGAAGGCTCCGCTCCGGACGCCATCTCCCTCCCGGCGAAACGAATTGATGCGCACAGACACCTTCTTGTGGTAGACAATCAGACAATTACCCGATTCGCTTGCTCCCCGTTTCTCCCTGGACTGCGTCGCCCGAAGGCAAGGAGGCGTCATGGCAAAATTCCGCGTCTTGTCTCTCGATGGAGGAGGCTCCTGGGCCTTGATCGAGGCAATGGCCTTAATTGATCTCTACGGCGGCGACACCACCGGTCACGAGCTTCTCGCGCAGTTCGATCTCGCGGTGGCCAACTCCGGCGGCAGCATCGTTCTCGGCTGCCTGGTCGAAGACATGAAGCTCAATGACATCCTGGCCTTCTTCCTCAGCCTGGAAAAGCGCGAGAGCGTCTTCGTCAAGAAGGTCCATCTGCCCCACACGCCCAAATACAAAGCCGCGGCCAAGCTCACCGGGCTTCTGGCTGCGCTCCCCCTGCGCGGCGCCACGCTTCTGCCCAAGGCAGCCGAGGAGATACCCTCCTTCGGCGGCAAAATGCCCATCCACCTGCTCATCATCGGCTTCGATTTCGACGCCAACT
The DNA here is from genome assembly GCA_030040425.1 of Acidobacteriaceae bacterium. Classification (GTDB taxonomy): domain Bacteria; phylum Acidobacteriota; class Terriglobia; order Terriglobales; family Acidobacteriaceae; genus Telmatobacter. The sequence continues at coordinate 2,905 of JASHTS010000030.1, read as the reverse complement.
GCAGCCGCTTCTTCCGCTCCAAGCGGGCGCGCGGACCCAACTGGGGAAGCGGCGACCCGGCCAACGTGCGCCTCGCCGACGCCATCCATGCCTCTTCCAATGCGCCGGTGCTCTTCTTCGACAAGCCCGCTCAGTTCCCCACCGAGCCCGGCAAGCGCTACTGGGATGGAGCCATCAGCGGCTGCAACAACCCGGTGCTGGCAGGCGTGACGGAAGCCATTGTCCTGGGGGAAATGCCGGACTCGATCGTGGCCCTTTCTCTCGGCACAGGCACCGTGCTCTTGCCGCCGCCTCCGCCCGGCGCGCCGGCTGAAGTCTTCTTTTCCAAACGCGAGAATCCCGGCATCCTGAACGATATTGAGAAGCTCGCCGGCGCCATCGTCGACGATCCCCCTGACGCAGCCAGTTTTCTTGCCCACGTGCTCACCGGCGGCTCGCCCCCGCTCGGCGCCCCGGTCAATAGCCGCATCGTGCGCATGAGCCCCATGGTCTCGCCCGTTCGTGATGGCGCCGGCAACTGGACCCTGCCGCCCGGCCTCGATGATCGCGCCTTTCAAACCCTGGCCTCGCTCGCCATGGACGCCCTCGCTCAGGATCAGGTCCTGGCCATCCAGAACCTTGCCTCCGCCTGGCTGCGCGACACCGTGCGCAATCAGCCCATCCGCATGGATTCGAACTTCAACGCGGAGATCGGCTACAACTGGTACGGCGCCGCGAAAGATGCCTGGCAGCGCCTCAGGGAAACCAACTGACGCCGCCCCATCTTCTTTTCGGGTTCGGCCAGTGCCCTAGGTCCCCATGGGTCTGGGAAAGCACAAGCTCAAATTCTGTCATCCCGAGCACGTCCGCTCGCCGCGGCGAGCGGACGCGGTCGAAGGATCTGCGGTTGTTCTGATGAGTCGCGCTGCGCCGCGAGGTGCCGCCTCCGCACTCTCTGCGGAAAGCGTGGGGACGCACAACTCTTGCGAACCGCCGCGCATCCCGCGCTAACTCGCTAACTCGCTAACTCGCTAACTCGCTAACTCGCTAATCGAGCTTCGGGTGCAGCTTCTCGAACCCCGTCGCCTGCTGATACGCACCGGCAAACGCCACCAGCTTCGCCTCCTGGTAGTGCCCGGCAAGAAACGTCAGCGAAACCGGCGTTCCCGGCCCGCCGATATCGTCCTCGTCGCCGGTATCGATCGCCGGCGGCTTGGGTGCATCGTTCCCGCGCAATCCGTTGGGCAAGATCAGCGCCGGATGCCCGCTCATATTCGTGGCAATCAGTTGCTCGTCCATGGTCGGCGTCACAATCACGTCCACCTGCTCGAAGAGCGCTGACATCTGCCGCACACCCAGCGTCCGCGCCCGGTTCGCCTGGATGTATTCGACCGCCGGATAAAACCGCGCCACGCGAAAATCATTCGGCCAGTCCTCGGGCCCCTGCTCGGTCAGCAGCTTGTCGCGGCCCGAGCGCGTCAGCTCGTCGAACGCCGCCGCAGCCTCGGCCGTCAGCAGCGGGATCATCGCGCCCCACGGCAGCTTGGGCAGCTCGACGGGAATGAGCTGGACGCCCATGGCCTTTAGTTTGTCCAGAGCTGCCAGATCGTAGCGCCGGTCGTAGTCGCGCCGCGCCCGCCCCGCCTGCATCTCGGCATTCTCGTCTTCCCGCTTTTTCTTTTCGTCTGCCGTCTCGTTCGGCGCCGCTTCTTTCAGCTTGAGCAGCGGCTGCGGATCGAAGTGGCTCTTGAAATAACCCACGCGCAGCTTGCGCCAGTCGATACCCCGATCCGGAGAAAACACTTGAGCGGCCGCAGAGACGTCGTTTCCGTCCGGTCCGGCAATTGCCTCAAGCACCAGCGAGCAATCGTCGACAGAGCGGCAGATCGGGCCCAGCTTGTCCATGGTCCAGCTCAGCGCCATGGCGCCGGTGCGCGGCACCAGTCCAAAGGTCGGCCGCAATCCCGTGCAGCCGCACCGCGTCGAAGGGGAAGAAATGGACCCCAGCGTTTCCGAGCCCAGCGCAAACCCCACGCACCCCGCCGCCACCGCGCTCGCCGAGCCGGCAGACGATCCGCTCGATCCCTGCGCTGGATTCCACGGGTTGCGCGTGCGCCCGCCGAACCACTTGTCGCCCATGGCCAGCGCGCCCAGCGTGAACTTGGCCACCAGCACCGCGCCGGCCGCGTCGAGCCGCTGGACCACGGTCGCGTCCTCGTCGAAGCTCTGGTGCTCGAATCCACCTGCGCCCCACGTCGTCGGGTATCCTTTCACTGCCAGCAGGTCCTTCGCGCCCCAGGGAATCCCGTGCAGCGGCCCGCGATATTTGCCCGCCGCGATCTCCTCATCGGCTTTTTTCGCCTGCGCGAGCGCGCGCTCTTCCGTCAGCGTGATCACGAAATAGAGCTTCGCGTTGTACCGCTTCAGCCGCTCGATATACATCTGCGTCAGCGCCAGCGAGGTGATCTTGCGTCGCCTAAGCAGATCCGCAAGCTCGATGATCGAGGCAAACGACAAATCTTCGATGTGCGCAGGAACTTGCGGCCCATCGCCGACCATATCCACGAAAGCAAGGCTCGGTCCCGAGTCGGCGAGCGATTTGCAATTCAGCGTTTCTGTCTCCCTCGCCGCCCCCAGCGGATGAAACACATACGCCGGCGGCACGGAGTTGGGCAGATTCAGCGCGCGGATCGCGTCATAGCCGCTGCGCTGCTCGTTCAACCCGTCGAGCATCATCTTCTTCTGGTCGTCTGGAAACGGCCCGACGCCGGCCAGCGCCGCGGCCTGGTCGATCATCTCCGGTGTGATCGTCGGCGGCTTCGACTGATCGGTTCCCGCGGCCTCCTGCGCCTGGGTCGCCAGCGTGAACAGAATTCCCGGCAGCAGCGGCGAAGCCACGCCGGCCTGCGTGCAGGCATGCAAGAAT
>JASHTS010000216.1 GCA_030040425.1 Acidobacteriaceae bacterium | reverse complement strand
GATCCGTCGCGCGTTCACAAATATATTGAGGATAATGGCGAGCCGCTCTTTCCCTTCGGCTATGGCCTGAGCTACACCACCTTCCGCTACGATCACCTTCATGTACAGTCCCCGGCTGCCGCAAGCGGCGCGGACATCGAAATAAGCGTGGATCTAACCAATACCGGAGAGCGCGAGGGAGATGAAGTTGCGCAGCTCTATATGCGCGAAAACACCAGCAGCGTAGAGACGCCGAGCCGTTCGCTCGAAGCGTTCTCACGCATTCACTTGAAGCCCGGTGAGACGCGCTCCGTTGTCTTTCACGTGCCGCAGCAGGAGCTGGCTGTGTGGAATGCAGAAGAGAGGTGGGCCATTGAGCCGGGCGAATACACGGTGTGGGCAGGCGGATCGTCGCGCGCCTCTCTTACGACGGAATTCGAGCTGAATCCGTAGCCGGCCGACGCCATTCCAGGAATAGGGCGCGCACGGCGGCGGCTGACTCAGGATCGAGCATCAACTCAATCCTGAAGCAAGGTCACTACCCTCATGAAATCGCGCTCTCCCCTGACAAACGCTTCCCTTTTGTCCCCAACCCTGGAACGGACCATATCTATATATACGGCGTGGATGCGGACCACCGCCGCAGCCTGGGGACCATGAACCTCGCCAACGACCCGTCCACGGGCCTCACTCCGGGAATCGGGAATGGTACCAGGTGCGGTTCACGCTACATCAACACCTTTGATCCCCGGCAGATCGTCTTCCACGGCTACTTGAGATTCTGACGGGACGGAACATTTTGATTGCGGAACGAGAAATTGTCTGGAATACTTCGCCAGTTGTAAGATTGGCTCATTCCGGGGGCCTGCCCGCTGCGGAGCAGGCCCTTTCAACTTTGACACTTCATTGAGCCCCAAGCTGAGCCCCGGCTTCGGAGGATTCCGGTTTGCCGACGGAGCTCTAGGACAAATCTGGTTGCCAGGCACAATTCCTCCCTAGAACGCGAAACGAACACCAAGCTCAAGGCGGCGGGCGGTTTCGGCCGCAATAGGTTGACCGACCGCGCCGGACGACAGGATCGTGTTTACTGCCGTGACATTCGTGTGATTCAACAAATTGGTGCTTCGCGCATTCAATGAGAGCGTGCGGAGATGATCCTTCTCGCCAGGATTCAGCGCAAAGGTCCGGCTTAGATTCATATCGAGATGGATCTGTGCGGGCATGGTTCCCAAATTGCGAGGGACGTTCCCGTTCACTGTGTTGGCGGTCAGCAGTCCAAATGGCGTGCTATAGACACCTGGACCCGGAGCTGAGGCATACGAAGGCCTGTCGTTGAAGTCGCCGTCACCATTCGCATCGGTTCCCGTCGTGATGTTGTAAGGGTGTCCCCCTTGGTAGTTCAGAATCGATGAGAGGATGGCTTTGAAGGGAAGGTTAAGGTTAAACGAGGCAAAAAAGAGGTTCCGCATCTCCCCATCCCATCGCGAGGATTCTCCGTTTTCGGTGTAACTCGATTGCGGATTGGCAGCCCCCGCCTGGTCGCTCGTACGGAAACCGCCATCGGATCGAAAATCCATGTGCAGGTAGTCCGCTGAAAGATTGAATCGCTCATAACTGTTTTGTTGGACCGCAAATTCCACGAGACCCCCTCGACGATGGGCAAGCTGCTCGTAGCGAAAGATGTTTTCGTTCTCGGCGATGGGTCTGGGCGCTAGAAGGGCCGCCAGGGGATCGGGCGCAGTTCCGATGCTGCTGGCCACCATGGGCGCATTGATGTTGGATTGGCGCATCCAGCCCCAGGCCTGTCCGTAGTCGAGATCGGCCTGTAAGTGCCAGTGATGCGGGAAGTCATGCCCAAGGCCGGTTTGAGCCATAAACGAAGGGAGTTGCGAAATCGTGCTGGGAAGTTGCCAAATGGTGCCGACGCTGATCGATCCGGCAGCCGGCGCCGTGGGGTTCTGGAAGTCCGGCGAGTAGATTGTCTTTTCCTGCTGCCGAACCCCGTTCAATCGATCGGCCTGCAAAGCATATCCCAGGCCAACCGGGTTAACATACATACCGCCACTTAGGTGAATCACCCAATTCGAATTCTTGTCCGGCGCCCACGCCAGGCCGGCGCGCGGGGCGAAATTTGCGAATGTGCGGGGAGTAGTCTGGAGCTGATAGCGCAGGCCACCATTCATAGTTAAATGCTGGGTCAGTTTGACGCGGTCCTGAATGTACATTGCCAGCCGCCATTGTGTCTCCGGTACAGTGGGCGTGCCGGCGGTGATTTGAAATGTCGTTGGCGCGCCGCCGGGTAGATTCAGCAACGACCGACGGTACTGCTCGAGTGCATCGATTGTGGTCGTTTCGCCGGTGGGGTTGTTGTTTGCGTCGAGCGTCGGGGCGCTTCCCCCGCCAAAGACGAATGCCCCATTGAAAGTATCCGGATCGTAGTCGTGGACGAAGAGCCCCAATGACTGCAGGCCGACTTTAAGGGAGTGCTTGCCCTTGGTATAGATGAAGTCGTCGTCGGCCTCGAGGTCGCGCTCGCGACTGTTGAGATTGCCGCCGGTCGAGCCGCCGCCGGTGAAGTAGCCTGCCACCTCAAGCGAGGGTTGAGTTGAAAGCGTCGTTTGCTCGGTTCTCAGCAAGGAGTAGCCGATCCGCGCTTCATTTAAGAGGTGAGAGGTGAGAATCTGCGTGTTCAGGAGCCGCAGATCGTCTTCGCTCTGCAGGCTATTGAATCCGGATGTGGCGAGATTCAAACCGCCGATTCCCTGATTCCCGAGATTGTTGAGGTTGGACGAGAATGAAAGGGTCGCGGCATCGTTGGGAGTAATCTGCCAGTCTCCCCGTGCAGAGCCGACCCACATGCGTTGAGGCGCAGCTACTGCCTGTTGCAAGGGCGCGGGATTGTACCCGCTATCGAGAGTCACGGCATTCACTACATTGAATTCGTTAATGTCGCGCCGCTCCAGTGCAACAAAGAAGTCTGTGTTCCGGCCAATTATCGGACCACCGAGTTCGAAGCCGTAACGCTGTTTGCTGGCCGGGGTCGCCGTCACCGAAAAGGGATCGGAGGCGTTCAACGCGCTGTCGCTTTCAACAAACGAAACTGCCCCGTGAAATTGCTTGGCGCCGGGCTTTGTGGTGATCTCGATGCGCGGGGCAATCCAGGGAGCCCTCTCGTATTCCGACGAAAACGGGTCAGGGTTGATACGAATCGAGGAGATGGAGGCCTTGGGAGGTAGCGGGCTTCCATTCTGGAATCCGTCGACGGCAATGACCGCATCTTCGGGAACGCCGCCTCCGCTGGCAGCCATTGACTGCAGCTCGCGAAGAAGATCGTCGGGATCGTCTGAGAGCCGCTGCACGGCTTCCGCCCCGAGAACGGTCGTGCTTGCCGTGTCGCCGCTGTCGATGCCGCCGGCGTTCGCATTCACCTCCACATCCGTCTCTACCGACGCCACAGAAAGCTTGAGGTTGGTGTGTGCGACGCCGCCCACGCGGGCATGGGCGTGCGCCGTGGCCCTCGAGAATCCTTCCGCGTCCGCTGTAATTGTGATCGATGTCCCCGGCTCGCACGCGAACACATAATGGCCGGTTGCATCGGTCAGGGCCGTCGATCCGCTGGACGCGCGCACACGCGCTCTCGGAATGACCGCGCCCGTGGGGTCGGAGACGACTCCGTCGATGTGTATGCCCTGGAGGCACGACTGCTGCGCGCAGGCAAGCGCAGCTGCCATCATCCCCAGGGAAAAAAGACCGCAGATTCTTCTGGCCCGGATGCGGGGTTTAAAGTATGACCAACCCAGGGCTCCGAACAGTGGCTTGTCCATCTCGCCTCCAGTTCACCGTGCTTGCAACCTCAAGCTAGGTGCACCAGGGCGAATTCCGCTTCTCATTTGGAGCAAAGCGCCTGATTCCCGGCGCGAACCGCACATGCTCAGATTCCATCGGGCAGGACGCAAGACCGGAGAGATTGTGTCCCAAAGAGACGGCCTCAAAGTTGGTGGGGCAAGCAAGGAGCGGAGCCTTGAATCAACGCCCGACAGGATGCACATTCTCTGGTTTTGCCCTTACAGGTCGGTGAGAGCCGTCGAGAGACTAACGCGGAATTACCGGCTCATTTCGCGAAAAAAGGATTCACGAAAACTCCGGCTCAGCGGCGCTTCTTCGCCGTTCGCAAGCCTGATGATGTAGTCGCCGTGAAAAAGAGGATGCATTCCACGAACCGCGGCTTTTCGAACCAGCGTCGATCGGTGTGTCCGCACAAACTCTCTCGGATTCAGCTTTTCCTCCAGGCCTTGAATGGTCTGCCTGGAGATGTGGGTTCCACCCGGCGTATGAATGACGACATACTTGTTGGCTGCTTCAATCCAGATAATCTCGTCGACGGGCACGAAGAGAATTCGCTCGTCATCTTTGATGGAGAGGCGGGTCAGCCATTGGCTCCCGCCAGAGTATGGAACAGAAGAGTTGAGCCGCCGCATGGCTCGCTCCACTGCAAGCGAAAGCCGTTCTTTATCGAATGGCTTGCAGAGATAATCTATGGCTTCGATTTCGAAAGCTCTTACCGCGTACTCGCCGTAACCTGTGACAAACACAAAAAGAGGCGATCGAGCTTCGGCAATCTGATCGATCATCCCGAACCCATCGAGACCTGGCATCTGGACATCCACAAAAACGAGGTCTGGCGACAACTCCCGAATCTGTTGAACCCCCTCGAAGCCGTTGGAACTCTCGCCAACGACTTCAATCTGCAGCTCGTCTTCGAGTAACTCACGGAGATACCGGCGCGCGTGCTCCTCGTCCTCGACGATGAGCACGCGTAGGGGCGCCGCGGTCAATGCTCCGTTTTGCCCAGTCGCTCCGTTTTTCGATCCATTCTGCATTGCCTATCGATCCGAGTCACGCACGGCCAACCACGGAAACCGACGTGTGGTTTACCTCGCTGGAAAGGTCCACAAGCGTCTGCGGTTTCACCATCGCCTGCGCCGCACCATTCAACCCACTCGCGTTGTTGGCATCGGTTGTAACCGCGTAAGGGATGGAAATCTCAATCTGCGCGCCACCCTCCGGCCGGTCTGTGTACTTAAAAGCATGACGATTTCCGTAATGAATCCGCAATCGATCGACCGTATTCGTAAGCCCCACGCCGAGTCGTGGAGACTCCTGAGAACTGTCGCGCTTGGGCCCCTCATTACAGATCGTAATTTCAAGTGTGTCCAACTTGCTCACTGCGCTGAATCGTACCTCGCAGGGTCCAGTCATGTGACTCACGCCGTGGCGGATGGCATTTTCAAAAAGCGGCTGTAACAGAAACTGCGGTACCAGGGCGCGCGCGGCCTTGGGTGCCATCTCGTAGTTCAGCACCAGGCGGTCGCCGAGCCGGAGCTTTTCGATTCCCAGGTACAAATCCGAGTACTCCAATTCTTCCGCCAGCGTTCTCATCTGGCCGCCCGAATCTCTGAGGGTGTTGCGGAGAAGGTCTCCAAGCGCGATTACCATCCTGCGAGCCGTGGGAGGGTCCTCGACCACGAGACCTGCGACGGCATGGAGAGTATTGAAGAGAAAGTGAGGGTGAAGTTGCATGCGCAGTGCTTCGAGTCTTGAGACTGCAAGCTGTCGCTCCAGGTCCATCGAGCGCGTTCGTTCTGCCTGAAGATCCTTTAGCACTTCCCAGGCTTCGAGCGCCGTGATCAGTACGATCCCAATGAGAATCTCATTGGGGAGAAGCCCGAATACCTCGTTTCGCAACAATGCAGAAAAAGTGGAGTCGTAAGCCCGATAAGGGAACCAAGTTAAGAAGGCGACCGACCAGTGTGCCAGGGAAACAAAGAGCGCGAGTAGCGCAACGAGGAGCAGGCAGACCACGCCGTTGCGGATTCGGTCTGGCTTTTTTAGCGGGAAGAGACGGATGCACTTCCCCAAAAGGGGCAGCGTCAAGCTCCAAAATGCAAAATGCACGGCGTTGGAATAGAGAGCAAAGCCGAGGGGTTTATGACCGAGTTCGCTAAGCTCTAGGACCGCTGTGAAGAATACAGAGGCGGTGGCCCAGGCCAGGATTACCAGTTTGAGGCGAGTCCACCTTAACATTGGTTTATTATCGCGCCTGAGGAGAAGCAACGGCTGCATTTGTCGCGAAACGCAGGTTTTTGGGTGCCAGTTGAATTCGGTTGCCCGCAATCAGGAGCACGCGATTAAGCAGATTCCCCGATGTTCACAGCAGCGGCTGAGGGAAGTACCCAGGGACAGTGCGCATAATCGACGATGCCATTGATCTCACCTTCTGCCAATGTGAAGCGGACAAGAGAATATGGAGTCCATGTGTCCGGACCTCGTTGCAGGATGAGCACCACCGGTTCGCCTTCGACACTGCCCACGGCGAGCTTCCAGGGCATCGACCACCGCTCGTAGTTTGTGAAATATGGAGCATTGGCCAGCTTTCCGCCAAACGCGTCCGCCACATTGAGCCGGGCGTCAGCACTAATGAGTTCTCGCACTCCGTTCCAGTCGCGCTGGTTGAAGCGATCTACATACAAATGCATGATTCGCGTCAATTCGGGATCTGCCTTATGGGCCGGCTTTCGGGCGGGTGGCTCCGACGCAAGCTTAACTCTGCCCCGGCTGAGTGCGGCCTTCACCCCTCCTACTGTGGAATCGACCAGTTCCGCGATTTCTTCGAGCGAATAATCAAAAATATCCTTCAGAAGTACACACGCGCGTTCTTTGGGAGGCAGCATCGTCACCAGGTGTTCGACCGCCGAGCCCACGCCCAAAACAACCGGCTGGTTTGCTTCCACGACTTCGGGGACTGCGGCAGCCAACTCCGCTTCGTCGCGTACGCCCCTGTTTCGCAGAAAGTCAATGCAGCGATTGTGCGCGATCCGAAAGAGCCACGGTTTCAAAGGACGGCTGTCGTCAAACTTGTCCAGTTTGCGATAGGCCTCAAACAGAGTCTCCTGGACGACGTCTTCCCCGTCCATCACAGAGCCGACCATCCGCGCACAGTAGCGATGCAGGCCGGGACGGAGTTGTGCAACAGCTTCGAGAAACGCGCGGTAGCGCGCCTCGAACGGTCCGCTTTGACCCAAGTTATCGGCGTTTTCCATAACCTATCCTTTGCTCTCAGATCTTTGCCTGCATGGTTTCTTAGAGAGCGACTCCTGGTGGGACGAAAGCCGCGGACAGGCGTTCGAGCGCCTTGGCTGGGCCGCTGCGCCAGCCCTCGGCGACGGTCTGAGACAGAGGATCGGGGAAAATCTCCTCTTCGCCTTTTTCCAGGCCGTCGAAGATGGCTGCCGCAACGGATTCCGGCGAAGCCTTGGGATAGTCGATGCCCCGCGTCATCCCGGTATCGACAGGTCCGGTCAAAACGGCATGGACCGTCACGCCCTGACTGGCCAGGAGCGCCTTCAGCGATTGAGTCATGCTAAGCGCGGCGGCCTTCGAAATGGAATAGCCGGGTATGATCGCCAGAGGGGCAAGGGCCACGGTTGAAATGTTATTGACGATGGCCCCCCGCGAGCGTTTCAACAGCGGAAGGAACGCTCGGGTCACATTGAGCGACCCGAACAAGTTGACAGCCAAATGGTGTTCGATCACCTCGGGCCGGCTCAGATTGTCGGGAATGGAGATGCCTGCGTTGTTGATGAGGACATCGAGACTATCGATATCGCTGGCAGCCCGTCGGATCTGCTCAGCGTTGGTTACGTCGAGGGTCAAGGGAATCACTCGGCTGTCGGAGTGTTCGAGTGGGCCGCGAGTGCCTGCATACACTCTTTGCGCGTCTCGTCTGAGTGCTTCTTCAACGAGCGCTTGGCCAATACCGCGGTTGGCGCCGGTGATTAAAACGGTCTTCTTGACGATGTTCATGATGATCTCCCTTGGCAGGGGCGAATTCCCTGGCCTGCTGCTAATACGGCTGTCGGGGACGGGAAGATACGGAGATCGCATCCCACCCGTCGTTTTGCGTTAAAATGCCGGCGAAGTTCCGCGACAAAGCTCGGCGGCGCCTTATCTGGCCCGCGTCGTTTCCGCAAGGCGTACGCTAACGCTTACATCCTTGTTGTTCTCCCTGGCCCATCGACACATGCTGTCCAGCGGACGGATGAATGTCCTTCCCAAATCAGTCAAAGAGTATTCAACTCCCATTACCTTCGATTTGATTTCCCGCCTGCCAATCAATCCCGTCGCTTGGAGATTGCGAAGGGTTTTGGTAAGCATCCGCTGGGACACGCCCTCAAGCCGCCGCCGTAGTTCGGCGTGCCGATGAGGACATGCCTGAAGGCTGAAGAGGATCCTTACCGTCCACCTGCCCACGAAAATCGACGAAACGGTCGAGTTGGATTTCATCTTCATTGTTTTGAGACTCCCCAAAACTTCGAATGCAGATGTTGTCGTGGTGCCTCACTTTTGCCCCATTGCACCATCTCACCTTGCCAGCCGCACGCACTTGGGCGCAAGAAGGGAACACGCGTGTGCCTTGTGTTTTGGCCCGAATTTTGCAAATCCCTCGCTTGAGGAACCCAGACCCAGCCGTGATATGACGCACTCTTAATAGGGGCTCAGGGGACTCGGAATACGCCTGGAACATCTCACCCAGCATGATCTTCGCAGATCGATCGCCAAGCTGTGCCTCGCAAACAACAGCGAGGTTGAACCGCCGGCGGCTATGCCGGCGTTGTGCTGGGCGTAAAAGTAAGGGTGAGGACGGTGATATCATCCTGCTGGCCAAATGCGACCGCGGCATCGGCGATTTGCTGCGCGCCGCGCGCACTGATTTGGCGCGTGCGGTCGAAGCCGAAGAGTTCGCCCAGCTTGTTACGTGCCTCCACGACTCCATCGGAGAGAAATGTCAGCATGTCCCCGCGATCAAGCTGGAGCGAAGTCTCGGAGTAATCGGCAGCCGGATCGATACCGAGTGGAAGACCGGCAGGGATCTCGATCTCGCTACCGTTGCGATAAGGGGGCAATTGGCCGGCATTGGCGATGAGCAGGAGGCCGCCGGGCAGCAGATCGGCGCACAAGCAGGTTGTGAATCCCGAAACTCCGTTGTTGCGCAGCGAAGAGTTCAGTTCCTTGAGCACCGCGGGCGGCCGTAGATCGTCGCATCGATCGGCCGCGCCGAGCAGCAACGCCGAGGTCAGCGCCGCGGCGACGCCCTTGCCGCTCACATCGCCCAGCAGCAAGCGTTGCACGCCTCCTGGTAGGGCGCGGCAAAGATAGAAGTCACCGCCCACTTCGCGAGCAGGCAGGAAGGCAGAGGTGACCGTAATGCCGGGAGCAACATACATCCTGTCCGGCACAAGCAGATGCTGGACCTGGCGGGCGGCGGCGAGCTCGCCGCGAAGCTCGGCGCGTTCGTCAGCCACGAGCCGCTGCTGGTAAAAAACGTAGCCCAAAAGAGCGATCACCAGGGCAGCGACGGCCAGCGACATCCAATCCTGCACTTGGTTGGACCAGGTCTCGCGATTCAAGACAACCTGTTGGAACTGGAACCAGCCCTCGACGGCTCCCCAGACGGTGCAAAGCCCGGCTACGATACGCATTCGGTTGCCGAGCCGGCTCCACGGCCAGAACGCGACAAAGGGAGCGGTGCACGCAAACGTCCAGATGCACCATACGGGCTTGAAGCAAGTGACTTGTACAAACATTGAGAGCGGCAAGGACCATTGCGGAGGAAGGAAAACAGGCAGTACAGAACCGACAGAAACAAACACGCAGGCCGCGAACACGATCCGATAGACCTCCGGAACCCGTCGGTTGGCGAGAGCAAAGGAGACGCGGACCAGCGCCCACGACTCAAACATCGAAATGCCGAAAAACGCAGCCTCAAGCACTGCGGGATACTTGCCGAAGAGCACGTAGTAAAGCATCATGTTGACCCGCGGCAGCGCCACCAGGCAGCAGTAGATGCCAAGCCAGTATGCGGCACTTTGCGAGCGGTCGAGGAGAAAAAGCCCGAGCAGCAGCAATCCGCAAGCGCCGATGACGAGATAACTCGTGAAGACGGGCAACTCGTCTCTCACCTTGTCGCCCCAGGTCTCTGAAACTAGGATCCGCAGGAGAGTCTGATCGCCATACATGAGATAGAGCGGCCTGCCCGGTGTCACGCCCGGCACAACTGTTTTTTGCACGACACGTAGCACGATGACATGCGTGCCGTCTGTATGGGCTGGAACGATTGGGAATAACTTGCCCGGCATATTTCTCGCGTTCAATTCATGGATCGCTTGGCCGTCGGCAAAAAGCTCAACTTGCTGGTACCCGTCTGAGGTGGCCAGCAAGACCGGATGTTCGATACCGTTGGTATCAAGGACAACGTGGCAACGCACCCACAGCAGATACGCTTCGCTCGTTATGCGGTAGTTGGCGTATGATTTCCAACTGCTCTCGTCCAGATTGACAGCGAACCAGGCCGGGTCGTCGCCCAACCGGTAGACGCAGTGATCGAAGGGGACCGCAGTCACCTGCGCACGAAGAGTGCCGGGCACGGCGACGAAGAGTCCCATGAAAAGTGCGAACAACCGATTTCCCCATAGGGAGCTACGCGAGACCATTTGCATCCTCAGCGAGAGGAATTGGACTGATGACCTCTCTTAGCAGGCTGAATTCCCTACCCTGCAGCTTATACGGCTGGCAGAGACGGGAAGATACGAAGCTCGCATCCCATCCTCCGGTATTTGGCCCGGAGCGGGCGAAATCCTGCGCCCGTACACTATTACCGCTTCAGAGCGCATTGCCACAATTCAACATTTGCTGTCTCTGGACCAAGAGCGAGCAGAGCGAGATTCTGCTTGAAACTGTAGGCAGCAACGACTCAGGGCACATCCACGAATTGTTCAAGATGTGCGTTTAAACAGGATGATGTTGTTTAGGCTGGTTGTCTTCATCGGCAAGCCGCTTCTGCCACACTCGCTGCAATAGACGGTACCGTCCGGCTCATCCGGCCCGTAGACCAGTGGGCCGCTACCTTCGCAGGGGATCATTTTGGGCTGCGTCACATCGTTGCCTCCCAGTTGCGGGAGTGAACCATTGGAATGCGTGGTAACACAAGCCCCGGCGAGTGCCGTCGCGTAAGCACGACCGATTTGAAGATGGACCAGTGCGCCAGTCACAAAATTCAGTACGCAGCCTCTGTGATTCAGCCGTCTCTGGAACTCGGCAGTCGCGGCAGCTCCGTTATGTCCCAGCAAGTAGGCTTGGCCAAGCACGTATGCCGGGTACAAATAATTGATGAATCCGACCCACTACCAGTTCGTAAGGCGCGGCGGCATCCACATGCACAAGGGCTTGCGATGAATCCTGTTTACCGGTTACGAACTCACAGTCGCCGCTGCCGTTGTTCAAGACTGCCAACTCCGCTACTCTCAAAAGTTCTCGATCATCCAGGCGTTGCTATCGGTTGTAAAGACCGCCACCGCCAAGTGCCGCCCGTCGGGAGACGGTACTCCCTTGGTGCCCAGGAAATTGAGCCTCTGATGCCACAGGACGTGGGCATTGCCGTCGAGGTCAACGCGAAGCAGGGTGGTATCCAGGGGCGTCCAGTTGGAAACAAACAGAGCATTGCCGTCGAGAGACCAATCGACAAACCCGAAACCGTTCCATCCCCGCACTGCCAAATCGGTTGTCACCCCACTCTTCAGGGATAACAGTTGAATGCGCCCTTCGCGCGTCACAACGACTCGCGAGCCGTCCGGGGAAAGGTCCCACGCGGTCATCTGGTAGGGCCCGATGTCCATGCTGGCAAGTTCATGCCCTCTGCCCTTCACTGGATCGACAGAAGTAAACACAAGACGCCCTTGCTGTTCCTCGTCAAAGACACAGAGGTTGGCCGGGGCACGTGTGCAGTGGATGTCGGTCGTACCGAATGCAGTCAGAACCAATTGCGGGGGCCCACC
>JASHTS010000029.1 GCA_030040425.1 Acidobacteriaceae bacterium | reverse complement strand
GCCGGCAGGATCACGGTTTCCACGCCCGCCCGGCGCGCGGCCAGGAACTTCTCCTTGATGCCGCCCACAGGGAGCACGTTGCCGCTCAGCGTGATCTCGCCGGTCATGGCCGTGAGCGGCCGCACCGGCGTCTCCGTGAGCAGCGAAGCCAGAACCGTGGCCATGGTCACGCCCGCCGAGGGACCGTCTTTCGGGATCGCGCCTGCGGGCACGTGAATGTGCAGGTCGATATCCTTGTTGAAGTCCTCGGCCAGGCCCAGCTTGCCGGAGTTGGAGCGCACCCAGGTGAGCGCGGCCTGCATGGATTCCTGCATCACCTCGCCGATCTGGCCGGTCATGGTGAAGCTGCCTTTGCCCTTCATCTTGTTGGCTTCGATGAAGAGCACGTCGCCGCCGGCCGGCGTCCACGCCAGGCCCACGGCCACGCCGGGCCGCTTCACGCGCTCGGCCACTTCGGTTTCCACGCGCACTTGAATGCCGCCCAGGAATTCCTTGAGCGCGTCGCGGGTGACGACGAGTTTTTCCGTCTTGCCCTCGACCACGCGGCGCGCCTGCTTGCGGCAGACCGTGCCGATCACCTGCTCCAGCTTGCGCACGCCGGCCTCGCGCGTGTAATGGCGCACGATCTGCCGCACCGCATCCTCGGGAAACTCGATCTGCTCCGGCGTGATCCCGTTTTCCTTGATCTGTCGCGGAATCAGGTAGCGGTTGGCGATGTGCAGCTTCTCTTCCTCGCTGTAGCCCTGCAGGGGAATAATCTCCATCCTGTCCTGCAGCGGCGCCGGCACCGTGTCGAGCATGTTCGCGGTGCAGATGAAAAGCACTTTGGACAAGTCGAACGGCACGTCGAGATAGTTGTCGCGGAAGGTGCAGTTCTGTTCCGGATCGAGCGTCTCCAGCAGCGCCGACGCCGGGTCACCGCGGAAGTCGCGGCCCAGTTTGTCCACTTCGTCGAGCATGATCACCGGGTCGTTGGTTTCCGCCCGCCGAATACTCTGAATGATTTGACCGGGCAAAGCTCCAATATAGGTCCGCCGGTGGCCGCGGATCTCCGCCTCGTCGTGCATGCCGCCGAGCGAGATGCGCTGGAATTTGCGCCCCAATGCGCGCGCGATCGACCGTCCCAGGCTGGTTTTGCCCACTCCCGGCGGGCCCACGAAGCACAGAATCGGTCCTTTCATCGTGGGCTTGAGCTCGAGCACGCTGAGGTAATCCAGAATGCGGTCCTTCACTTTTCTCAGTTCGTAGTGGTCCTCATCGAGGATCTCCTTGGCCTTGCCGATGTCGATCTTGGAGCCGGAGCTCTTCGACCACGGCAGAATCGCCAGCCACTCGATGTAATTGCGCGTGAGCGAGTAGTCGGCGGCCATGGGAGACATGCGCCCCAGGCGATTCAGTTCCTTCATCGCCTCTTTCTTCACGTCCTCCGGCATGCCCGCGTCGTCGATCTTCTTGCGCAGCTCTTCGATCTCGCGCTGGCCTTCGTCCTGCTCGCCCAGCTCCTTCTGGATGGCCTTGAGCTGCTCGCGCAGATAGTAGTCGCGCTGCGACTGCTGCACCTGGTCCTGCACCTCGGTCTGGATCTTGGCGCGCAATTGCTGCACCTCGATCTCCTTGGCCAGGAATTTATTCAACTGCTCCAGCCGGTCATAGACCGCCGGACTCTCGAGCAGCTGCTGCTTGTCCTCGGTGGTAAGAAAGGGCAGCGACGAAGCCACGAAATCCACCAGGCGGCCGGGCTCGTCGATGTTGGCCGCGATGGTGCGCAACTCATCGGAGAGAGTCGGCGACTCGGTGACGATCTGCTGGAACTGCGCAATCACGTTGCGCACCAGCGCTTCGAATCCCGACGTCGGCGCCGGCTCGATGTCCTCGAGCGGCTCCACTTCCGCCACCATGAACGGCTCGCTCTGCGTGTAGCGGCCCAGGCGCACGCGCCCGGTCCCTTCGGTGAATACAAACCGGCTCTGGTTGGGCATGCGGACAACTTTATGAACCGTGGCCACAGTCCCGATGGCGTGCATGTCTCCAGGCTTGGGCGTGTCCAGCCGCGGATCGAGCTGCGCCACCACCACGATGGTGCGCTCCTCGCCGAGGGATTCGATCAACTGGATCGAGCTTTCCCGGCCCACGGTCAGCGGCAACACCGCGTGGGGAAAGAGAACTGTCTCCCGCACCGGCAACACAGGGAATTTGCGCCCGGTTGTCGCCGTTTTGGCTGCCGGGTCGCGAGAGGGAATAGAAGGCTGGTTTGACATTGAGTGTCCTCGTATCAGCTTTTCTATAATTAGACCACGAAGGATTCAAAAAGATTCAACGATCCGGGCGCTGCTGCGGCCTTCGCCGTCTGCCTTGAATCATCGCCCTCCTCCGGGTCATACGGCTTGCGGTTTGTTGGGGTTCCGGCCTGTTGAAAAAAATGCGGGCCGTCGATCTGGACCCGGACTTGGACCCGGGCTTGAACGCGGGCTTCAACCCGGGCTTGAATGCAGCCATGGAACTCCGGCAGGGCAGCGGTCTGCCCCCCTCCGGATTGGATGACGCCGTTCCGTTGTACGGGTGTATCGGCCAAAGAGCGGCAAAAGTGAGGCTTGGACCCCGAAAACCGGTTGCGAGCGGAGGCCCCATGAACAAAGCCGGAGACTGGGTAAACCGACCAGCCGCCGCAGCACTCCGTCAGGGCCCGCATGCCCTTACTCTCAGAGATTTACTTTGGGCGGGTGAGGCGCATGCTGCGAGCTGCCTTTGGTGCCGTTGGTGCTCTCGCTCTTGATGGCAGTCTCGATCTTCTCCCACAGCTTTTCCGGCGGCTCTTCCACGGGGAACAGATCGCGGGCAGCGTCGGCGATGGTTTGGAGATCGGCCAGCAGGGCGCGGCACAGCTCACAGCTCCGGATGTGCTCGTTTTCCGAGACGTTCTCACCGGAACCGATCATCTCTGCCAACTGGGCCTGGAACTCTTCGCAGCTCATTTTCCGGTATTTGTTGCTCACGAGCGCGCCTCCTGCTGAGCGTTCGAACGCAACGCCTCGCGCAACTTCAGGCGCGCCTTGTGCAGTTGTGACTTGCTGTTGCCGATGGAGCAGTCGAGCATCGCGGCAATCTCATTATGTTCGAAACCTTCCACGTCGTGAAGGATAAAAATGAGCCGGTATCCGGCGGGCAAATCCGCCACGGCACGCTCCAGCGCCAGCCGGTCGATGGCCCCGGCCAGGGTCAGATCGGGAGCGCCAAAGCTGCGCCCGGGACCCTCTTCGGGAGCCGGCTCCATGGCCTCGTCCAGTGAGATCAGCGATAACCCCTTTTTTCTCAGTTGCATCAGCACCACGTTGATGGCCAGCCGATGCAGCCAGGTGGAAAAGGCCGAGTCGCCGCGGAAGGTGCCGATCTTGCGGTGCAGCTGGAGGAATGCCTCCTGCGTCAAATCTTCGGCTTCGGCGATGTTGCCTACCATGCGCAGGCAAAGGGAGTAAATCCGGCGCTTGTGCAGCGAGTAAAGAATAGCAAACGCGTGGTGGTCACCGGCCTGCGCGCGTGCCAGGACCATCGCGTCGCTGGGATCGGGCGTGGCAGCGGACGTAAACGGCGCGTGCGCTTTTCCTCGAGAGGGCGACGCAGAAGCGCCATCCCGGGTGTTATTGCTTTCCTGGCTCTTGAGCTGCGTAGGGACTGGGGACTCCGGCATACGCTTCCTTCGGCTTAACTGCAAAAACCGGTGATGGTGCGCTGAAATTCCTCTCTCATTATTAGTATAAAGAGAAAGCAGGCGGTGTACGACGGTGCTTCACTTTGAGTGGAGTGTCTGGATTGATTTAAGGTTGCTTACACCTCCATCCTGAGAACCAAAAACTGTTTTTTCGCCGCCGGGTTGAAAATGGATGAGCTTCCCGGTGCGTTCACGGCCTGGCCATTCGCTTGCCGGAGAACCAGAATTTGCGGACCTTCGGCACACCCCGCGCCCGCGCCGCAAGACGCGGCTCCGGCCCCCGTCCAGCAGGTAGCGGCCCTGGAACCCGGTTGGGTTTCCTGCGCTTTTTGGAGAGATAACGCCTTGCGGACGAAGCCGGCAACGGAGCTTGACTGTGGGCACAGGCAGGGAACCCGGCGGCTGGATGCACTGCCTGCAGCCCTGTGCCGTCCCCGCCGCCGCACTCTCCAGCCGCTTCTTTGCCTGGCCTGGACGCTGGCCGCCACGGCTGCCTGCCGGGGCCAGCAATCACCCGCCCCCACCCCGTCCGCCGCCGTGGCAGCGCCATCGCCTGCGCCGCAATCCCCGGACCCGGACGCAAACGGGAGCCGCTCGCTCGAGGGACTCCCGGTTACGAATATCTCCTTTTCCGGCGTTCCCTACGCCCGGTTGGCCCCCATCGCCGCGCATCTTCCCGTCGCCGTGGGCAGGCCCCTGGCCGCGGAAGACCTCAGAAGCAGCCTGCGCCGGCTTTACGCGACCGGCCTCTTCGATTCCATCGAGGCGCAAGGGGAAAGGACGCCCGAAGGGGTTGCCCTGACCTTCACCGGCCATCCGCGCACGTTCATCGGGGTGGTGAGTGCTTACGGGGCGACAGGCGCCACCATGAACGCCCAGCTTGTGCGCGCATCGCAGCTCGATGCGGGTACGCGCTTCACCCAGGAGAAGATGAGCCGCGCACTCGAGCAGATGCGCGCCACGCTGGCGGCCAACGGCTACTACCAGCCGGTCATCCGCTCCGCCTTGACGCCTCACCAGGACAATCAGCTTGTGGACATCGCTTTCAGCGTGACCTCAGGCCCGCAGGCGCGGGTGGGCAACGTGATCGTCGACGGCGAGCCCGGCATCAGCCTCGAGGACTTCCGGCGCTACGCCCATCTGCGCACCGGCGCGCACATCGATCACGACACCGTCAACCGCGCCCTGGACGGGGTGCTGAAGCACTACCAGAGCGAGGACCGGCTGGAAGCGGACGTAAAGCTCGAGTCGGCGCACTACGACCCGGCGGCCAAGGTAGTCAACCTGACCTTCGCCGCGACGCGCGGCCCGGTGGTGAGAGTGTATGTGGAAGGCGCGAAGATCGGCCCCGACCGCATCAAGCGGCTCATCCCCGTCTACGAAGAGGGCGCGGTGGACGAAGACCTGCTCAACGAGGGCAACCGGCGCCTGCGCGACTACTACCAGCGGCTGGGCTACTTCGATGCCAAGGTCACGCACCAGCAGCAATCGCAGGCAACCACCCTGGAGAGCATCGTTTTCCATGTCGAGCTGGGTCCGCGCCGGCGCGTGGAGCACGTCCGCATCACCGGAAACCGCTACTTCGATACGCCGGTGCTGATGGCCCTGCTGAGCGTGCATCCCGCCGGTCCGCTCGACGGCCACGGCGCCTACAGTCAATCTCTGGTGGCCGCGGACGTGAGCGCGCTCGAAGCCGTCTACCAGAACAACGGCTTTGCCGAAGTAAAGGTGACCCCGGAGACGAGCACGCCGGAGACGATCCTGGCCGATGAACGCTCCCCTGCGCCCAACTCCCCGCCCATCGCAAGCCGAGAGGCCCCTCTCACCGTCACCTACCATATCGACGAGGGGCCGCAGATGCGCGTGGGCACGGTGCGGATCGAAGGCAACGAGCACATCGACTCGAAGGCGCTCGAGCCGCTTCTCAATACCACCGCCGGCCAGTTGCTTTCCCCTGAAAATCTCTCCGGCGACCGCGATGCTTTGCTCACTGCCTACATGAGCCGCGGTTTCGAGCAGGTCTCGGTCGAGGTGGGCCAGCAGGTTGAGTCTGCCGATGCCAGCAAGACGGACGTGGTCTTTGACATCCACGAGGGCGAGCAGGTTTTTGTGCGCAAGGTGCTGATCACCGGGCTCGATTCCACCCGCCCGGATACGGTGAAGCGGGCGATCACCATCCATGCCGGCGACCCGCTGAATCAATCGGCGCTGCTCGACACGCAGCGCAACCTGTACGACTACGCGCTGTTCAACGAAGTGAACACGGCGGTGGAGAACCCCGCCGGCGACGAGCCCGACAAAACCATCCTGCTGCAGCTCACGGAGGCGCGGCGCTGGACTCTGACTTACGGCTTCGGCTTCGAGGCGCAGACGGGCCAGCCGCAGAACAACTGCGCCGGCGCCCTGGCCGGCGGCGTGGCCTGCAGCCCCAACGGCAAAACCGGCGTAAGCCCGCGCGGGCTGGCCGATATCACCCGCAACGGCCTCTTCGGGCGGGAGCAGTCGGCGTCGATCGAGGGCACGTACGGCCTGCTCGAGCAGAGCGTCACGCTGCTTTACCAGATCCCGCATGTCGAGGGCGCGCGGAACTTCGGCTTCAACTTCTCCGGCGGTTACGCCAACAGCGAGGACGTGGCCACTTACGTGGCCTCGCGCCTCTCCGGAGACATCCGCCTCACGCAGAGCTTCCTCACGCCGGGCTCTTTTCTCTCCAAAGCCAACACCCTCATCTACGAGATCAATTTTCGCCGCGTAAAGGTGGCCGCCGACACGCTGCAGGTCTACCCCAGCGAAATCTCTGCGCTGGCCACGGCCACGCGCGTGGGCGGACCCTCCATCACCTGGATTCGCGACACCCGCGATCAGCCCATGGACGCCCACCGCGGCACCTACACCAGCTTTCAGGAGTTCGTTTCCGACCGCGACTTCGGCGCGCAGGCGGAGTTCAACCGCATCGACGTTTCCAACTCGAGCTACTACGGCTTCGACAAGGACAAGTTCGTGCTCGCTCGCGACACCCGCTACGGGCAGATGCGCGCCTTCGGCGGCGGCTCGAGCGGGCTGATTCCGCTCCCCGAGCGGCTCTATGCCGGCGGGCCCACCTCGCTGCGCGGTTTCCCCTTCAATGCCGCCGGGCCCCGCGATCCCGAGACCGGCTTTCCCATCGGCGGCGCGGGCACTCTCATCGAGAGCACGGAGCTGCGCCTGCCCCCGCCCACGCTGCCCTGGCTGGGCAACACCGTGAGCTTCGTGCTGTTTCACGACATGGGCAACGTCTTTACCAACGCCGGCGACGCCTGGATCAGCGCCACCCGCATTCACCAGCCGGAGATGGACACGTGCAGGATGCTGAATGAGGGCGCCAGCCAGGTTCCCAATCCGCTTCCATCCGGGCCTTACACCTCGACCGGCAAGCAGGGACAGTGCAGCTTCAATTACTTCTCCCACGAGCCGGGGATCGGCCTGCGCTACCATACCCCCGTCGGGCCCATCCGCTTCGATTTCAGCTATAACTTGAATCCGCCCATCTATCCCGTCAACATCGACTACTCCAGGGCGCCCGATTACACGTCTCCCTACGTGGGCCAGGCGCCGCATTTCAACTTCGTCTTCAGCCTGGGGCAGGCCTTCTGATGCGCAGCCTTTTCTCAATCCGGAGGGGCAAAGCCCGCGCGCACGGAGCGAGGTTGGCGCTCTTTCTCGCCTGCGCGCCGGCCTGCGCGGCATGCGCGCAGACGCCGCCATCCCCGCCGGAAGTCCCGGTGGTGCTCGACAGCGTAGTGGCGGTCGTGAATCGGCATGTCATTCTTTCGAGCGACCTCGACGACGAGATCCGGCTCGCGGTCCTCGATCCCGACAGCGCCGGCCACACCCTCACCCGCGCGCGGGCGCTCGAGCAACTGATCAGCCGCACGCTCATCGAGCAGCAAATCCGCCAGGAAGACGCGCAGGCTGCCACACCCACGCCAACGGAGGTAGATGCGCGGCTGGCTGAGATTCGCCGCGAGCTCCCCGCCTGCGTTCGTGAGAAATGCGACACCGGCGCGGGCTGGAAGACTTTTCTCACCGCCCACGATCTCACCTCCGAGCAGGTGGTGGCCTATCTCCGTTACCGGCTCGAGATTTTGAATTTCATCGAGCAGCGGTTCCGCCCCGGCATCCGCATCCCGGAGCAGCAGATCGCCGCCTATTACAACGACACCCTGCTGCCGCAGTACGCGCCGGGCGAGCCGGTGCCGCCCTTCGAACAGGTAGCCCCGCGCATTGAAGAGATCCTGCTGCAGCAGCAGGTCAACGCGCTCTTCGACGACTGGCTCGCCAACCTGCGCAAGGAGGGCGATGTGGAAGTGCTCGATCCGTCGCTTGCGGCGGCGGCCGGGAGCGCTGCAGGAGCGGACCAATGAAGGAGCGCGCAATTCCGCAAAAGGGCGCATCGGCGCGGCCCCCGCGCCGCGAGTGGAGCCGCCTGCGCCGCTTCTTTTTCCGCCATCTCCCCTTCTCCGTCGCCGGGCTGGTGGTGCTCGCCGTTTTGAGCGCGATCGGCGCCTATTTCTACATGAGCTCGGCAGCATTCGAGAATCTCATGCGCGGCCGGCTGGTGGCGGAGATCGAGCGCGTCACCGGCGGGCGCGTGGAGATCGCCCAGTTTCACTGGCGCCTGCTCGATCTCGAAGCCGACGTGGACGGCCTGGTGATTCACGGCCTCGAAGCGCCGGGCGAAGCGCCCTACGCGCGCGTCGGCCACATGCGCGTGGAATTGAGCGTGCTCGGCTTTTTCAGCCCGCGCATTCTGCTCAACGATCTCGAGATCGACCGGCCGCAGATCCATCTGATCGTTTATCCCGGCGGGGAGACCAACCAGCCGCACCCGCTCAAGCCGCGCAAACCGGGCGAGCCCACTCTCGACCGGCTCTTCGACCTCCGCGCCGGACGCGTCGCCGTAGAGCAGGGCGTGGTCGATTACGACAACCGGGCTGCTTCCTTCGATTTCCAGAATCGCTATGCGCCGCTGGATTTCACGGCCAGCCAGGTCTCCCTCGCCCTGCGCTACGTGGCTCCGCAATCCGGCGCATCGGAGAGCTTCCGCGTCGAGGCCGGTGCGCGCGACCTGAACCTGGCCCGCAGCCTGCCGCGAAACAAGCCGACCGCGGTGCACGGCCTGCTGCGCGCCACGCTCGATCTCACGCGCACCGCGGCGTATCTGCGCAGCTTTGAGCTCACCGCGCACAGCCGCGACGGGCAGGACCACACCCTGCGCATCACCGGCTCGCTCCAGGATTTCTCGCGGCCCGCTTGGCAAGGGAAGATCGCCGGTGACTTCGACATGCGCCTGCTCGAGGCGATCACCGGCTATCCCAATGCGCCGGAGGGGCTCGCCCATCTCGACCTCGACGCGGCCGGCGCGGCGGGCGAGTTCCGCATCGATGGGCCGGTGCACGTAACCGGCGGCGCGTACATCGGCACCGGCGTTTACGAGCGCGGCATTCAGCTCGACGCGCGCGTGCACGCCGACTCCAACCGCCTGCTCATCTCTTCGATCGTGGCGCAGCTGCATCAGGGAGGGAGCATCGACGGCACAGTCGACCTGGCGCACTGGCTGCCGCGAGTTCCCGGAGGCGCAACCCTGGGCGCACCCGCGCCGCATGCCGTGCATGCCCCAGGCCGCCGCGCCGCTGCCGTGCGCACGGCTGCGAACTTCGCCGAGCTGACGATTCCCGTCGACGGCAAGGTCGCCGCCCATTTCAGAAACGTCTCTCTCGACACGCTGCTCGACATGGTGAGCGAGGCGCCGTTCCAGCGGCTGGGCGTGTCATCGCTTGTGAACGGTACGGCCAACGCCGCCTGGGTGAAGGGCGATGCGAATACGGTCGCCGTGGACGCGAAGCTCGATCTTTCGCCGCTTGCGCCCGCGCCGCAGGCGCAGGAAGCGCCGGCCGGCGGCACGATTGACGCCACCTATACCCAGCGCAACGGCTCCGTGGAGGTACGCCAGCTCGAGCTGCGCCTGCCCCAAAGCGCGCTGGACGCACACGGCCAACTCGGGGCCTATCCGCTCACCAGTCCCACCGCGCTCAATGTCGATCTTCATACCCGCGACTTCAGCGAGTTCGATACGGTTCTGCGCGCGCTGGGGCTCCGCCGCAACGGAAAAACCGGCGCGGCGGCGCTGCCTGTCTCGCTCGCCGGCCAGGCCGATTTCACCGGAACCTGGGCCGGGTCGCTGGTCAAGCCGCGCCTCGCCGGAGAACTGAAGGGAACCAACCTGGCTCTCGAAATGCCGGCCGGAACGAGTGCGCCCGCGAACGGCTCCCCCGGCGCGACGCATCTTGTCCGCCTGGATTCGCTCGAAGCCGATGGCAGCTATGCTTCCTCGCGCATCGCCGTGCTGCACGCGCTCGCCGCGCGCGGCCCCATGCGCATCGCCTTCGGCGGCACGCTGGACGCGGCCGGGGGCGACGCGCCGGGCTTCAGCGCCGATTCCGTGATGCACCTCCACGCGCAGGCCTCGCACGTCAATATGGGTGACGTGCAACCGTTCCTCGCGCGCAGCCTGCCCGTCACCGGCACATGCAACGCGCAGTTTGAGGCGGAAGGAACGGTGCGCAACCTGGGCGGTTCGGGCTGGGTGGAGCTCGAAGGCGGCAGCCTTTGGGGCGAGCCCGTGGCGCACGTGCACGCACAGGCCACGCTGGCCGACCGGATGTGGAAGGTTTCTTCGGCGGCCATCGCCGCGCCCGCCGGCAATGTGAATGGCTCGGGCAGTTACGATCAGCGGACCGGCGTCTTCAGCCTGCAGGCTTCCACCGCCGGCATCGACATTGCCCGCATCGATTGGCTGCGGCGCAGAGACGTGGACGTCGCCGGCACGCTGAACGGCTCGCTCAGCGGCTCCGGGACGCTGGACGATCCGCGGCTCGAAAGCCACGCGGAGATTACTTCGCTCGCGCTGGGCGGCAAAGAGATGGGTAACCTGTTTCTCAGCGCGCACACCGCGGGCCAGACGCTCGACTACACTCTGGCGACGCACTTTGAAGGCGCGGCGCTCTCGCTCGAGGGCCGGACGGCGACAAACGGCGATTACCAGACCCAGGCCCAGCTCGAGTTCTCCCGCTTCGACATTGGAGCTTTGCTGCGCCTCGCCCACATTCAGGCAATCAACGGCGAATCCGCTCTTGCCGGCGCCGTGACCGTGGCCGGGCCGCTCCGCCGCCCGGACCAGCTTCACGGCGAGGCGCGGCTCCAGGAACTTGCCGTCACGCTGTCCGGCGTGCATCTTGCCAGCGAGGGCCAGGTCCACGCCACGCTCGCGGACGGGCGCATTCATCTCGATCCCGTGCACATCACCGGCGAGGGCACCGACCTGCGCGCGCAGGGAAGCCTCGATCTTGAGGGCGCGCGTTCGCTCGATCTCGCGGCCAGCGGCTCCGTCAATCTCAAGCTCGCCGAAACCCTCGATCCCGACCTGACGGCGAACGGAACATCGAGCTTTCAAGTGGAAGCGCACGGCACGCTCAAGAACCCGGCGCTGCGCGGCCGCATCGATTTCGAAAACGGCTCGCTGTCGCTTGAAGATCTGCCCAACGGCCTGAGCCAGTTGCACGGCACGCTGGAGTTCAACCAGAACCGGCTCAACGTGGTCTCGCTCACGGCCATGAGCGGTGGCGGCCTGCTGAGCGTGGGCGGCTCGCTCAGCTACCAGCACGGGATATACGCCAATCTCACCGTCACCGGGAAGGGCATCCGCATCCGCTACCCGCAGGGCGTGAGCTCGCTCGCCGACGCCACGCTGCGTCTCGACGGCACGCAAACCAGCCTGCTGCTCTCGGGCAATGTGCTCATCACCCGCTTTACGGCGAGCCCCGACCTCGACCTCGCCGCTCTGGCCGCGCAGGCCGCCGCCGTGCGTCCGGTTACGTCGCCGGACGCGCCCTCGAACCACGTCCGCCTCGACGTGCACATCGTTTCCTCGCCGCAGTTGAACTTCCAGAACGCCTTTGCCAAGCTTGCCGGCGACGTGGATCTGCGCCTGCGCGGCACCCTCGCCACGCCGTCGCTGCTGGGCAGCGTCTCCGTCACCGAGGGCAGCGCCGTGATCGCGGGCACGCGCTACGAGCTGCAGCGCGGCGAGATCGACTTCACCAACCCCGTCCGCATCGAGCCGGTCATCGATCTCACGGCCACGGCCCACGTGGAGGACTACGACATTACCCTCGGCCTGCACGGGTCGCCGGACAAAATGGCGGTCACTTATCGCAGCGACCCGCCCTTGCCCGAGGCCGACGTGTTGGCGCTGCTCGCCCTTGGCCACACGGAAAGCCAGCAACGCCTCTACACCCAGCAGCAGGAGCAGGCGCTCAACAGCCCCTCCACCGACGCCCTGCTCGGCGGCGCGCTCAACGCCACCGTGAGCAGCCGCATTCAAAAGCTTTTCGGCGCCGGTTCGGTCAAGATCGATCCCAACTATCTCGGCGCCTTCGGCAACTCCACTTCGCGCATCACGGTGCAGGAACAGATCGGCCGCAACGTCACCCTCACCTACGCCACCGACGTGAACACCACCGGCCAGCAGTTGCTGCAGGCAGAAGTGGCCATCAACCGCCATCTCTCGGTTGTTGTTGCGCGCGACGAGTCCGGCGTCTTCTCCATGGTCATCAAGAACACTCGGCGGTATCGCTGAATGCGATTGGAAAAATGGCCAAAGGCAGCAGAGGGGCGCCTGCGACTTGCGTGGGATTTGGCTTGAGACCTTCACAAACTTTATGTAATCTAAACAACGTAATTGCTCCCCGTCCGATTTGTCCGAAAGGGCTCTCGGGCGGGGTTATTCTTTGAGGCCAACTTTGATGACCTTAGTGGAGCCAGTAACAAAAAAAGGCCGTTGCCTTTATCGGCCTCTGCGGTATAGGAATAAAAGCGTCGCTCTCCCGGATGGATCTCTTCACACCTTTCTTCACGGCGAAGAAAAGGGCATTGACGTAAGAATTGCCTTGGACGTGATTGGGAAAGCGGTGAGGAAAGAGTACGATGAGGCAATTGTCTTTTCCCAGGACCAAGATTTATCGGAGGTCGCAGACGAAATTAGGGCCTTGTCCAAGCAGCAGAACAGATGGATCAAAGCAGCCTGTGCCTATCCGATGAGCCCTACGGCCACGAACCGGCGCGGCATCAACGGGACGGATTGGATAAAAATTCTCAAAGCGGATTACGACGGCTGCATAGACCCAAGGGACTACCGCTGACGCATCGCGCGGCGCGCTTATTTGCCGGTTGAGTTTTCCGCCCACACAGGGCTCGCGAACTCCGCATTCCAGATGGGGCCCTTGGGATACAGCGCGCCTTCCGTCCTGACCACAACCGGCACCGTGCCTTCCGTGGTCCAGATGGTGAGGTCGGCGGGCTGCTTGCCGAGAACCGGCGCAACCGCTCCGGCCACGCCGCCAATCTCAATGTGCACGTCGAAGCGCGCCGCCTGGCGGGCGACGCCGCCGACCTCCACGCGGTCCTCACCGTCCCGCTTGAAGGAAAACTGGACGATGCGCGGATTCGGATCGACCGCGAGATAGGAGACCTTCAACTCCGACGCGCCCGCGGGAAAGTTCTCAGCCGCCAGCGCTACCATTCCGTTCACCAGGTCTGCAGGCAGGTCCATGTGCTTGCTTTTGGTGTCGGTCTTGCCGTTCTTTGTCTCCCGCCAGGTGACTTCGCCCTTGGCCGTGTCGATGGAGAGGTCGAGCGGCTGCGGAAACGACGGGCCTTTCTGGACGTGGCGGTCGCGCAGCAGCTTGAACACGCCGCCCTGGCGAAAATAGGCAACTTCGTCGTCGATCGATCCGTCGCGAAAGCGAAAAACCAGCTCGGAGCGGACTTCATCCCCGCGCACCGTGTCGATCTGGTCGCCCACCGCGATGACCTTTCCATCCTGGGACTTGAGCAGAAGAAAGCCATGCAGCGACCCTTGCTTGTAGGTCGCCGGAATGGGCTGTGCGCGCATTCCCGTCAACAGGAGGAAGAAGGCGAGAGCCGTGGCGGCAGGAACTCGCCGGGAGAAAAACCGAAGCTTGCAGCCGATGAAGCGCATCCTCTACCCCGCGAAGCTTCAGATGAACGGCAGCCCCGTGCAAGTTGTCCCGGGAAGGCCCGCGCGCGCCGCTCTCCCGCAAGGCGAATCTCGGCCATAACCCTCTTTCTTCGCCGCTTAGCGCCGCGCAACCCGCGCCGCAATTCCGTGTTCTTAGAGATGTCCGGCGGATGCGAGCGGGCCAACCCCCCGATCCGGCGCCGGCGGATTTTTCGTCCCATTGGAAGGAGATTCGGCATGAAAGCCGCAAGAAAATTGAGGAACTTCACCCTGGTTGCATCGCTTGCCGGGGCTCTCCTGTGCCTTCCCCAGATGTCGCTGGCGTCAGGGTTCGAGGCCGGGAGCCCGGCGGCGCAGCCGGCCAATCAAAACTCCATCACCAGCGGCGCCGCCGCACGCCTGAACGGGAAGCAATTCAAGAACGTCAGCGTGTCGGTCGAGAACGGCGTGGCTACGCTCACTGGAACCGTGGAGCTCTACCAGAGCCGGATCGACGCAGCGAAGCGCGTGATGAAGGCCAAAGGAGTCACGGCCGTCAACAACTCCATTCAGGTAGCCGGCGCGAGCATCTCGGACAGCGAACTTGAAAAGAAGCTCGGAGTAAAGCTCGCCTACGACCGCGTGGGCTACGGCAACGTTTTTGACGCGATCACGCTCAAGGTTTCAAACGGCGTGGCCACGCTGGGCGGTTACGCATTGGACCCCGTCAGCAAGGACTCCGCGCTGACCCTGGCCGCAACCACACCGGGCGTCAAGAATGTGGTCGACCAGATCCAGGTCGATCCGCCGTCTCCCCTGGATAACCGCATTCGCATCGAGGTCGCGCGCGCCGTCTACGGCTTCCCGTCGCTCAACCGCTACGCGATCGATCCGGCCGCGCCCATCCGCATTGCCGTGCAGAACGGAAACGTCGAGCTCTTCGGCATGGTCGATACGGTTGCGGACAAGAATGTCGCCTTCCTGCGCGCCAATGGCGTACCGGGGGTCTTCACTGTGAAAAACTATCTTGCCGTGGCCAATCCTCCGGCCGAGAAGGAATAACGCATGTTCGCGGCAAGAGAGATCCGGCCCCGAGAGCGATGAGCTTCCGGGGCCGGCGTGTTTTAAGGCCCGCTTTCCTGTGGCCGTCGTTCGACGCCCGGCGAAAGGGCCGAAGCGTGGCGGTTCCTCATCCGCCGTAGAATGTTGTTGCATGAGCACAACTCCCGGCCCGGTTGTCCCTCCTGAACCGCCGGCGCCGGAGAACCGGGGACTTTACCGGGTTTTCGCCGGGCCGGACGGGCTGCGCGCCGGCTGGTCGATCGTGCTCGCCTATTGCCTGTTCTATTGCTTTCGCCTGGTGGTGGGCACGGCTTTCGTCAGCGTCCATCTGGTCAATGAGAACAACGGATTCTCCGCCGGCTCGGTGGCCCTCGTCGAGCTGATTCCCTTTCTGGCGATGATCGCCGCCGGGATTTTCATGGCCCTGGTCGAGCAGCGCCGCCTGCTCGACTACAACCTCGCCGGTCCGCGGCCCGTGGCTCATTTCCTTTCAGGCTTCGCCGCGGGATTCGTGGCGCTCTCGGCGCTGGTGGGCGCGCTGCGCGTGGGCGGATGGCTGCATTTCGGCCCGGCTGCGCTGGGCGGCGTCAGCGCGCTCCGCTATGCCGCGCTCTGGGCCTGCGCCTATCTGCTCGTCGGCTGCGTCGAGGAGGGTCTCTTCCGCGGCTACCTCCAATTCACGCTCACCCGCGGCCTCAACTTCTGGTGGGCGCTTGCGCTGGAGATCGTTCTCTGCGCCTATGCGTTCGCCCAGGCGCCCAGGGACGCGCCCGGCGTTTACGTGGTCGCGCTGCTGGGTCTCTTCCCCTGCCTCGCTCTCCACCAAAAAGCTGCCGCACGCAGTGCATTCTGGCAGGCGGCCTGGGTCACGTCCACGCTCTTCGGCCTCATTCACAGCTTCAACGGCGGCGAGAACTGGATCGGCATCTTCGCCGCCGCCGGCATCGGCTTTGTCTTTTGCGTCAGCGTGCGCGTCACCGGCACGGCGTGGTGGGCCATTGGCTGCCATGCCGCGTGGGACTGGAGCGAAACCTTCTTCTATGGCACCGCCAACAGCGGCATTCCCGCGCAGGGCCATCTGTTCAGCGCCGGCCCCTCCGGCAATCCGCTGCTGAGCGGCGGCGCTGACGGCCCCGAAGGCAGCGTGCTGGTGATCGGCGCCATTCTGCTTCTTGCGGCCCTCCTGCTCGTTTATGCCCGCTTGGGTTCCCTTGCCGAGGCCACAGCAGCGTAAACTCATAGCCATTAGTTTCGGCTTCCACTGAAACGCTGATCCCTGATCCCTGATCCCTGATCCCTGACCACTGACCCCTGACCACTGATCACTGCCTTTATGCGCCTGTGGCTTAACAAGTCCGCTGAGGTTTCGCTGCGCGAGCAGTTGATCACCCAGATCGTGCTCGCCATTCTCAGCCGCGAGATGCTGCCCGGAGCGCGCCTGCCCAGCACCCGCGACCTGGCGCGCCGCTTTCAAATCCACTCCAACACCGCCAGCGCGGCCTATCGCGAGCTCGAAAGCCAGGGGTGGGTCGAGTTCCGCCACGGCAGCGGCGTCTTTGTGCGCAGCGCGCGGCCCACCACCGCGCTTACGCCGGAGCTGGCCATCGACCAGCTCATCGGCGAGCTCTCGGCCAGGGCGAGAAAGCTGGGCGCGCCGGAGACGCTGCTGCGCGCCCGCCTGCGCCGCTGGCTCTCCTTTGAGCCGCCCGCGCGCTGGCTCCTCATCGAACCCGACCCGGAGCTGTGCCGCATCGTGATGCTGGAGATGGAGCAGGAGCTGGCATTGCCCGTCACCGGCTGCACGCCCGAAGAGTGCAACGATCAGGTTCGTCTGGCCGGCGCCACTCCGGTAGTCCTGCCCAGCAAGGCCGTCCGTGTGCGCCAGATTCTGCCCGCCGGCGTGGAGCTGACGGTGCTCAAAGTGCAGCCCGTTTCTCCCGAGCTGCAATCGCACCTGCAACGCTATTTGCCCGAGCACGGCAAGGATCTCATCGGCATCGCCTCGCGCTGGAGCGAGTTCCAGCGCATTGCGCGCACCATGCTCATCGCCGCGGGCCTTGCGCCGGAGAGCCTGCTGGTCTGCGATGCGACGCGGCCGGGATGGAAACGCGGCCTCGAAGCCGCCTCCGGCGTGGTCTGCGACGCAGTCACGGCAGGCGAGCTGCCCGCAGGCTGTTTCCCGCTTGTGTTTCGCCTGCTCGGGCCCGACTCGTTCGCCCATCTGCGCGGCATCGAAGCTGCGCTCAGCTCGAGCACTCAACCCGCCTGAGCGCTGCACGCCCTTCCACCCGAGGCCTCCGGGTAATGTGACACCTGGGAAACTGTCCCATTCGCCCGTCTTCCGAACTCCGCGCCTGCCTACGATGGCGTGTATGAAGAACGCGAAGGCATTTCTGATCGCATCTCTTTGGGCGGCGATGCTGTCACCCGCCATCGCCGGCCTCGCGCAATCGTTGCCCAACGCTCCGGCGCCCGCGCCGCCGCCCGATCCGGCGTGGGATCGTGTGCGCAACCTTGCTCCGGGCGTGCCGATCGTTGTCCGCAGCGACAATGCTCCGCCCGCGCACTGCCTCTTCGCCGGCGCGACCGATGCGTACCTCTTCTGCAATCCGCAGGGAAATCCGCCGGGGGTGGGCTACCGCTTCGATCGCGCCAGCGTGCAGAGTGTCGATCTCGATGCGCCCGCACAAAATGGCGCTCGGTTCGAGCAGCCCGAGCGCAACTACCATCCCGCCTGGCTCGCCTCGATGATCGGCGGCGGCCTCATCGTGGGCATTATCGCCACGCAAACCACGGACGCCGGAGACGCCGCGCGGGCGGGCGCGATCGGCGCTCTCGTCGTAGGAGCCATCGGCGCGCCGCTCGCGTTCCTGCCACGCCCGCAGGAGGACGGCTTTGCTTATAACACGCGCGGATTCGCAATCGGCCGGATACCGCTGCCGGGCTGGCACGCGAATCCGGTGTTCCGGCTCGCGCACCTTCGCTAAGAGGAACGTCATGATGCGAAAAACTGCTTCATCCGCACTTTGCCTCCTGCTTACGCCGCTGCTGGCGGCGCAGCAGATTGCCGCGGCAGAAGAGCCGGCCTGCGAAGGAATGCCTTCGGAAACAGTTTTCGCGTACAGAAGCTCGATCAACCGGGCGGATTTGACGGATGAATTCTTCACATTGCCGGGGATACCCACTCCGCTCTACGGGTTATCGGTCGCTCCTTTCGACTGGTGGGTCGAACTGGCCCCGGTCGATCCGGCTGCGTGGGCGAACGCGACCATCGGCTCGACTTTGACGTTGCGCGTAGTCCATAACGTTTTTGTGAAAGGAGGAGCAGAAATCTATGCCGGAACGTTGATGGAGGCGAAGGTGATCCGGATCCGGAACGGCAGGTCTCGAACCCGCCAGGGGAAAACGGAGCCGCGCGTGAAAGAGGTTCTTGTGGCCAATCGAATCAAGCTCGAATTGGAAGACTCCCCCAGACGCCACGCCCGGCTCAACAGTCTTCCAAAAAACCTGGTCGTCTGGCCCACGAAAGTCGCAAGCATGATCGTCCTCCTTCCCGCAGAATGGGTTCTCTTCGTGATCCTCTGCAGCTCAGGATGCGACCTTTAGAGCAAAACAGCGCGCGGTCCCGTTCAGGATCGCCCCAACTCCCGTTTCCTTAAGAGGCGCTTATGATCCGCAGA
>JASHTS010000215.1 GCA_030040425.1 Acidobacteriaceae bacterium | reverse complement strand
CTCTCCTCGTGCGAAGGTGCGTTGCTTGTGGTCGACGCCACCCAGGGCGTGGAGGCACAGACCCTCGCCAACGCGTACCTCGCCATCAACCACGGCCTCGAGATCATCCCCGTCATCAACAAAATCGACCTTCCCTCCGCCGACATCACGCGGACACAGGAAGCCATCGAGCAGGCCGTCGGTCTCGATGCGACGGATGCCATCCCGGTCAGCGCCAAAACCGGCCAGGGCGTCTCCGACGTTCTGGAAGCGATCGTCCATCGGCTTCCGCCGCCCACGGGCGACGCCGAGGCGCCGCTGCAGGCGCTCATCTTCGACTCCTGGTTCGACGCCTACCGCGGCGTCATCGTGCTGGTGCGCGTAATGCAGGGCGCCATGCGCAAGGGCGAGCGCATTCGTCTCATGTCGAATGCGAAAGCTTACGAGATCGAATCCATGGGCGTGCTCAGCCCCAAGCCGGTCGAGATCGGCGAGCTCTCCGCGGGCGAAGTGGGCTTCTTCGCCGCCACCATCAAGAACGTGGGCGACACGCGCATCGGCGACACCGTGACCGCTGACGCGCGCCCCGCGGCGCACGCCTTGCCCGGCTTTGAAGACATCAAACCTATGGTCTTCTCCGGTCTTTACACCGTGGATTCGCACGAGCACACTCTTTTGCGCGATGCGCTCGAAAAATTGCGTCTCAACGATTCGTCGTTTTTCTTCGAGCCGGAAAGTTCCGTGGCCCTCGGCTTCGGTTTCCGCTGCGGCTTTCTCGGCCTGCTGCACATGGAGATCATCCAGGAGCGTCTGGAGCGCGAATACGAGCTCGACCTGATCACCACCGCCCCCGGCGTCCGCTACCACATCAAGCTGACGGACGGGAACGACATCGAGGTCGACAATCCCTCGCGCTGGCCCGAGCCGCAGTCGATCGCCTCCATCCGCGAGCCGGTCATCGCTGCCAAGATTCTCACCAACGAGGAATATGTCGGCGGCATCTTCAAGCTGGTCGAAGAAAAGCGCGGCAAGCAGATCAACTTCGAATACGTCACGCCCACGCGCGTGATGCTTACCTACGAGCTGCCGTTGAATGAGATCGTCCTCGACTTCTACGACCGCTTGAAGTCCATCTCGCGCGGCTATGCCTCGCTCGACTACCAGCTCGCCGGCGAGTGGGAGTCGCCCATGGTCAAGCTGGACGTGCTCGTTTCCGGTGAACCTGTCGACGCGCTTTCCATCATCGTCCACCACGACCACGCCTACGAGCGCGGCCGGGCGCTGGTTTCGAAGATGCGCGAGCTCATCCCGCGCCAGCAGTTCGAGGTGGCCATCCAGGCTGCCATCGGGTCAAAAATCGTGGCCCGTGAAACTGTGAGCGCACTGCGCAAGAACGTGCTCGCCAAGTGTTACGGCGGCGACATTACCCGCAAGCGCAAGCTGCTTGAAAAACAGAAGGAAGGCAAGAAGCGGATGAAACGCATTGGCAAGGTCGATATCCCCCAGGAGGCCTTCCTGGCCGTCCTGCGGGTCGGCGAAGACCAGCAAAAATGAGGCCGGCGCCCTTGATCCTCTGGATACGGCCGTCATAGAATTTTTACCGGCGATTGTGGAAAGCTCCCAGAAAGAGCGCTGTGACAGCAAACACAGGAGTGGTCCAATCTGGGGCGCAGGATGCTTCGGTTACTTATTGAAAATAAAGCCAGTTGTCTCGTCTATCAGAATCTGCCGCAGCTTGGCAAGCGAAGAAAAAGCCCCGGAATCGCTGCGTTTCACTCCGCAATCCACAATTTTTTCCACAGGAACAGCCTCGAAATGGCGCTTTGGAGCCATTTCTCCGGAGCAACCTTCGACTGAGATTCTGTAACCTGCTCAAAGCAAATGCGCAAGCGAGCCTCAGTGGCAACGCTTGCGCCCGTCTCTCAACTAGATTGCCTCTAAATCAGTGCGCTGCCGGAGCGGCCGGAGCGGCCGGTTTGGGCGCATCGCTCTCCGACTGCGGCGGAGGAGCGGGCACGCCCGACTTGACGTTGTAGGCTTCGATCACCTGTTTGGTGATATTGGTGCTGTTGCTGGCAAAAAGCACCGGCGACTGCTGCTCTGAGATATCGAGAACCAGTGTGTAGCCTTGCTGTTCGGCGTAGGACTGCATCACGTCGTAGACCTTGGAAGCGAGCGTCTGGTAAAGATCCTGCATCTGCTGCTGGAAGTCGTTACGCGCATCCTCGGCATCCCGATCCAGCTGCTTTTTCTTGGTGTCGATGTCCTTGGAACGGGACTCCCGGTCGGCACTGGTCAGCGTCGCGCCCTTGGTTTGCAAGTCCTTTGTTTCGCTATCGATCTCATCGCTGAGCGCCTTCAGTTGCTGGCGCTTTGGATCGAATTTCTTTTCCAGATCGGCAAAATTGCGCTGGCCCTCGTTGGTCTGGGCCACGGCCACCTGAAAAGCGATCACGGCGATCTTTGCCGGTCCCGCAGGATGAGCGGGCGCGGCTTCGGCAGCGGGGGGCGGTCCCGAGGGTGCAGCCGGCGCGGCCGGCGTTTGGGCAGCGGCGTTCAGGACCATTCCCGAGGCCAGCGTAAGGGTGGTTGCAAGCAAACACTTCATTGGGTTTGAAAACTCCTTCAACTTTCCTGAGCGGCTCGTCTCTTAGACGCTGCCGCGCGCCGATGTCTCTTCCAGCAACCTCGCGAATCTTTTTTGCGGGACCCCTATGCCGGAACGGCAAAGAGAAGAAAAAGATGCGGATGGAAACGCCAGCAGGGACTAGAGGGGATTATACGGCATTCTTAGAGATTTCCATGCAAACCGGCAAAGTCCGCCTGCGAAAAGACCCCGCTCGCGAGCGGGGTCCGGGGAGGCACTTCGGTCCTAGTGGGATGTGGACGGCTTGGGCGCATCGGGAGTCGCCGCAGCCGGCGCAGGCGGAGCGGGGATGCCCGACTTCTCGTTATACGCGTCGATCACCGCCTTGGTGATGTCGGTGGATGGCAGCGCGTAGAGCACTGTGGGCGCCTGCTGTTGCTGCTCGGTGGCGTCGAGCACCAGGGTATAACCGTGCTTCTGGGCGTAGTCGGTCATCACCGCGCCCACCTTGCCCGCCAACTTGTTCAGCAGATCCTGCATGTCCGACTGAAAATCACCCTGCGCATCCTGCGTATCCCGGTCCAGCTGCTTCTTCTTTTCGTCGATGGCGCGCGCGCGGGCTTCGCGCTCGTCGTCGCTCAAAGTGGAGCCCTGCGCCTGGAGCTGCTTGGTTAATGTGTCGATCTCGTCGTTGAGCGACTTGAGCGAGGCTTCCCGGGGGGCATATTTCTTTTGCAGGTCGGCAAAATCGCGCTGGAACTCGTTCGTCTGACCCACGGCTGCCTGAAATGAAATCACGGCGACTTTGGTCGGGAGAGCGGCATCGTGCGCCTGGGCCGCCTCATGGGCTTCCGATACCGGCCTTTGCGCTGCGGGGGCTTGTGCGCCTGCGGCCAGTAGAGATCCCAGGCCAAGGAAAAGAACAACTAGAAACACGCGCTTCATTCGAATTCAAATACTCCTTCGCCAGTTTCCGCTGCCCGGCAAATCGCGCTTCGTGCACCGGGGCCGGCGCTGCTCCGCACGCACCGGTTCTTTGGCCATGCCTTGGGGTTCAGCGGATTTCTCCCGCCCACAGCGATCACCGGTGGCGTATCACGGTTTCGACGGTGTGCGCAGGAAAAAGGTGCAAGGCAACCAAATCAGCGCCAGGAACTACTCGGAAATTATACGACATCTTCCCCTGCCGGAAACCCCCCGGAGCCGCATCCGTCGGCTCGCACCGGCATGCCGCAATCCATGCTCCCCGACCACCCGAGCCTCAGGGTTGAGGCATGCGGATGATGCCGAAGCGGGCAAGGGCCAAGGCGACGAGCCCGGCAAGGATAAGCAGAAGAAAGATGGAGGCTGCAAAGTAAAAAACATAGCGCAGCACGGGCCAGGTCCTGGCCGGGAGCTGATCGGTCAGGAAATCCAGGATGGACTCGTTGAACCGCGCAGGTTTGTCCTCGTCCTCTCCCGCCGGCTTCCACGTGGCGGCCAGAATGGTGGCGCGCAAATTCGAGAGCAGCACCCCCGCGATAATAACGCTCACCACGCCGGGAGGCAGACCCCTGGCCATCCCGGCCAAGAGGCCGGCAACGTACAGGCTGAACACCATGGCTGCCGCGGGCCAGCTCCCCTCGCGCACGCCCAGCCCGCCCAGCAGAAAGACAATCGCGGCCGCAAGGCCAAACACCAGGTAAACGGGATTCCCTGCAAGGAAGGCCATCACCAGCTGAACTGCAGCAACCGCCGTGCAGATGGCGAGCCCCTGCCGCCCCAGGTAATCCACGTCCCAGGCGTTGTCCACCGTTGGCCAGAAGAGGCTCTTCAGGACGCCGTCGCTGCGCCTGGTCTCACCTGACAATCCAAGGGTCTGCATGCCCCCAAAGAGTGCCTCAAGCCGACCGTTCCGTCAACAGCAAACTCACAATTCTTTTGGAGGCGCCGCGCCGGGGTCACTCCGCAACGACAAAAACTTGAGCGGCCCCCACGTTCGACCTGATCCCCGATCCCTGTTCCCTGCTCTTAGAATGTGGTCGAAACCGTCAACCGGAAGGTCTTGCGCGGCTCGCGGAAAACATACCGTGATCCGTAAGCCTGAATGGCCTCCTGGTAGGTGTAGTCGCCGGCGCCGCCGGGCGGGAACATGGAACGGGTGATGAGCTCGGCCGAGCAGCTTCCCTGCTTGCCGCCCACGATCACGTCGTTGCAATAGGGCGTCTCGTAGAGGCGCAGCGGATTCCACGCATAGAACAGCCGGAAGGGCGCATTGACGATGGGCATCAGCACGGAAAGCTCGGCGCCTGTGGACATGCGCGGCACCAGGTTGGTTCCGGAGATGGGCCGGATGTTCTCCTTGAAGCCCACCATCGAGCCGGGAATTCCGCCTTCGCACGACCCGTTGTTGTAGACCGGGCAGCCGTAGAGCGGCGCGGTCAGCGAGGCGAAGCCTTCAGGGCTCTGCTTGAGCTGGTTGCGGTCGATGGCCGTATCGATGCCGAAATCGTCGAAGATATGGAAGTCGAACGGCCCCACGACGGGGATGCGGTACTCGGCGTTGGTGGTCAGTTGCGTGTCGCCGCCGATGGAGGCCACGCCGTAAATCGGCAGCGGCACCTGGATGCACTGGTCGTCTTCAGGATTGTTGACGTCGCGGGGAACGCAACTGCCGTCGGGATTGGTGAGCTGGAAGTTCACGCGCGTGGGCACCCAGCCGTAAGGCGTGGCAGCGCGCACATCGAAGCCGCGCAGTTCCATTTCGCCGCCGGCGTAGAAGCGGTTGTTGGGCGGAGCCACATCGCCGCCCCAGCCGGCCACGTAGCCCAGTTGTGCCCGCAATCCGAGCACATTGCGACCGTTGGCCGACGGGATCAGGTAGTGCATGGGAATGAAACGCTCCGCGGCGACCAGCGGCTCAATATAGCGCACGTTGCCCCACAGGCCGGAGGCCTGCATGGCCACGGTGTATTGCTTGCCGCTGCGGGGACGGAGCGGATTGCTGATGGTGTTATAGGCGTAAGTGAGGGAGACGTAGCTGTTGATAATGCCGGCGAGCGGATTCGAGGACTGCACGCCCGAGCGGAAGGCGATGGTGTCAAAGAACGTCTGGGAAGCCGTGCTGAAGGCGGTGATCGTCGATCGCGTCCAGGAGTACGTAAAGCCGACACGCTGGAAAGCGTGCCGCTTCAACGGATAGCTGATGGAAAAATTCATGCCATCGGAATCCTGGTTGTAATTCTGCGTCAGCGACTTCTCTGCCGCCGAAAGGTTGAGCGACGCGCCCGTGGTGGCCTGGTAGTTCTTGGCGGCGTTGTAATCCTGCTTCTGGTTGAAGATCTGGAAGCCCAGGTTGATGGGGCGGTTGCGGACGTACGGCTGCGTAAAGCCGAACAGGAACTGCCGGCTGATGGAGCCCAGGTTGGCCTGCAGGCTGAGCGTTTCGCCCAGGCCGAGGAAGTTGTTGGTCTGGTAATTGAGACCAAGGAAAGCGCCGGACAGGCCGCTCACGCCGCCGTTCATGCCGATCGAGTTTTTGCCTTTTTCTTTCACCTTCAGCAGCAGCTCGACCGTTCCCGCGTCGGCATCCTGGATCGCGGTCGAGTCCTGATCGACGCGCAGCGGCTCGAAATACTCCAGCTGGTTGAGGCGCAGCAGGCTGTACTCCCAAAGCTGGGAGTTGTAGACCGAACCCTCGTCGAGCAGCAGCTCGCGGCGGATCACGCGGTCGCGGGTGATGGTATTGCCCTGGAACTCGATGCGCGAAACGTAAAACTGCTTGCCCTCATCGATGTCGACGTCAAGCGAGACCGTATGCTTCTGGTCGTCGTAAATGGGCTTGGGGATGGCGCCGAAGTTGATGTAGCCGTTGGCGCCGTAGGCTTTTTTCAGATTGTCCAGCCCCTTGCCGATGTCGGTCGCGTTGAACCAGTCGCCGTCCTTGATGGCGAACGTGGAGCGGAGAGCCTTCAGGTTTCTGCCCTGCACGTCTCCTGAGAAGGTAATCGTGCCCAACCGGTAACGGGCTCCTTCCTCGATGGGCAGCAGAATATCGATGCGCTTGCCCTTGTTGGGCCGGAAGGTAAACCAGTTCAGCCCGCCCTCATCGCGAATCTGCGTCTTGGGCTGTTCCACGGCGGCGTTTGCATAGCCCTTGTCGCGGTATGCCTGCCGCACCCGCTCCGTGTCTTCCTCGAGCTTCGACGAGTCGTAAGTCTGCGGGAAGAGGTCCTCGAAGATGATGGAGTAGGGAATGCCGATGGGCTTCAGGTTCTTCATGGAGCGGCGGAGATAAAGCGCGCTCAGATGGGTGTTTCCGGTGAACTGAATCTTGCCCACCTTCACCACCGGACCTTCTTTCACATTGAAGACCACCTGCACCGAGGCCGGGGGAACGGTCTTCACCTCAGTCTTGATGGTGGCAAACTGGTGCCCGTGCTCGGCCTCCATCTCCTTGATCACGGTTTCGGCCTTCTTGATCCGGGTGGGATCATACTGGCTGTCCGCGGTCAGGTCGACCTTCTCTTTCTTGAAGCGGTCGAGGATGTCGGACTGCGTGATGGAATTCAGCCCCTTGTAATCGATCTCGCGGATGTAGGGGCGCTCGCGCACGAAGATATTCAGGATGATTCCCTTCTCCGTGTCCTCGCGCTCGATGCGCAGGTCCTCGAAGTAGCCTGTGTTCCAGAGAGAGTTGAAGTCGCGCTCGATGGAGACGGGGTCATAGGTGTCGCCAGGGTGGGTAAAGAGCCGGGCGAGGATCGTCTCCTTGGGGATGCGGCGGTTTCCGATGACCCGGATCTCGTCGATGGTCTGCGGGGTTTGCGCCAGCGCGGCTCCGGCGGCGACAGCCAGCAGGACCAGCACCACCGCTCGGGTAAGAATGCGGGCGGCGCGGGAGAGGAAAGTGTGCCTGACCGTCACCGGGCTGTGGCCCTGCGGGGAGCACAAAGAGTACTGGTGCGGTCCATAGTTCAGCGTCACGAAATGAATTTGCACACCCTCACTGCTCAAAGTCTCGTCCTGCATCGAGGAAAGATGATTATATTGGACGGCAGCGAGACTCCCCAACCGCCCGGGGTCGTCGTCGGCTTGGAGACCGCCCCTTTCCCGTCGCGTTTCTCCTCTCGATGCGGGTTCCGGCCATGCACCCCGAGGTTGCGTTCCCATTCATGCAAACGAAACCCCGGATGCCGCCGGCGACTCCACCCAATCAGGAGCAACGCCCCATTCACTCTTCCTGCCGCGCTTGCCGCTTTCGCGCCCGGACTGAACCGATCGCTCCTTTTCGTCCACCGGGCTTGGCCGAGAGCGGGGAACGGCGACGTTGCTTGCGCACTATCCCCCAGTCTACCGGAACGAGGCGGGCCGCCGGAACGAGGCGGAGTCAAGTCCCGCGCGCTCCTGGCGGCGCTTGGCAGTATGCTGGTTAGACGCGCCTGTGCCGAACAGGACACCGCGCTTCCGCGAGGAATTCCTCCCGGAAAACTGCCGCCGGAAACCGGGACCCCGGAGGGCTGCCTTGACGGATGGGCCGATCTCGATGGATGAACCGAGAAACGGACCGGCCCGATCGGTCTTCGATTTTTCCGCGCAGCTTCTCGATGGACGCACCTTCGCCCTCGACCAGCTTCGCGGGCAGGTGCTTCTCATCGTGAACACGGCCAGCGAATGCGGCTTCACGCCGCAGTATGCGGGACTGGAAGCGCTGCATCGGCAATACCGCGATCGCGGCTTTGCCGTGCTGGGCTTCCCTTCAAACCAGTTCGGCCGGCAGGAGCCGGGTACGGCGGCCCAGATTGGCGCCTTCTGCGAGAAAAACTACGGCGTCAGTTTTCCGCTCTTCGCCAAGATCGAGGTAAACGGCGCCCACGCGCATCCGCTCTACCGGTTTTTGAAGCGCAAACAACGTGGAACCTTCGGCTTTCTTTCGCGCGGACGAATTGCCTGGAATTTTACGAAATTTCTCGCGGACCGGACCGGACACGTGGCGGCACGATTCTCGCCGGGCACGCAGCCTGCAAGCCTCAGCCGCGCCATCGAAGAGCTGCTTCGGGAGCCCGCGCCGGAAACAGGGCCGCCCCCCCGGCATAGGTCCTGAGCCTGCCTCGGGGATTCTCACACCGCGGGATGCGCCGGGTCGAAAATGTATCTTTTCCCCGAACCGGATCGTCTTAGAAACACGGCGCCCTGCATTCGGCGCCGGTACTTCTTCCTCGTCTTTCGACTAGCATAGTAGATTCATTTCGGTGCCGGCCGGATGGCAGGGCTCGCCGTCCGGCGGTTTCGGTTTTCCAATGCGTCGATGTCCTTGCGGCATGGTTCCGGACCGCCGATCCTGCTCGGGACCGTTTGCGGGAATCGCCGCTTGCCGGCTGTGTTCGTTTGGCGTCGAGATCGCCGCCTCCAGATCGCTTGAAGTGAAAATCTCCCGGCGAGCCGGCGCGAACCGGACAGTGGCCGCCGGGATTGGCGCAGAGCACGGAGCGTAGGGGAATCCCGGCAACGGGAATGCGCGCCGCCCCGACGCCAGCCAAGGAGCGAGTACCAGCCTTATGATGTGGATTGTCCGGCTTGCGCTGCGGCGGCCTTATACATTCGTCGTCTTCGCGCTCCTCATCCTGATCCTTGGCCTCTTCAGCATCGAATCGATGCCCAGAGACATCTTCCCCAACATCGACATTCCCGTTGTGACCGTGGTCTGGAACTTCACCGGCCTCTCGGCGCAGCAGATGGCCGACCGCATCGTCTCCCCGGCGGAGCGGGGATTGACGACCACGGTCAACGACGTGGAGCACATCGAGTCGCAGTCTCTGGTGGGCGTGGGGTTAATCAAGATTTTCTTCCAGCCCCATGTCAACATCGGCGAAGCCGTCTCTCAGGTCACGGCCATCAGCCAGGTGGAGCTCCGCCAGCTCCCCCCGGGATCCGTTCCCCCCTTCATCATCCAGTACAACGCTTCCAGCGTTCCCGTTCTGCAGCTCGGGCTCTCCGGCCAGGGGCTCGATGAGCAGCAGTTGAACGACCTGGCCACCAACACCATCCGCGTTCAACTGGCCACCATCGAGGGCGCGCAGGAACCTTATCCCTATGGCGGAAAACAGCGCCAGATCGAGGTAGACCTCAATCTGCAGGCCCTGCAGGCCCGCGGACTGTCGCCGGCCGACGTGGTCACTGCCATCACCGACCAGAACGTCATCGCGCCCTCGGGCACCATCAAGCTCAACCGCTTCGAATACCAGGTGGAAACCAATTCCGCCCCGTCGCTGATCGAGGCCCTCAACAACATGCCGGTCAAGACCGTCGACGGCGCCGTGGTTTACATCCGCGACGTGGCCCACGTGCGCGACGGCTATCCGCCGCAGACCAACATCGTGCACGTGAACGGACAACGGGCTGTGCTGATGAACATTCTCAAGACCGGCTCGGCCTCCACGCTCGACATCATCAAGGGCGTGCGCGACAAGATCGCCTACGTCAAAGGCGAGCTTCCGCCCGCGCTTCACATCTCCCCGGTCTCCGATCAGTCGATCTTCGTGCGCAGCGCCATCAGCGGCGTGGTGCGCGAGGGCATCGTGGCCGCCTGTCTTACCGCGGTGATGATTCTCGTCTTTCTCGGCAGCTGGCGTTCCACGCTGATCATCGCGGTGTCCATTCCACTTTCGATTCTCTGCTCGCTGTGCGCGCTCTACGCGCTTCACGAGACCGTCAACATCATGACCCTCGGCGGCCTGGCCCTCGCCGTCGGCATCCTGGTCGACGACGCCACCGTCGAGATCGAAAACATCAACCGCAATCTCGAAGCCGGCAAGGAGATCGAGCAGGCCATCCTCGACGGCGCGGCCCAGATCGCCACGCCGGCCCTGGTTTCCACGCTTTCCATCTGCATCGTCTTCGTGCCCATGTTTCTGTTGAGCGGCGTGGCGCGCTACCTCTTCGTGCCCCTGGCCGAGGCCGTGGTCTTCGCCATGCTTGCCAGTTATCTGCTCTCCCGCACCGTGGTGCCCACCATGGCCCGGTACCTGCTCAAGGAGCGCGACGACGCGGAGATCGCGCGCAAAAAAAAGAGCCGCAACCCCCTGGTGCGTTTTCAGCTCGCCTTCGAATTCCAATTCGAGCGCATGCGCCACTTTTATGCGCGCCTGCTCGCGCTCTGCGTGGATCACGCCCGCGTCTTTCTTCTGCTCTTCCTTGCCATCACCCTGGCGTCGCTGGCGCTCACGCCCGAGCTGGGCCAGGACTTCTTTCCCTCGGTGGACGCCGGCCAGTTCAAAATCCACGTGCGGGCGCATACCGGCACGCGTATTGAAGAGACGGCGGCTCTCTGCGATCACATCGACCAGACCATCCGCGACACGATTCCCGCCGACGAGCTGGTCACAATCATCGACAACATCGGCCTTCCCTACTCCTCCCTGAATCTCTCGTACAGCACTTCGGCGCCCGTCGGCCCGTCCGATGCCGACATCCAGGTGCAGCTCGCCGCCAGGCATCATCCTACCGAGGCGTATGTCGCCACGCTGCGCCGGGTGCTCGC
Source organism: Acidobacteriaceae bacterium (assembly GCA_030040425.1). Taxonomy (GTDB): domain Bacteria; phylum Acidobacteriota; class Terriglobia; order Terriglobales; family Acidobacteriaceae; genus Telmatobacter. The sequence continues at coordinate 5,855 of JASHTS010000215.1, read as the reverse complement.
CCGCGACTATCCAGGCGTGGAGTTCTACGAGCTGCCCGTCGATATCGTCACCCAGATTCTCGACTTCGGCCTTGCCGCTCCCATCGACATCCAGATCGTCGGGCCGGATCAGGACGCCAATCGCGACCTTGCGGAAAAGATGCTCAACGAGGTGCGCTACGTGCCGGGCGCAGCCGATGCGCGCATCCAGCAGCCCTTCAACTATCCCGACCTGACCGTCGACGTGGACCGCACGCGGGCGCGGGAGCTCGGCCTGACGCAGCAGAATGTGGCCCAGAGCCTGCTGGTGGCGCTGAGCGGCAGCTTCCAGACCAGCCCCAACTTCTATCTCGACCCGCGCAACGGCGTCAGCTACGAGATCGCCATCCAGGCGCCGCAATACCGGCTGGATACCATGGCCGAACTCAAGAGCCTGCCTCTCACCGGCGCCTCCGGCCTGGCGCCGCCGGGCAGCGCCGCGTCCACGGCGGCTCCCGGCTCCGCCGGTGTGTCGCTTCCCGGCGCGGCCAATACCACAGCTCCGGGCGCAGCCGCTCCCGTCAGCGTACTCGGCAATGTGGCCAGCTTCGACCCCGGAAACGAACAGGCCACCGTGAGCCATTACGACATCGAACCGGTGATCGACATCTATGCCAACGTGGTGGGAACCGACCTGGGTTCGGTAACCCGCGCCATGAAACGAATCGTCGCCGAGCATCGCAAAGATCTGCCCAGGGGCTCGCACTTCATGCTGCGCGGACAAAGCGATACCATGGAAAAATCCTACTTCGGATTGCTCAGCGGCCTGGCCTTCTCCATCCTGCTGGTCTACCTGCTGATCGTGGTCAACTTTCAGTCCTGGCTCGATCCGTTTCTTATCATCTCCGCGCTGCCGACGGCGCTGGCCGGGATCGTCTGGTTCCTCTTCCTCACCGGCACGCGTCTCAGCGTGCCCGCGCTCACGGGAGCCATCATGTGCATGGGCGTGGCCACGGCCAACTCCATCCTGGTGGTGAGCTTTGCCCGCGAGCAGTTGGAAATCCTGGTGGGCGACGCACGCCAGGCCGCGCTTAACGCGGGCTTCGTCCGCCTGCGCCCGGTCATCATGACCGCGCTGGCCATGATCATCGGCATGGTGCCCATGGCTCTGGGTCTCGGCGACGGCGGCGAGGAGAATGCGCCCCTCGGCCGCGCCGTCATCGGCGGCCTGGCGCTGGCAACGGTAGCCACGCTATTTTTTGTGCCTGTCTTCTTCTCGGTAGTTCACGGCTGGCTGGGCCGCCGCCGCGAGGCAGCGCAGGATCAGGCCCATGCCGCAACCCTCGACGAATTCGATCAAACTTCGGAGTAGCTTCCCATGAATAACCCCTCGAAGCCCAACGAACCGAAACCCGCTCCGCAATCGAGGCCCGCGCCTGCCGCTGCATCCACACACGAGCACGGCTCGGCGCCCGAACAGGCGCCGGTCTCCGGGCGCAAAGCGATGCTGACCCTGGGCCTAATCGTCGCCGTAGCGCTGGTGCTGGCTGTGATCGGCATCCTCACACGCCGCCACGGCGACCAGGTGCTCGCCAAGGAGACCCAGCAGACAGCCGCGCCCACCGTCAGCGTGGCTCCGGCGCAGCCCGGCGCCCCGGTTGACAACTTCGTGTTGCCCGGCAACGTGACCGCGTATACGGATTCGCCCATCTACGCGCGCACCGACGGCTATCTCGAGCACTGGTACTACGACATCGGCGCGCACGTGCGCAAAGGCGATCTGCTGGCCGTCATCGCCACGCCGGAGCTCGATCAGCAGCTTGCGCAGGCTGAAGCCGACTTGGCCACGGCGGAGACCAATGCCGGCAATGCCTCGGTGCAGGCCGAGCGGTACAAGGGCCTCGTCGCCTCCAACGCGGTTTCCAAATTCGACACGGATACCTACGTGACTCAGGCGGCGTCGACTTCCTCCGCCGTCAAATCGGCCCAGGCCAATGTGCAGCGGCTCAAGGAACTGCAATCGTTCGAGAAAATTTATGCACCCTTCAATGGCGTGGTGACGGCGCGCAACGTCGATACCGGCCAGTTGATCAATGAGGGGGCGGGGCAGGAGCTCTTTCACTTGCAGGCGCTCGACACCCTGCGCGTCTACGCTGACGTGCCGCAACTCTACTCCCAGACCGTCAGGCGCGGCATGAAGATCGCGCTCACCTTCCCCGAGTACCCGGGAAAGACCTTCTGGGGCACGCTGGTGCGCACCGCTGACGCCATCGATCCCGCGAGCCGCACGCTGCTGGTTGAGGTAGACGTGGACAATCGCGATCGCCAGTTGATGCCCGGCGCTCTGGCCGAGGTGCACTTCAGGACTCCGCCCACAGGACCTACCTTCGTTGTGCCCACTTCGGCGCTGATCTTCCGCAAGGAAGGTTTGCAGGTGGGCACGGTCGTCAACTCGGCGCAAGGCGCTGTGGCCAGACTGGTGACCATTCAGATCGGCGTCGACGATGGCGCAACGGCGCAGGTTGTCAGCGGACTGCACGCGGGCGATGAGGTCATTCAGGACCCGCCCGACTCGCTCCTCGACGGCGAAAGAGTGACGCTGGTCAAACCCGGAAGCCAGGCCGCTGGAGGTTTCTAGCGATGAAGCCGGTGGCGCAGGGCGCGACAAACAGGCGCAGGGGCCGGGAGGCGGCTCTTGGCTGCGCGCTCGCTCTCTCTCTGCTCGCCGGCTGCAAGCCCGTCGGTCCCAATTACAGGCAGCCCGCGTATCCGCCGCCCGCTGCCTACAAGGAAACCGGCGCCTCCACCGTCGCGGTCCCGCCTCCGAATCCGCAGGGAGGCGGCTGGCAGCCGGCGAACCCCTCCGACGGCATGCTCAAGGGCAACTGGTGGGAGATTTACCAGGACCCGCAGCTCAACCGGCTCGAAGACCGCATTGCCGCCACCAACGTCCAGTTGCTTGAGGCCGTAGAAACCTACCAGGCCGCGCGCGACCAGGTGGCCGTGGTGCGCGCCAATCTGTTTCCCACCGTCAGCGCCAGCGTCTCCGACACGCCCGAGAAGGTCTCTTCCAACCAGCCGCTCTTCAAATCGGGCGACACGATATACGCCAACAATCTTCTCCTGGGCGCGCAAGCGAGCTGGGAGCCGGACTTCTGGGGCCGCATCCGCCGCAGCGTGGAGCAGGCGCGCGCCAACGCGCAGGCCAGCGCCGCGGATCTCGCCAACGTTGACCTGACCCTGCACGCGGAGATGGCGGCCGATTACTTCGCTCTGCGCGGCCTCGACTCCGAGATCAGGCTGCTTACCGATACCGTCGCCGATCTCGAGCAGCAGCTCAAGCTCACGCGGCAGCGCCTCGCGGGCGGCGTGTCCACGGAGGTGGACGTGGCCCAGGCGCAGACGCAGCTTGAAACCGTGCGCGCCCAGCTCATCGACCTCGGCGTGGCGCGCGCGCAATACGAGCACGCCATTGGCACCCTCGGCAACTACGATCTCTCCACCTTCAGCATTCCGCCCTCGCCGCTCGATCTGCCGCTGCCGAAGATTCCTTTGGGCGTGCCCTCGCAGCTGCTCGAGCGCCGGCCGGACATCGCCGCCGCCGAACGGCGCACCGACGCATCCAACGCGCAGATCGGCATTGCGGTCAGTGCCTACTATCCCACCATCAGCCTCAGCGCGACCGGCGGCTTTGAGAGCACCAATCCCGGCACCTGGATCGAGGGGCCGAGTTCGCTGTGGACGCTGGGCGCGCAGGCCGCGGAGCTGCTCTTCGACGCCGGCCAGCGCCACGCGCTCACCAGCCAGGCCCGCCACACCTACGAGGCCCAGGCCGACGCTTACCGCAACACCATCTTCTCGGCCTTTGAAGACGTGGAAGACCAGCTCTCCGGCTTGCGCATTCTCGAGCAGGAGTCGAGCGAAGAGGCGCAGGCCGTGGCCGCCGCGCAGCGCGCCTTCGATCTCTCCAATGCGCGCTATAAAGGCGGGGTCACCAGTTATCTCGAGGTGCTCACCGCGGAAGCCACGCTCCTCGAGAATCAGCGCACCGCCATCGACATCGAGAGCCGGCAGTTTGCTTCCAGCGTCGGCCTGGTCCGCGCCCTCGGCGGCGGCTGGGACGTAACCCAGCTGCCGAAATAGCAGAGAATAGGGAACAGGGAAATAGGGAAATAGGGCAGACTGAAATAGAATTCACGGCATTCGCGCCGCGATAAGCTCCTGTTCCAGAGCGGGTGCTTCCTGCGGGCCTCGGATCCCTGATCTCTGATCCCTGTTCCCTGATCCCTGATCCCTGATCTCTAACCTCTGATCTCTGTTAATGCGAGAACGCCGCCTCCGGCACGCGCGTCATCGCCGTTCCCGGTCCCTGCCACAGCAACACCGGCACGCCTCCGCTCTCCTCATGCAGCCCTTCGATATGCAGCGCGTGCTTGCCCGCGCGCAAGCCGATGGCGCCCGCGGCATAGCGCGCCGCGTTGCCCGGCGAGCCGCACACCTGCGCGAACTCCGGGCCCGTCTTGGCCACTTCCTCACCGTCGATCGCCAGCCGCGCGCCGTCGCGGCTGATCAGCGCAAACGAGTAGCCGCCGTCCGCGGGCACATTCAATAATCCATCCCACACCACCGCGTAGCGCGTGAATCCTTTGGCATCGGCCTCAATTCCCGGCGATGTGCCGGTCAAGATCGCTGGCTGCGCCGCCGGAGGGGCCGCCTGCTGCGTTGTGAGGTCCGGCAGCTCCGTCCACGTGCCGGGAAAGATCCGGTACGCGAGCCCGGCCTCAAATGCGTTTGCGACGTGCGCCGCTGCTTTCCACGCGCTCACCACCACCACGTCCTGTTCGGCCCAGTCCTGGTGACCGTCCTTGTCCGCGACGTGCAGCAGCACGCGGAACCGCCCCGCGCCGTTGCGCCCGTCCAGTTCCGTTCCCTCGGCATCGGGGAATCGATGGCGCACAACCCGCCCATGTGCCCGCGTCCCATCGCCGAAGAGCCACGTGTAGCGCGCGTGCGGCATGATCTGCGCGGCAAACGTGACTTTTTCGCCCGGCGTGATCTCCTGCGGTGAAAACGTGAATGCCGCGCTCGGCGTGTGCACCGCGACGAACTGCGGCTGCGCCGCGCCGCCCTCCACATCGAGCGGCAGGGCTGCAACCGAGTTCACGCGCGCCTGCCCATATTTCACGTTGTCGAAGGTCACGCCCGCCACGTCGCCCGTGATCGTCGAGGGCACCAGCGGCGGCTGCCCCAGCGCCCAGATGTTCTTGAACGTCACCCCTTGTATCGCCGGCTGCTCCTGCTCGATCTGCGCGAGCGAATACCAGTTGTCGAGGAGGAGATTTTCGAAGTGCATGCCGGTATGCGTGCCGCTCGCCCCCTCCGCACCCCAGAAACCGAACAGCGCGAAGCTCTGTCCGCAGGCGCCGATGCCCGCATGGAGGATGTCTGAGTCCCGCAGCGTAAATCCGCTCGAATTGAAGATCTTCTGCGGCCATCCGATGCGCACAACGTTTGAAATACTGGTGGAGAGCTCGCTGTTTTCGACCAGAACTTGGGTCACGTCGTTCCCCGGCCTCACCAGGTCGGCATCGGTGTAACCGTCCCAGTTGCCTTCCATCGCCAGGTCGTCGTCGGAGGCGCGGAAAAAAGAGTCGCGCACCACCGTGTCGCCGCCGCCCAGCCAGTCCATCCCGTCCTGGTTGGCGTTCCCGGAATCCGCGCCCAGCACGCGCAGGTCGTCGAAGCGGAAACCGGTCGAGTCCTTCATCTGGATCGACCAGGTGCGCGAGCGGACGATGCAGGTCAGCCCGTCGATCTCCACGTTGTGCGCCTGGTAGGCCCCGATGCAGTGCCAGTCCGGCTTCTGCATCCATCCCTCGTCGGCCAGGGGGTCCTGC
>JASHTS010000214.1 GCA_030040425.1 Acidobacteriaceae bacterium | reverse complement strand
AGGACGTTGCTGGGACGGTCCGCGCCCCAGTGCATGAGCTGGGCCACCGTAGGCATCCAGGGGCTGACGTGGTGGGCGACCATGTCGAGCCAGACGCCGCAGTTGATGCCGACAAGCAGGTAGGTGGCCGGCGCGGAGGCCCAGAGCGGACGGCGGCGTGCGCGCGGCTGCGGCGCCGCGTAGGCGGCATCCGCGGGGACATACTCCGCCGCTGCCTCGGCGGCAGGGAGATGATCCTGGTGGAGGTGTGGAAAAGCGGGAGACTGGCTTCCCATAGCTCCACTCTAATGCATTTTCGATTGACCGGTTGTCAACAAAGGGTAACTCCCGCAGGCGATTACTGAACACCGGCGGAGCAGGCGCGGAGCGCGGGGTTGTAGTCTGAAGGTGGATCGCTTTCTGTTTGTGCAACACCCGGCAGAATTCAGGGAAGCCAGGGAAAACGAGGAGCAGGCGTGGGTTCTCAAGGAGACGAAAAAACCATACGGCGGGCGCTGGTGAGCGTGACCGATAAGTCGGGCCTGGTGGAGTTTGCGCAGACGCTCGCAGAGTTTCACGTGGAGCTGATCTCGACCGGCGGCACGGCGCGGGCGCTGCGCGAGGCTGGCTTGCCGGTAAAAGACATCGGCGAGCTCACAGGATTCCCGGAGATGCTGGATGGGCGAGTGAAGACCCTCCATCCCAAGGTGCACGGAGGGTTGCTCTACATTCGCGGGAACGCCGAGCACGAAGCCGCGGTGAAAGCCCACGGAATTGCGCCCATCGACATGGTGGTGGTGAACCTCTACGCCTTCGAGAAGACGGCCTCGCAGCCGAGCGTGGCCTTCGGACACCTGATTGAGAACATCGACATCGGCGGCCCGTCGATGGTGCGTTCGGCAGCCAAGAATTTTGAAGATGTGGCCATCGTGACCCGCGTAAGCGACTACGCCGCCCTCGCCGAAGAGTTGAAGGCGAAGAAAGGATCGCTCGGCCGCGCCACGCGCTGGCGCTTGGCCAAGCAGGCCTTTGCATTGACGGCAGCCTACGATGCGGCAATCGCCGGCACGCTTGAACGAATGGAAGAAGCGTCCGAAGCACATGCACCGGCCGCGCCCAGCGGAACTGGGTTCGAGGCCGAGGCGCTGCCGCAGACCCTGCGCATCAATCTGCCCCGCAAGCAGACGCTGCGCTATGGAGAAAATCCGCACCAGAAGGCGGCGCTCTATGCAGATAGTTCGGGGCTCGGTGTGGCCGGTGCTCAACAGTTGCAGGGCAAAGAACTGAGCTTCAACAACCTCGTCGACCTCGATGCCTGCTGGGAGCTGGCCACAGAGTTCGAGGAAACGGCCGTGATCATCGTCAAACACACCAATCCCTGCGGCGCAGCCACGGGCGCAAGCCTACGCGAAGCCTACGAGAAGGCGCTGGCATGCGATCCCGTGTCGGCATTCGGCGGCGTGATCGGTGTCAACCGCGAGGTGGACGGCGAAGCCGCCGAGGCCATGGCCAAGCTGTTTGTGGAGGCGGTTGCGGCGCCCAGATTCACGGCCGAGGCGCGGGAGCGGTTTGCGGCCAAGAAGAACCTGCGCCTCGTGGAAGTGAAAGCGGCGCCGGCGCGGCCGGTGGTGAAGCACATCTCCGGCGGATTGCTGCTGCAGGACGCGGACACGGGACGCGTGACCGAGGGCGAGCTCGACGTTGTGACGTGGCGCCCGCCGACGGCCGAGGAGCTGCGCAGCCTGCTCTTTGCCTGGCGGGTTTGCAAGCACGTGAAGTCGAATGCGATTGTCTACGCGCGCGATGGGCAAACGCTGGGGATGGGTGCGGGACAGATGAGCCGCGTGGACGCGGCGCGCTTTGGGGCCATGAAGGCGGTCTTGCCGCTCGGCGGCTGCGTAGCGGCGTCGGATGCGTTTTTCCCCTTCGCCGACGGCCTGGAGGCAACGGTGCAGGCGGGGGCGACAGCCGTGATCCAGCCCGGCGGAAGCGTGAAGGACCAGGACGTGATCGCTGCGGCAGACCGGCTGGGCATTGCCATGGTGTTTACGGGGATTCGGCATTTCCGGCACTGAACCGCGAGGGACTGAACGTGTTGACGCGCGCGCTATGATGGAAGAATGAATCCCCTCTTTGAGGCCCTGGGCTCCGCCCTCGTCGGCATCCTTCTGATTACATTTGGATTGGTCCCGCGCTTCTTGGAACGGGTTGCCGACGCGCTGGGTGAACTGGCCGCGCTGTGGGTGCCATGGTTCTCGAAACCTAAGGATTTGCGCATCGCCTTCCGGCAGTCGCGCTGGCTGGCCATCCTGGGAGCCGCGTACATTGTGGCTGCCGCAGCAGCCTTCTTTTCGCAATAGTGCCTTGAAAGCGCGTGCCGGAGAAATTCCGGCCTCGTGGCGCGCACGCGCGACAAATGACGCGTAAAATCGTCTGTAACAGCAGGCAGAGCTGCTCGGAACTCCCTGCCTGCGCTTTCCCTTCGCCGTTTCTGATGCGGTTAATGCCCAGGACGGGCCGAGAGGGCGCGGAATCCCTGGATGATGAGAAAAATCAACCATTTGCCGATCATGCGGCTCGCCTTTACCGCGGCCATCCTTATCGTTTTCACTGCCGGCCTGGGGTACGCACAAAGCGCGCCGGTGAAGACCCCGCCGGCAAGCGCAACGCCCTCCACGCAGCCGGACGCGGTGAAGACGCCTTCCGCAGCCGCGCAGCCCGCGAGCCCTCCAGCCGGCGCAAGCGCGAACGCCGCCGGGGACAATTCCGCGGCAGCCACCGAGGAACGCAATCGGGCGCAGGCGTATTTTCACCTCGCCCTGGCGGCCACGTATGAGGACGACGCCATCTCCGAGGGCCGGCCCGACGACGTCTCTCATGCCATCGAAGAGTACAAGCTGGCGCTGGACGCGGACCCCGATTCCGCCGAGCTGAGCAACGACCTGGCCGATCTCTACTTCCGAACCGGCAAGGTGCACGAAGCGGAGAGCACGGCGCGGATGCTGTTGAAGGCTGATCCCAACAACGTGGACGCGCACAAGCTTCTCGGCCGCATCTATCTGCGGCAACTGGGCGAGGGCACGAACGATGTTTCTTCTTCGGCGCCGCCGGGCAACGTGCTTGACCAGGCCATTGCCGAGTTCGAGAAGATTGTCTCCCTGCAACCCAAGAGCGTGGAAGACCGCATGGTTCTGGGGCAGCTCTACACCGTGAAGCACGAGCCGCAAAAGGCGGAAGACGAGTTCAAGACGGCGCAGGCCATCGAGCCGGAATCGGAAGACGTGGTGCTGAACCTGGCGCGGCTCTACGCCGACAGTGGCGACATGCAACACGCGGTGAAGGTAATTGAGGCAGTACCCGAGAGCGACCGCACCCCGAAGATGGAGTTCACGCTGGGGGCGGCGTATGAGCAACTGAAGCAACCCAAGGACGCGATCGCAGCCTATCAGCGCGCCGAAGATCTGGAGCCCGACGATCTGCGCACCATCGATGCGCTGGCCGAAGCGCTATTCAACAACGAGCAGTATGACGAGGCGCTGAAGCAATACCAGCAGCTTGCCGAAGCCGATCCGGATAACGACGCGCCGCTGATTCACATTGCCGAGATCCAGCGGCACCAGGGCAAGTACGACGACGCGCTGGCGACCATCGAGAAGGCTCTAAAGATCGATCCCACGTCGCTCGAGGCGGGATACAACGAGGGATTGCTGCTCGATGTGCTCGGCCGCTTCGATGATTCGGAGCAGGCGTATCAGAAGATGGTGGATCAGATTACTCACGCCAATGGCGCCTACACCGATGAGGAGAAGAACAACCGCAGCATCTTCCTCGAGCGGCTGGGCGCGGTGTACGTGGAGCAGAACAAGATCGATCAGGCGATTGCCACCTACGACAAGATGATTGATCTGGGCGGCGACATTGCCGTGCGCGGCTATCAGGGCGAAGTGGACGCCTACGAGACGGCGAAAGAGTTCGACAAGGCACTGGCAGTTTCGCAGAAGGCGGTTGCGGCCAACCCGAAGAACCGCGACCTGAAGCTGATGCTGGCCGGCGGACTCTGTGACCAGGGCAAGCCGGACGATGGGCTGGCCATGGCGAAGAGCGAGTTCGACGGCAAGCCGGACGACGACCGCACGGTCTGGTTTGCGATTGCGCAGATGGACATCCGTCTGCGGCGCTGGAAGGATGCCGACGACGCGCTCAATAAAGGCGAGCCGCTGGCCACCAAGAAAGAGGATCGCGTGTATCTCTTCTTCCTGCGCGGCGAGCTGGCCGACCGGGAAAAACACATGGACCAGGCAGAGGGATTCTTCCGCCAGGCACTCGACCTCGACCCCACAAATGCAATGACGCTGAATTATCTGGGATACATGATGGCCGACAAGGGCGTGCAACTGCCTGAGGCGCTCAAACTGATCCGCAAGGCCGTGGACCAGGAGCCGATGAACGGCGCCTATCTCGACTCGCTCGGATGGGTGTACTTCAAGTTGGGCGAGTACGAGCTGGCCGAAGACAATCTGCGGCAGGCTGTCGACCGCGACCAGACCGATCCCACGGTGCACGAGCACCTGGGCGATCTCTACGAGAAGACGGGGCGGATTCGGCAGGCGGCGGCGCAGTGGGAGCTTTCCATGACCGAGTTTGCCAAATCGAATCCGGCTGATTATGAGCCGGGCGACGTGGCCAAGGTGCAGAAGAAGCTTGAAAGCGCGCGCGTGAAACTGGCCAAGGAAGACAACTCGCTGG
>JASHTS010000028.1 GCA_030040425.1 Acidobacteriaceae bacterium | reverse complement strand
TTGAGGATCCCGAGGAGCTGGCCCGCGGCGAGCTGCGCGAGGAGATCGGCATGGACGCGGCCGAGATGCGCTATCTGGGCATGCTCTGGATCGCCTACGGCTTCACGCGGCAGAAGCAGCACGTCTTTCTCGCCACCGGCCTCACGCCCACCGAGAAAGATCCCGACGCCGAAGAACACGATCTGGCTGCGCACTCGGTCGCCGTGGCGGAGTTTGAGCGCATGATGCTGGACGGGACCATCCGCGACGGCTGCACCGTGGCCGCGTGGGGGCTATACCTTCTGTGGAAGGCGCGGCAGGCCTGATCGAGAGCGCGGGCAGGGCCGCTCCGGTCGGTTTCATGGCCGCGGTTCTTTGCATCCTTCTGTCATGAGTGACATAATCATGTCATGGCTATTCGAACCACGGTCGACATTCCCGAACCGCTTCATGAGCGACTGCGGCAACGGGCGCAGAGTTCCGGCGTCTCCATCCGCAGCCTGATTGTGCGCGCCGTCGAACAGGCATACACCGGCGCCGCGAAAGGAGCGCCCGTAACCGGCCCGCTCATCCGGACAAAGGGAAAAAGAGGGCCGCGGTTCCCCAGAGACGAGAATCCGCATGACCTTGTTTTTTCCTGACTTGAATGTTTGGCTGGCGCTTTCAGACAGCGGCCACGTTCACAGCCGGGATGCGTGGAGCTGGCTGAAGAGCCTTCCCGGCGATTCCAGGCTTGTGTTCTCGCGCTATACGCAGATCGGCCTTTTGCGCTTGCTCGTGACTCCGTCCATCATGGGTAGCGCCGCGCTGACCGTGGGCGGGGCGTGGAAGGTCTATGACCGGTGGCTCGAGGACCCGCAGGTTGAGTTTTATCCCGAGCCGCGGGACGTCGAGCCCTCTCTTCGCCGCTCGACGGTTGCCTTTGCATCGCAGAAAGCGCCGAAGGCCATTGGCGACTGCTGGCTGCTTGCGTGCGCCCGGGAGCTGAACGCCGCGCTCGTAACCTTCGATCGGGCCTTACATGATCTCTCTCGGAAACAGGGGCACACGGCAATCCTCCCTGCCTGAACCGGGTAGCTCCTTTGCTGTACGGCTACGCGCGCTTCTCCACCGGCACCCACGGCGTGGGGTACGCCGGCCCGATGTAGTCGGCGCGCGGGCGGATCAGCCGGTTATCGTCCAGCTGCTCGATCACGTGCGCGGCCCAGCCCGCAATCCGGCTGGTGGCGAAGATAGGCGTGAACAGGTCGATGTCGATGCCCAGCGTCGTATAAGTCGAGGCGGAGTAAAAATCCACGTTGGCATTGAGCTTCTTTTCCCGGTTGATATAGAGCTCGATGGCGCGCGACATCTCGAACCACTTCGGCTGCCCGGTGTCCTTGCACAGCTTCTCGCTCATGCGGCGAAGATGCGTGGCGCGCGGGTCCTCGGTCTTGTACACGCGATGGCCGAAGCCGGAGACCTTCTGCCGGGCGGCGAGCATGTTCTTCACGTACTCCACCGGGTCGGCGCCCGCCTTGTCGATGGCCAGCAGCAGGCGCATCACCCCCTCGTTGGCGCCGCCGTGCAGCGGACCTTTGAGCGCGCCGATGGCGCCGGTGATGGCGGAGTGAATGTCAGAGAGCGTGGCGGCGATGACGCGGGCGGCAAAGGTGGAGGCGTTGAGTTCGTGGTCGGCGTGCAGGATGAGGGCGGTATCGAGGGTGCGTGTCGCCGTCTCTGAAGGCTTCTCGCCCTTGAGCATCCACAGGAAGTTGCCGGCGTGGGAAAGCGACCGGTCCGGCGGGACAATTTCCTTGCCCTTGCGGATGCGGTCGTAGATGGCCACGATCATGGCGATCTGCGCCGTCAGCCGGTAGGCCTTGCGCACGTTGGCGTCATGCGTGTTGTCGGTCTCGTCGGCGTCGTAAAAACTCAACGCCGAGACGGAAGTTCGCAGCACTTCCATCGGCGTGGCCGAATTGGGAAAACTGCGCAGCATCTGGATGATCCGTTCATCCAGCTCCCGCGCCTGAGCCAGTTGCCGGCCGAACCCGGCCAGCGCCTGCCGGTTGGGCAGGCTGCCGTTCCACAAAAGGTAAGTGGTCTCCTCGAAGGTCGAGTTCTCCGCCAGCTCGTGTATATCGATTCCCCGGTACGACAGGACCCCCGCCTCGCCGTCGATAAAGCAGATTCCCGAATTTGCCGCCACAATGCCTTCGAGGCCCTTGCCTGCCATAGCAGTCGACATAATCTCTACTCTCCCTTTTGTTCTGATGTTTCTTGGGTTATCGGCGATTTTCAGGCGGAAAACGCGCATCCCGCGCAAAAAGTGCAGTCAAGATGTTTATAACCGAGCGGTTCGGGGCTTGTCACGACGACCCGTCGCTCCCGAGGGCGCCTTGCCGACCCTCTGGCCTCCGGACCCCTTGCTTGGATGCATTTCTTTTCCCCGGGCGCGACCCGGCTTCGGTATCCTGTTTCTTCCCGCAGGCCGCCGGAGTAAAATTTCCTGGTTCGCAACGCGGAGATCGGACGCCGAGGTTCAACCCTCCGAAGTTTAACCGTCTCGACCGGAGAAATCTGCTTCCCCTTGAGAGCGGAGGCCTCCTCAACGGCGCAGGCCGCAAGGGCCGCGCCCGCAATCCCACGATCCGGGCGCGGTTCGCTTGAAGAGCCGACCTCGGATGAAAGGCTGGAAATGAGCGAAATCGAAGAAACCCCGAGAACCGAAGAAGTGGCGAGGACCTATTCCGGCGCGTTCATGGCGGCCATGGGCATCGCCTTGCTCGCGGCCGTTGCCGGCCTCATCTGGTGCGCGGTGCTGGGAAGCAAGCTTTCCACCCAGCAGGCCGAACTGGCCGACGCCAAGCAGCAGAACGCCGCCCTGGCCGCGGAGCTGCGGGAGACCGATGCCCGCCTGCGCGTGACCACCGACGAGCTGGGCAAGTCCCTGGGACTGACGCAAAGGCAGCTTGACCAGCGCGCGCAGGAGATACTCAGCCGCGAACAGGCCGACAACAAGCGCCTGCAGAGCGCGCAGCAGCAGACCGCGCAGCAGGTCAACGCCGTTTCCAGCGACCTGACCAACGTGAAGAGCGACGTGGGCGGAGTGAGGACCGACCTCGGCAAGACCCAAAATGACGTGGCCGGCGCCCTCAGCCAGTTGCAGACCATGAAAGGCGACCTCTCCGACACCAACTCGATCATCGCCCGCAATCACGATGAGCTGGTTCTTCTGGAGCACAAGGGCGACCGCAATTACTACGAGTTCACTCTCATCCGGGGGCAGAAGAAGCCGGTGGGCACGGTAAGCCTGGAGCTGAGAAAAACCGACGCCAAACGCAACAAGTTCACGCTCGACATCTACGCCGACGACAAGACCTACGAGAAGAAGGACCGCAACGTCAATGAGCCGCTGCAGTTCTACAGCGGCAAAGATCCGGCTCTGTTTGAGATTGTGGTCAATTCCATCAACAACAAGAACCAGATCAGCGGCTACCTCTCTACGCCCAAGAGCTCTCCGGTTCCACCCACGGCGCCGCCTTCAGGCCAGTAACGGCGCGCTGCCGGGTGCGCACTCTGCTTCCCGGTACGCACTCTGCTTTACTGTTCGCTGACCGCGAGGTGGGGCGCCAGCACCAGGTTGGGCTGATAGCGGAAGGAGAAGGTAAAGCTCAGATCCTTGCGCGCGTCCCACTCCTGCTTGGAGAGCTTGAACGCAGAAACCACCGTGCCCTCCACTGTCTCGCCGGGCTGAATGGTCGCATCCAGCGGCAGGGCCTTGTTGTGCGGCACGGGAATATCCGGATAGGCCAGAAAAACCCTGTCGTAATCGGTGGCTGAGGCTGCATAGCTCGAGTGGATGCCGTCTGCCAGCGTGGCGTTGGTCATCATGTTGGTGAGAAACAGGGGCCCCTGGCTCTGGTTGTGCAGCCGCACCTGGGTAAAGACGTACACCTGGTCGAACGATTCCTTGGCCATCACCGCCCCGCTCGCGTCGAACCCGCCGCTCTCTGCGTGGAGGGGATGCGCCACCACCGAAAGCACCTCGCCGGTTACCGCCGGGGGCTTCTGCCCCGCAACGATGTAGGCCGCAATTGCTACGGACACCAGGATGGTGGCCACCACCGCTGCAATCACAACGTGGCTTGTGCCTTTGGTGAACGACTCGCCTTTGGCCGCGTCGTCCAGTTCGGGGCCGTCCTGCTGCAGCAGACCCATAGCGCCCCTATCTTACCGCCGTCTCAGGTAAACCGGCTACGTTATCTCGGAATCGCCTTATTTTCCTGTGCACAAAGCAGGAGAAACTGCCTGCGCCGCGCCTAAGGTCGGGCCCTCAAGCCGGCCAGAAACCCCTCCGCATCGCGCGTATTGAGCACATCTTCGGCAGTCAGCCACGCCCGCTTCAACTGCCGCACTCCGTAGCCCATCTTGCCCAGGTTGCGCGCGTCGTGCGAGTCGGAGTTGATCACCATCCTGCATCCCATCTCTTTGGCCAGGCGCAGGTCGCGATCGCACAGATCCAGCCGCTCCGGCGCGGCATTATGCTCCACGGCCACGCCAAGTTCAGCCGCACGCCTGAGCACCGCGCCCGTGTCAAGCGCAAAAGGTTCGCGCCGCAGCAGCAGCCGCCCCGTGGGATGGCCCAGGATGCGCACATAGGGGTTCTCAATGGCCCGCATCACCCGCGCCGTCATCTCTTCCCGGCTCTGCTCAAAGCGCGTATGCACGCTGGCAATCACCACTTCCATCTGCGCGAGCACTTCATCGGCCAGGTCCAGCGCGCCGTCGGCCAGGATGTCCACTTCGATGCCTGCGAACACGCGAATCCGGCCCTCCATGGCGCCATCCACAACGCGAATGCGCCGGATATGCTCGAGGGCCCGCTTCTCATCGAGGCCGTTGGTCATGGCCAGGTTCTTCGAGTGGTCGGTGATGGCGATGTAGGCGTATCCGCACCGGAGCCCGGCCTCGGCCATCTCCTCAATCGAGCTGCGCCCGTCGCTCGCGGTGGTATGCATGTGCACGTCGCCGCGGATTTCCTCCAGCCGAATCAGTTTAGGGAGTTCGCCGTGTGCGGAACACTCGATCTCGCCCAGGTTCTCGCGCATCTCCGGCGCCATCCATTCCATGCCCAGGGCCGCGTAAATCTCTTCTTCCGTGGCCGAGGCCACAATCACCGACTCGTCGTCGAGCCGCGCCAGCGCCCACTCGCTCAGCGTGTAGCCCATCTTCAGCGCCCGCTGCCGCAGCGCAACATTGTGCGCCTTCGATCCGGTGAAATACTGCAGCGCGGCTCCGTACGACGCGCCCGGCAGCAGCCGCACATCCACCTGCAATCCCTGCTGCACGTGAAAGCTCACCTTGTTCTCGCCCTTGGCGATCATGTCGTGAATGCCCGGATACGAAGCTACATACTCGACCGCCGGCCCGGTCTGCTCCGCGATACAAGCAGGCCCGGTGGCCAGCAGGTCCAGGTCGCCCACGGTTTCGCGCCCGCGGCGCAAGCTGCCCGCCGGCGTCACCCGCTCGATTCCAGGAAATTTCTTGAGATACGCGGCGATGCGCTGCGCTTCTTCCTCGGCCACATCGATGCGGCATCTGCCCGCCGAGCGCCGGTAATCCTCGATGCCTTTGCGCAGTTTTTCAATCTGTTTGGCGCCCATGCGCGGCAGCCCGTTCAAGCGGCCCGCGTCAATGGCTTCGGCAAGCTGCCCCACGCTGTCGGTGTTGGCGCTCGAAATCACGCCGGCGTCCCGGAACAGCGCCACCGTCTTCGGCCCCATGCCCGGCAGCTTCAGGAGCTCCAGCACGCCCGCCCCGTAGCGCGCAAGGAGCTCGTCGCGCTGCGGCAGCGTGCCGGTGGCGGCGATGGCCTGTATTTTTGCGGCCATGCTCTTGCCGATGCCGTCGATTTCAAGCAGCCGCGGCAGATCCGCGGCAATCGCGCTCAGCTCCAGCGTGGTCTGCTCGGCGGCTTCGGCCGCCCGCCGGTAGCTGCGGATGCGAAAGCTGTCGGCGCCGTCGATCTCCATCAGATCGGCGGTCTCTTCGAGCAGCCGGGCAAAACTCCGGTTATCCATTTCCGTGCGCGATGGCGTGCCCACCGGCCTCCCACCGCAGTATCGGTCATCTGCGGCGGGGAAAGCCAATGGTCACTGAGCACGCCTCTTGCGCGCAGGAAAAGCCGGCGCTTGAAACGCGCAGGAAAGATCAGATCTGGGGAAATGAAAAAGACGCAACTTTACATTGCGCCGCCGGGGCGCGTGGTCGATTCTTCCACGCCTCGCCCTGCGCGCCGGTCAGGCCGCGGTATGGGCGTTATCCCGGAAGCGCACTACGGCATCCGCCTGCGGGCCTTTCTGGCCCTCCACGATATCGAACTCGACCTCGTCGCCTTCTTTAAGCGTCTTGTATCCGTCCAGTTGAATCGCCGAATAGTGAACGAATACATCCGGTCCGTCTTCGCGTCCGATGAATCCGTAGCCCTTGGCGTTGTTGAACCACTTCACCTTTCCCTTGTACTGAGCCACAGCTTCCTGCCTTCCTTGTTGGATTATCGAAGAGTCTTGGTGACTGAGAGGGATTCTCACACCGATACCTTTTAAGACGTGAGTAATAGAGGAAAGGTTGATTGCGCTTTTCAGGAAAAAATCCACAAAATGAAACGGGCCGGCTTGGCTCACCGGCCCGCTGCAGTCCACAATCCCCTGGGTAAATTACTCGTCCCAACGCGCAAATGCCGCGTCACCTGCGCTTCTTGCCTCTTTTGCCTCCGAGGCCTGTACGGCGCCACGCATAAAACAGCACGCTGGTCAGCGTTTTGCCGTCGTGGATCGCTCCCTTTTCAATCATCTTCAGCACCTCTGCGAGCTTGACCAGGCGCAATTCAATGGCCTCGTCCTCCTCCGGCTGCGCCTGCCCTGCTTGCAATCCTTCGGCCAAATATACCTTCATGGACTCGCCCAGAAATCCGGGGCTGGCATAGTACTCCACCAAGGGGCTCCATTTTTTTGCGCGGTACCCGGTCTCTTCGATGAGCTCGCGCTTGGCCGCGTCCAGCGGCTCCTCGCCTTCATCGATCTTGCCCGCGGGCAGCTCCCACAAGAACTGGTTGGCGGCATGCCGGTATTGCCGTTCCATCACCACCCAGGGATTCTTCCTGCTCTTCGAGGCGTCGAGGGCGAGGATCACCACGCTCCCGTTGTGGCGGATCACCTCGCGCTGGTTGCGGCGCCCGCCCGGCTCGATGATCCTGTCCCGCTGCACGCGGAACAGCGGCCCCGCATACACCACTTCGGAGCTGAGCACCCGGGCCCGCTTCTCGATGTCGATCTCCGCTTGCCCGCGCCTCTTTTTTGAGGATTTTTTGCGCTCGGCGTCGTTGCTCTTCTTTTCTGCAGCCTTTCGCGATCTCCCTTTCTTCGCCATCCCCACCGCCCCATGTGCACGCAAATTCGCTCAACCCCAAAGTATACGCAAACCCCTGCCTGCGGCCGCCTTTCCGTGGCGGGACGGTTTGAAGGGCACGGGCCCTGGCTGCGGCCGAAGCCCATCCGGATCGATCCTTCGCCCGGCTCCTGCATCGAAT
Source organism: Acidobacteriaceae bacterium (assembly GCA_030040425.1). GTDB lineage: Bacteria > Acidobacteriota > Terriglobia > Terriglobales > Acidobacteriaceae > Telmatobacter. Next base: position 350 of record JASHTS010000028.1, on the reverse strand, counting down.
CCCCTTCCCATGGCATCCTTTAGGAGGATCGATTCGCCCTATTTCCCTGAGGCCGTGGGAACGCACTTGAACGCCACCAAAATCGCAAATGGGAGCGCAGACTGTCTGCCCCTCGCCGCGGCGCCGGGCCTGAGCCGGCTCTTTGTGGATTTTTGCTCGCGCGGCCCAGCCGCGGAGGGTCTTCGCGCCTTTCTCCCGCTCGAAAAGCAGGAGCGGTCGCGCCCCCCGCTGCCGGCCCACTGGCCTGAGCTGGTGCGCCTTCTCGCCGCGCAGAATGCATCCGCGGGAGCTCCGGCTCAGGCCGCACTGCACGCGCTCGCCCAGGGCGCGGGCGCCGTGGTCACCGGCCA
>JASHTS010000213.1 GCA_030040425.1 Acidobacteriaceae bacterium | reverse complement strand
TGGATCGGGCAAGGCGAAAGAGGTTCCGCAGGCGATTCGCAAGGGAATCGAGAGCGCCAAGAAGAATCTTGTCCGCGTGAACCTGACGGAGACCACGATACCGCACCAGGTGCTGGGCCGTTATGGGTCAGGGCAGGTGCTGCTGAAGCCGGCGCCGGAAGGCACGGGGGTGATTGCCGGCGGCGCAGTGCGTGCGGTGATGACCTCGGCGGGGGTGCAGAACGTGCTCACCAAGAGCCTGGGCTCGCCCAATCCGCACAACGTGGTGAAGGCGACCTTCGATGCGCTGGTGCAGCTGCGCGACCGGGCCGAAGTGGCCTCGACGCGCGGCAAACAGGTGGAGGAGCTGTGATGGCGGCGCAGAAGAAAGAAGGTCCGGCGGTTTTGAAGCCGCGAGCGGGAACCGTGAAAAAGATCCGCATCCAGTATTACCGCTCGGCGATTGCCACGCCGGTGAAGCACAAGCTGGTGATCAGGGGCCTGGGCTTTACGCGGCTCAACCAGATTGTGGAGCGGGTGGACAACGAGTCGGTCCGCGGGATGGTGAAGACGGTGCCGCATCTGGTGAGGATCGTTGAGAGCAAGTGATCAGTGGTCAGTGGTCAGTTCCAGCCTGCCCACACAGGCAGATTCAACTGATCCCTGAACCCTGACCCCTTAAACAAACGCGAGTCGGGGAAGGCCCGTACGGGCGAGTCCCCGGCGTATGAGCGAGGGAGAACATGACAAGGAATCTATCGAATTTGCGCGCGCCCAAGAAGGCCAACACGGGGCGCAAGCGCGTGGGCCGGGGCATGGGATCCGGCATGGGCAAGACCTCGACCCGCGGGCACAAGGGCCAGGGATCGCGGTCGGGCTCGAGCCTGATGCGCGGCTTTGAAGGCGGCCAGATGCCGCTGCACCGGCGGCTGCCCAAGCGCGGGTTTACCAACATCTTCCGCACCGAGTACACGATTGTGAATCTCGACCGAATTATTGATCGGATTGCGGGTCTGAAGGTGACCGAGATCGGCCTCGACGACTATCCGAAGCTCGGCCTTGCGTCGAGCAAGAAGGCGCTGATCAAGATTCTGGGCTCGGGCGAGTTGAAGAACGCGATCACGATTCATGCGCACAAGTTTTCGAAGTCGGCTGCGGAGAAGATCGAGAAGGCCGGGGGCAAGGCGGTGGTGGCGGGAGCACCGGCGGCGGGTTGAGGGGCAGAGGTTTCCCACCCTTTTCGCAAGGAGCGCGAAAAGGACGGGGCAACCGGATTGGGTCAAGGGCAACCGGACAAGATCAAGAGAGACGGGATGAGCGTATCTCTGACAGCAGCCATTACGCGCACGCTCTCCTGGTTTGGTCTTGAGGTCAGGAAGGCACGCAGGCAGGCCACGCTCTCGATTCCCGACGCAGAATTTTACCGACCGCTCTTCAGCCCCTGGGATGGTTACGGCGAATTTGCGGAGTATTGGAAGCTGGCCAAACCCAATACGCAACTTTCGCCCGATCGGCTTTACGTTTTGTATAGCCTGGCCGGGAACGCGGTGCAACTGGGCGGAGATTTCTGGGAGTGCGGAGTGTACAGGGGAGGGACGGCGCGCATGCTGGCTGAGTTTCTTCGCCGGAATGCGCCGCCCGAAGCGAAGCTGCAGCTTTTCGATACGTTTACGGGAATGCCCAAGACCGATGACGGAGTGGACATTCACAAAGAAGGAGATTTCTCCGATACGAGCCTTGCTGCGGTAAGGCGGGTGGTGGGAAACGAAGAACGGGCCGAGTTTCATCCCGGATGGATGCCGGAGAGTTTTGGTGAGACGCCGGACCGGCCGATCGCGCTGGCGCATGTGGATGTAGACATCTACCGGTCGGTCTGGGACTGTTGCGAATTTATCTATCCCCGTCTGCAGGTGGGGGGGGCGATGGTATTCGACGACTATGGTTTTCCCTCCTGCCCCGGCGCGCGCAAGGCGGTGGATGAGTTTTTTGGGGGTAAGCCGGAAACTCCGATGGTTCTGGGGACGGGCCAGGCGCTGGCCATCCGGCTGGCGGCGAGTTCGCGCTGAGGGTGGCCGGGCTGGTATTCTGGCGAGCGCTTCAACTGGCATGACGAAGCGCACAGTTTGGCGGGCTGAACTGATCTAAGATGGTTCATGCCGGGAAGGATTGCGACCGCGCCCGCGAGGCGCACGTAGCGGATAAGTCTTTATGTTTGAGAAGTTTCTGAATATCTTTCGGATTCCCGACCTGCGCAAGCGGGTACTGTTCACGTTTGGCATCCTGGCCGTCTACCGGCTGGGCGCGTGGATCCCGACGCCGGGCGTGAACACCAAACAGCTGGAACTGCTGTTCAACCAGCAGACCGGGTCCATGTTTGGGCTGATGGACCTGTTCAGCGGCGGCACGCTGCGGCGCATGACCATCTTTGCGCTGGGCATCATGCCCTATATCACCGCTTCGATCATCTTCCAACTGCTGACCGTGGTGTACGAGCCGCTGCGGCGGATCGAGAAGGAAGGCGAGCTGGGACGGCGGAAGATCACGCAGTGGACGCGGTATATGACGGTGGTGCTGGGCGTGCTGCAGTCGGTCGGCATTGCGGCGATTCTCACCAAGCAGGGCCTGGCGCTGACGCCGGGTTTCAAATTCATGGCCATGACGGTGCTGACGCTGACCGCGGGCACCACGTTCATCATGTGGCTGGGCGAGCAGATCACCGATCGGGGCATCGGCAACGGGATGAGCCTGCTGATCTTTGCCGGCATCGTGGCCGGCCTGCCGCGCGGCGTGGGCGACATGATCCAGAAGGTGCAGACCGACGCGTGGGGTCCCATGTCACTGCTGGTGGCGCTGCTGCTGCTGGCCGGCATGCTGGCCGTGGTGGCCTTCATTGTGTGGGTGGAGCGCGCGGAACGGCGCATTCCCATCCAGAGCGCGCGGCGCATCGTGGGCCGGCGCATGATGGGCGGCTCGTCGAGCCATTTGCCGCTCAAGGTGAACTCCGGCGGCGTGATGCCGATCATCTTTGCGAGCTCGATCCTGTCGGCGCCGCTCCTGTTCGGGTCGGCGGACTGGGTACAGAACAACAAGGTGCTGCAGCCCATCATGCTGGCGCTGACGCCCGGTTATCCGTGGTACGAGTTCCTGAATTTCCTGGGCATCATCTTCTTCGCGTATTTTTACGTGTCGATCATCATGAAGCCGGACGACATCGCGGATAATTTCCGCAAATCGGGATCGTTCATTCCCGGAATCCGGCCGGGCAAGCGCACGTCGGACTTTATCAACGACATTCTCACCCGCATCACGCTGGTGGGGGCGCTTTACCTGGTGCTGGTGCAGATGGTGCCCACCTTCCTGATCTCGGGCATCCGCTTCGACAAGATATGGCTTGTGGGGAGGTTCTTCGAAAACCTGCCTAACTGGGCCATTCACGGCATGAATGTGAACTTCTACTTTGGCGGCACCTCCCTGCTGATCGTGGTGGGTGTGGCCATGGACACCATCAACCAGGTCGAATCGCAGCTGATCATGCGCCATTATGACGGCTTTTCCCCGCG
>JASHTS010000212.1 GCA_030040425.1 Acidobacteriaceae bacterium | reverse complement strand
TGCCCATCGCCTCGAAGGGCAGCGCCAGCACAAGATAATCCGCGGTCACAGCGCCATCCTTCGTGTCGATACTCCAGCAGGAGGTCTCTTCGTCCCACGCAACCGCCTCGACGCTGCTATTCAAATGAATCGCCCCTCCATTCTTCTCAAGCAACGCCGGCACGCCCGCATAGAGATCGCTCAGCGGCACGGTGTTGATGCCCATCCTTCCCGCATAAGCCGAGTTCAGGAACAGCTCGCGGATTACCTTGGCCGCGTACGGCACCGCGATGGTCTCAATCTCCGCATTCAGCGCGCTCGCAATCACCAGCTTCCAGAAGCGCTCGATCGCGCCCGGCGTTTGCTTGTGTCGCGCGAGCCACTCGGCCAGGGTTTCGTTCGAATCCGCCGCAACCGGCTTGAGCATCGCGCGAAAGGCCCGCGCAAGAGCCATCTTGTCGGCCCGCGAAAAGGCCTGCGCCCGCAGCATCTTCGGCAATCCGTGCAGCGGCGCCGGCAGCCAGCGCGCCGGGCCCAGCACGGAGCGGCGTCCGCCGGGCTCGATCATGGTCAACTCACGGGTCCAGTGAATCTTCTTCGCCGCGCCGATTCGCTCGTAAAATCCAACCAGATTCGTGCAGCAGCCGAAGAGCACGTGCTGGCAGTTGTCGATGGTCTCCTGCACGCCGGGGTGCAGATACGAGCTTGCCCGCCCGCCCAGGTAACCTCTCCGTTCGACGAGATGAACGGAAAATCCGCCGTCTGCAAGAGCGCAAGCCACGGCCATGCCGGCCACCCCCCCGCCAATCACGGCGACGCTCTTTTGCAAATCTCTTTGCACGCGATCTCTTGAAATCCCTTTTTGAGATTATCCGATCGAAAGCCGCACGAGACACATGCGCATCAACCCCGCCGCAAGAATCGCCACCTTCTGCGCCGTAGGCACGCTTGCGCGCCGCGTGAACACATCGTAATCGGCGCGCTCGATGCGCTTCAGCAGTGCGTGATAAATCGAAACCAACACGCGCAGCGCCGGCCGGCTTTCACGATCGATGAGCGGTAGAAGCTCCTGCGCTGACTCATAATATTTCTCGGCGCGCAGTCCGACGGATGCCAGAAGCGCTCGCTCACCCTGCGTCGGCGGCGCGTTCGGCGGACGGCGCAACAGAGAATCAAGCGTGACACCCTGCGCGGCCAAATCTTCGAGCGGCAGATACACGCGATGCCGCGCCGCATCTTCGCTCACATCCCGCAGGATATTCGTCAGCTGGAACGCGACGCCCGTCTCTTCCGCCAGTTTTTCCGCCCGCGCATCCGAGTAGCCGAAGATGCGGATACAAACCAGGCCGACAACCGAGGCCACCAGGTAGCAATAGCGGTACAAATCGTCGAAAGTCGCGTAGGTATCCGGCGCGTCGCGCGCGCCCTGCTGCAAGTCCATGGTCACGCCGGCGACCAGCTCGTCGAGCAGCGCCAGCGGAATCCCATAGCGCTTCGTGGCATCGCGCACCGCAACAAAGACCGGGCTGGGCGTCTGTTCGCCGCGCGCGGCCGTGCGCCATGCTTCCATCCACGCATCCAGGTTTCGCCTGCGTTCGTCGCGCGAAAGACTCTCATCGTCGGCCAGATCGTCAGCCTGGCGCATGAATGCATAGGTGGCGCAGATGGCATCCCGGCGGGGACGCGGGAGCACGACGAAGGCGTAGTAAAAATTTTTGGCTTCGCGCTTGGCAATGGCCCTGCATTCCGCATAGGCACGGCTCAGATCAGAATCCGCTCCCTGCGAGGGCAATCGTCAAGCCGCCTTCCCTGCTGCGCGCGCGCCGAGGCGAAAAAACGGCAGCGCCTTGCCTCCGATGGCGCGCAGCGCGAGCGCGAGCTTGGAGCGCTTGGAGAGCGCAGGCCGCGCTCGGAGCACATCGAAATCCTGGCGCTCGATCGCACGCAATATGGCGAGACCGCCGCGGCCGAAGAGATCGATATCGATGGCAAGTTCGCGAGGAACGCGCCCAATCAGGGGCAATCCGTCCTCGAAAAGCTCGCGAGCAAACTCCACTTCTTGCTTCAACAGTGCGCGAAACTCCGGCGTTGCTGTGCCCCGCGCAATCGTCTCATCCGAGACGCCGAAGCGGCGCATATCCTCCTGCGGGAGATAGACGCGGCCTTTCTCGAAATCCACGCGCACATCCTGCCAGAAGTTGGCAAGCTGAAGCGCCGTGCAGGTAGCGTCGGAAAGGCGGAAGTTTTCCTCGCTCACTTCGCCGCACGCATACAGCACCAGCCGGCCCACGGGGTTGGCAGAATAATGGCAGTAGCCCAACAGCTCCTGCATGGTTTCGTAGCGCGTCATCGTCTGGTCCTGCCGGAACGCCGTGAGCAGATCGGCGAACGGCTCCTTAGGAATCGAGCAAACGCGGATTGTTTCCGCCAGCGCCACGAACACCGGATGCCGCGCACGGCCCCGGTAGCACGCGTCGAGCTCGCTGCCCCACAGATCGAGGAGCGCCAAAGCCACCTCGCGGTCCGGCACTTCATCGCCCAGGTCGTCGGCAATGCGGCAGTAGGCGTAGATGGCGTGGAAATGCGGCCGCAACCGCGCCGGCAAAAAGCGCGTCACCACGTGAAAGTTTTCGTAGTGCGATCGGGCCAGCCGTTTGCAGTAGGCCAGCGCCTCGGCCGGCGTGGGCGCGGTATCAGGAATGCGATACGCGGCCGGTAGCGCATCCCAGCCCCGCGCCAGCAATTCCTTCTGCTCTTCCTGCGCGGGATTCTGTTCCGGTTGTACACGCGCCGCGGTCATGTGGGCCTCACGGAACAATGGCTGTCTTGATCTCGCTCGAGCGATTCATCAGCTTCTCGAATACGCGATTGAGCTCGTAAAGATGCGCATGGCCGGTGATAAAGGCCCCGGCCTGAAAACGCCCGCCGGCCAGAATCGCGAGCGCCTTGCGGCAGATCGCCGGCGTGTGATGGAACGTGGCCCGCAGCGTAATGTCGCTATAGTGAATGCGGTTGGTGTCGAGTGTCACGTGCGTTTCCACGGCGCATCCGCCAAAGAAATTCACCGTGCCGCCTTTGCGCACCAGCTCCACTGCTTCCTGCCAGGTCTCGGGCATCCCCACGGCTTCAATGGCGATGTCGAACCCGCGATTTTTCGGCGTGAGCGCGCGTGCCTCGCGGATCGCCTTGCGGATGTTCGCGCTCTGCACCACGTACGCGGCGCCCAGCTGGCGCGCGGCTTCCACCTGGCCGTCGTGCTTCACCAACGCGGTCACCTCGTAACCGGCGAGCGCGGCCACGTGCAAAATCATCAATCCCAGCGGCCCGCCGCCGATGATCGCCACAGTATCGCCCGGGCGCGGGTTCGAATCCTCGAATCCGTGCACCGCGCAGGCCAGAGGCTCGGTGAGCGCAGCGTGCTCCAGCGGCACGTGATCCGGAACCTTGAGCGTGTTCTTGGCCACAATCCGCGCCGGAATGCGAATGAACTCGGCATATGCGCCGTTGTTGAAAAGCAAGTCGTCGCAGAGATTTTCCTGGCCGCGCCCGCAATAGTAGCACTGGCCGCACGGCGCGGAGTTGAGCGCCACGACGCGATCGCCGGGCACAAACTCCTGCACGCCCTCGCCCGTTTCCACCACCGTCCCGGCCAGCTCGTGACCGAAGAGCGCGGGCGGCACTATCATGCGCGCGTGATAGCCGCGGCGAAAAACCTTCAGATCGGTGCCGCAGGTGAGGGCCGCGTCCACGCGCAGCACCAGCTCGCCCTGCGCCGCTTTGGGAACCGGCACGCGCTCAATGCGAACATCTTCACGGCCGTGGAGGATTGCGGCCTTCATCGTGGTCGCCATGATCCCCTCCTAATGCGCTCCGCCGCCCGGCGCCGGCTCAATCATGATCTTCATTGAGTCCGGTTGAGGATTAGATGCGATTTCGATTGCCTTCACTGCCTGTTCGAGCGGGAAGCGATGCGATATGAGCTGGGTTAAATCGAAACCGTTCCGATAGCCGGAGAAGACCAGCCCGGTTACCTCGTCGAGAATCGGAAACGAAGAGGAGTAGGAGCCGAGCAAGGTCTTTTCGTCCACACACACAGCCGCTGGATCGATCGTCGCCTCGCCGTGCTGCGTCTGCGCAAACAGCATAACCTTGCCGCCCGGCCGCGCCGCGTCCATCGCTGTGCGGATAAGCCCGTTGCCGCCCACGGCGAGGATCACCGCGTCCGCGCCGCGGCCTTCCGTTTCGGTCAGCACCCGCTCCACCACGTTTTGTTTGCCGGCGTGGATCGCGTTGGTGAGCCCGAAACGCGCCGCAATGGCGTGGCGCTCGGGAAACAGATCGGAGGTAAGCACGCGCGCGCCCGTGCGGCGGGCCAGCGCGGCATGCATCAGCCCGATGGGACCCTGTCCGATCACCAGCACCGTATCGTCCGCAGCCAGGTTCAGCATCTTCACGCCCTTGAGCACCGTATTCACCGGCTCCACGAACGCTGCCTGCTCGAAAGGCACCTCATCGGGAATCCGCACCACGCCCCGGTTCGCCACCACAAAATCCATTACACGCACGTACTCGGCAAACCCGCCGCCCGAGGGCTCAAACCCCGCCGTCACGCCGGTCTTCTTGTAGAGGGGACACTGCGCTGGCGTCTGCTTGCGGCAGTAGTAACACTCGCCGCAGGGCACGTGGTGGAAGGTCATCACGCGGTCGCCCACGGCAAAATTCGTCACACCCTCGCCCACTTCGGCTACCGTCCCCGCCATCTCGTGGCCAAAGATCCGCGGCGCCGAGTGCGAACCCATGTGGATCTTCTTCAGGTCCGTGCCGCAGATGCCGCAGGTGGCAATCCGGATCAGCAGTTCGCCGCGGCCGATGCGCGGCACCGGCACCGTCTCCACGCGCATGTCGTTGATGCCGCGATACACCACGGCGCGCATAGTGGCGGGAAGGGAGTTGCGAGTGAAAGTCTCAGCCGCTGAAGTTTGGGTAGCCATTCGTTTTTCTAATGTTTCCTTCGGGATCGAGAAGATCCAGTGCCAGTTTCGCGATGCGTTGGGCAGCCTGCTTACTATTTTCTCCCATTTTCCTGAGTGGCTGCCAGTACCGGGGGTGAAAGAGCGCAAAAAGGATAAACTTCAGCCGCTTGAACCGCCCGTCAGCCGTCAAAAACGGGTTGAAATCGGGCAAAACCGCGTCCGCGCCGTCGCTCACGCCCTTGATGCAATGGAAGGCCACGCCCCTCGCCTTGGCCAGTCGCGCCAGCGCAACCGCCTCCATGTCCACCAGGTCGGCGTAGAAGCCGACGGCGATGTCCTGCTTCTCTTTCGGGTCAGTGATCACCCGGGTCGCGGTTGCCAGCCAGATGTCGCGCTTGCCCTCCGGCTCGGCCGTGCGTACGGCCCTAAAGGACGCCGAGGCCAGGCGCGTATTCGTGGGCAGGTCCACCACCCCATGCACGCGGTAGGCCTCGCCCGGCATGAACCCCTTCTTCAGCGCCCCCGCCCAGCCGACGGAAAGAATCTGCGCCACCGGCCCGTCTTTTTCGATCTCGGCCAGCGCCCGCGCCGCGGCATTCTGCCCCACGCCCGCGCACGCAGCCACCCACTCGATCTGGCCGGATTGCCGGCGCCACAGGTGCACCCGGTTCCG
>JASHTS010000211.1 GCA_030040425.1 Acidobacteriaceae bacterium | reverse complement strand
CTTGTCAATGTGTTCCACGCCGACGAGTGCATCGTGCGCGCCCGGCTCCTCGCGCGAGCCGTAAATGGTTTTCGCCAGCGAGCGGTAAACAATGTCGTTGACGAGGGTGCTCTTGCCGCTGCCGCTCACGCCGGTGACCACGGTCATTACGCCCAGGGGGATGCGGAGGTTCAGATCCTGCAGGTTGTGCTCGCGCGCACCGCTGATGGTGAGCCATTTGCCGGTGAGCGGGCGAGGCTTTTCGCGCTGCAGCATGGAGGCGGAGCCGTCAAGATAACGGCCGGTAAGCGACTGCGGCGCTGCCATGATCTGCTCCGGCGTTCCTTCGGCCACCACATTTCCGCCCAGCCGACCTGCGCCCGGTCCAAGATCAAGAACGAAGTCCGCGTGGCGGATGGTGTCTTCATCGTGCTCGACGACGAGGACGGTGTTGCCCAGGTCGCGCAGGCGCTCGAGCGCCTGGATGAGGCGATTGTTGTCGCGCTGGTGCAGACCGATCGAGGGCTCGTCGAGGACGTACAGAACGCCGCGCAGGCGCGAGCCGATCTGCGTGGCCAGCCGGATGCGCTGGCCCTCACCACCGGAGAGCGTAGCGGCGTTGCGACTGAGGGAGAGATAATTGAGGCCGACGGCGCAGAGAAACTCGAGCCGCTCCACCACCTCGCGGCGAATGCGCTCCGCGACGAGGGCTTCCCGCTCGTTGAATTTGAGGTTGATCGCCGCCGAGAGCGCGCGGTTGAGCGGCAGGGTGGTGAAGTCGGCGATGGAAAGCCCGCCGACCTTGACCGCGAGCGACTCCGGGCGCAGGCGCTTGCCGCGGCAGACCGGGCAGGGCGTGGCCGACATGAAGCTCATCATGTACTCGCGATACCCGTCGCTGCGCGCTTCTTCCACTGAGTCGCGCAGGAAGGCGAGGATGCCGTGAAAGCCGGTGCGCGGCGCCTCGCCCTTGGGCGGGCCGTAGACCAGAATGTGCTGCTGCTTGGGCGGGAGATCCTCGAAGGGAACCTTCAGATCGATCTTGTAGCGGTCAGCGGCGAGCTGAATGAGCTTGAGGAGATATTGGGAGGCCGAGCCGGGTCCGAGCGCGCCATCGAGAAGCGGCTTTGACCAGTCGGTAATGACCTTCGCGGGATCGAAATCGTAGAGCGAGCCGAGACCGTGGCACTCGGGGCAGGCGCCGAAGACGGAGTTGAAAGAAAAGCTGCGAGGCTCGAGCTTGGGCACGTCCAGGCCACAGTCGGGGCAGGCCATGGAAGAAGAAAACAACTGTTCTTCGCCGTTGCTTTGGCCTACGAGCACCAGCCCGTTGGCCAGTTGCAGCGCCTTGGAGACGGCCTGGCTCAGACGGGCTTCGTTGGGAGGTTTTCCTGAAGACACGGTGGCCTGTGAGCTTCCTTCTCCGGTCCCCAAAGGCGAGGGACCTCCCGCAGCGGAGGCTTTGAGGAGGATGCGATCGATGACCGCTTCGATGGTGTGGTTCTTGCGCCGGTCGAGGGCGATGGGCTCGGAGAGATCGCGCAGTTCGCCATCCACGCGCGCGCGAAAACCCTGGCTGTCGAGCTGATCGAGCAAGTCCTTAAATTCGCCTTTGCGGCCGCGAACGATGGGAGCCATCACGGTAACGCGCTCGCCCGTGCCCAGCTCAAGAATGCGCTGCACAATCTGCTCGGCGGTCTGGCGGGCGATGGGACGTCCGCAGTTGGGGCAGTGGGGTGTCCCCACGGAGGCATAAAGCAGGCGCAGGTAGTCGTAAATCTCCGTAATGGTGCCCACGGTGGAGCGGGGACTGCGGCTGGTGGTCTTCTGCTCGATGGAGATGGCGGGGCTGAGGCCTTCGATCGAGTCCACGTCCGGGCGCTCAATCTGGTCTAAGAATTGGCGTGCGTATGCCGATAAGGTCTCTACGTAGCGCCGCTGGCCCTCGGCATAAATGGTGTCGAAAGCGAGCGAACTCTTGCCGGAGCCGGAGAGCCCGGTTACTACGGTAAGGGTGTTGCGCGGGATGCGTACATTGATGTCGCGCAGGTTGTGCTGGCGCGCCCCGCGCACCGTGATGTGCGTGATGGACATGGCTTTAGCTGGTCGGGCAGGATCGTTCCCCAAGTAAGAGATGCGCGTGGGCAGGGCCTCGGGAGTATTTTATTTGCCAACAGAAACGAGGGTCAACGCATACAGCCCGGTCCCAAAAGCGCAGATTTTCTGCGACAATCACGAAAGGCGATGACTGAGCCGCGCCGGAAATCCCTCCCCTCCGGCAGTTTGCGGTGCAGACAATCGGAATTCAAGGCGGATGACTCTAGCAGATCTATTGAACTTTGTGATGCTGGTGTGCGCGTCGATTGGCTCCATGGCATTTGGAATCTTAGCGGCCTATGCAATTCTTCGCGCCGGCTTCGCGCTGATTCGTCCGCAAACGCACCCAGCGCCGGTTAAGCCTCCCCAGCCTGAAGCCGCCAGCACGCTCTGACGCCGCCGGGCGTTTCCGCACCAGTACCCTCGGGACGCGATCCGCGTCTGCGCTGCAGGCCCAAGAATCATTCCTGCCCGGGTTTCATCCCTGCTCAGGATTCATTGCTGATAGTTGGGCTGCTGCTGAGTCTGCTGCTGCTCGAACTGCTGTTGCCGCTGCTGCTGGAGCTCCTGCTGATAAATTTGCATTTGCTGCGGCGTGCGCGGCAGGGGTGGGCCCGATGTGGAAGGCTCGGACGGATTCGGAGCCATCTCGGGTGGAGGCATCGGCTCAGGTGGCGGCTCCGGTTCGTACTCTTCCTCGGCAGCCATACTGCGGTTGTCGTTCGGGGGAGCCGGGCCGGTGGGGGGTGCGCTGAGAACGATCTCGCGCGGGGTTCCTTCGCCCTGGTCGCCGAACATGAGCACGTTATAGCCGGTGCCATCGAGAAGATCGGAAAGCACCTGGCGCGCCGGACCTGGGCCATAGGTGCCGAAGACGCGCTGATCGGCGCTCAAGCCTTCCACTTTCGCGCCGGTATCGGTAGAGACGTCTTTGAGAATCTGATCCAGGCTTGAGTTGTCGGCGTCGATCCTAAGCCCGTGACTATCCCAGACCACAGTAGCCGCGACCGGCTTGTCATTGATGGGCCAGTTGGGAGGCGGCGGCGCAACGGGAGCGGGCGGACCCGGCGCAGCGGCGGAGGCCGGCGTGGCCGGGGAAGGCTTGGCGTGGGCTGGGAGCGTATGTGCGCCCAGGGGAGCGCTGGACGAAGCAACAGGCGACGAGGGCAGAGCAGGTGAGGCGGTTGCAGCTGGGGAGGCATCTTGAGCGGTTTGTGCCTCTGCCCGAGCAGGCCTGGAAGGCGGATTCGGAGCTGGCGCCGTGGTCTCCGGCGGCAAGACATCGGCCTGAGCCGCAAGCATGCGGGGCAACGCTACCCAAAGCGCAACGACCAGGCTGCCAGCCATAAGAGATCGCGACCCGAAGCGGAATTTGCCTCTGCGCATGGGAAAAGCCTCAGATCCGGAGCACGCGCCGTGGCCCCTATCCAACAGGGACTCTGCTATACCCCACTGTACTAGACTAGCAGTGAACGCCATTCGCTCCAAGATAGTTGCTTATGATCCGCGTCTAAGGCTTCAAGGAGGGACTCGTTCCACGATGGGCTTCTGTCTGAAAGTCATGGCGGCTGCGGCTTTGCTTCTTACTCCGCTGGCGAGCTCAGCCGCCACCTGCACCATGCAAGACGAGATGAATGCCCAGGAGCGTGACGCGCTTGCGGCAGCCGGAGCGCAACTCACGGAAGCCATTGCCGGGCAGAACCTTGCCGCGGTGAAGGCCGACCTCTATCCGCCCGAAGCTTCGGATTGGGACGGTATCCAGGCGGCGGCGCAGCAGGCCGGACCGCTCACTGCCGGAGGGCGCGTGCTTTTCCGCGATGCGTTTCTGCTGGATGCATCCGGTCAAACGTCGCCCGCGGATACGGAGTTCTTCTGCACCAACGGCAGCGGCTCGATGAACGTGACGGTTTCCATGCGCAATCTGCCGCCGGGCAAATATGCAGTGCTTCTGGCCGACGCTCTGGGCGCGCCGCGGCAGGGGCAACTGGGGCTGATTCTCGCCTGGGATGGCGCCTCTTCCGCATGGCAGCTCGCCGGGCTTTCCGCCCGGCCGGGCGCGTTCGACGGACATGACGGCGATTGGTACTGGAAGCGGGCCCGCGACCTGGCCAAGAGCGATCCGTGGAGCGCGTGGTACAGCTATGACGTCGCCGCGTACCTGCTGTTGCCCGTGGACTTTCTCTCCTCGCCGAACCTCGAGAAGCTGCGCCAGGAGCAGCAGCAGGTTTCTCCCGCGCCGCCCAGCGTGCTGCCGCTCACCATTCCCGCCGGCGACCGCTCGTGGAAGATCGAGTCGGTGGGACTCGACTCCTCTCTCGATCAGCCCGACCTCGGCGTGGCGTATGACTCGACGGG
>JASHTS010000210.1 GCA_030040425.1 Acidobacteriaceae bacterium | reverse complement strand
CCATCGCCGCTGTAGGTCACGGTCAGCGTGTCGGTTCCCGGCGCCAGGCTGCCCGCGGGAATGTTGATGGTCACGGCGCCGCTCGACAGCGTTCCATCGATGTTGTACCCGCCTCCAGCCGCGCTGATCGTTCCTGTGGGCGTGCCGCTGCTGCCGCTCACCGTCACCGCAAGCACCAGGCTGACGCCCGAACCCAGAGTGATGGTGCCTGAAGAAGCCGCGGGCGTGGTGCTCACGTTCATCGTCGCGGTTTTCGTGCCCGTGTCGGAGCTCCACGCATTCACCACATTGGCCACGTTCAGCGTCCCCAGTCCTGTGGCCAGGTTGTAGCCGGCGGTCGCGTTGTAGCCCGGCGTGGTGCCGGAGCTGACCAGCGTGCCCACGGTATCGCCGGAGTTCAATGCCGCGCAGTTCGGTGAGTCGATCCCGTCATACTCTTGCCCCGGCTGCCAGCCCTCGGAGGTGTAAACGGCGCCGCCAATGGGCGCGCCCAGGTCGCAGGGCATGGCGTTGGTGCCTTCGTCGATGCTCTGGAAGTAGCAGTTGCTCGAGTTTTTCACGCTCTCCGCGCTGCACTCCGAATAAGTCTGTCGGCCCGCCAATGTATAGAGCTGTTGGTTGGGTAGCCCCTGCGGCGCTCCCGCCTTCTGGTTGATAAGCGCCATCACTCCGGCCATCGCCGGAGAAGCGAAGGACGTTCCGCCGAACTCCTCGGCCACATTCTCGGAGGTGTCGCTGTAGCTGCAGCTTCCGATCGCGGAGATGCAGACCAGGTAAGCGCTGTCCAGCGCCCCGTCGCCGGCGAAGAAGCTCACGTCGGGAAGATCGCGCACGCCGTCGGATGGAATCCCGGTGACACCCGTCTGCCACGAGGGCTTCGGCCAGCCGTCGTTGTAGAGCGTGATATTCCCGTTCGATGAGCCGGTGGTGGTGGCGCCGGCGGTGCAGGTGGGATTCTCGGAATCGGTGTCCTCGTCGTTGGCCACGCAGTTGCTCGCCCCTCCGCTGCCGCCCACCGTATCCACGTAGGGGGCAAGCATGAGTTCGAGTTCCTCATAAATATCGGACCAGTTGTTCTCAATGTAATTGCAGGTTGCCTCGGGGTTGCTTCCTGCCGAAGGGCCACCCATTTGAGGCTCGATGTAGTTGGTTGCCAGGCTCTCGATATAGCTGGCCAGGATGGGATTTTCGCAGGTGTCGTTCCAGGGAACCTCGGGCACGTAACCGAGCGCGCTCTCATACGGCTCGCTGCTGGTATTGTTGCTGGTTGCCCAGTAGGCCGGCGAGCCCTGGCTGGTGCTCGAAGTGGGGCAGCCCTCGAGGTTTCCGCTGGAGTTGATGGTCGGCTTGCACCAGCTGAAGTCCGTCCCCCCCACAGCCACGTTGTATGGAGTCGAGGCCAATCCGCTTACCGACAGTCCGTACTGCGCGGAGTAGGGATTGCCGATCGAATCTCCCCCTTCGTCGCAGCTGGGCGAGCCGGAGTCGCCCGCAGCCACGAAGACGGAGATACCTTCGGCTGCGGCGCTCTGCCACAGGTCGTAGTCGGATACATTCTCCGCGGTGCCCTGCCCAAGCTCGCACTCGCCGTAACTGACGTTGAGAATCTTCGCGGTTTGATTCTGCACCACGTATTGCGCCGAATCGTAAACCGTGTCGATGGATCCGGCGGAATTTTGACCGGTGACGACCAGGGCAATCTTTGCGCCCGGCGCCACGGAACCCGACCACTCCACATCGAGCGTATTCTCCTCTAAATCGCCGATGCCGCAGGTGGCGTTTGGATTGGTGCTGTCGCACGTGGTGGCCAGGCCATTGGTGTCGATCTGCTGGAAGCCCGAAAGTGTCGGAAGGCCGAAGAGGCTGCGGAACGTTGTCACGTCGCTCTGATCGATTTCGCTGGTTCCTGCAATGGCGATGGTCTGTCCGGAGCCATTGATGTTGTTGTTCCACAGGGGCGTGACGTTGTAAATGGTAGCGAAGTCCCAGGGGGTCACGTCTTCCTCGAGATAAGCTTCAGTTTCTTCGCTCGCCGGCACATTGATGCCGAACAGCGGATGCGGCCCCATCGATCCTCTGGCCGCGGCGTTGGCCGCCGCGCCGGGTGATGGAAAGGCAAACCTGGAGGCCGAACTGCCCGAATTGGGCGTTGAACTCCCCGCCACCGGGCTGGCCACGCGCTGCCATCTGTTCAGTTCCTTGTTGAACTCTACCGTGCTGCCTTGCCGGTGCAGCGGGTGCGGCAGGAAGTTGTGCAGCATTCTTACGCCCACCACCACGGAACCGAGCGCCGCCGGAATTTGCGGGTCGCTCATATTTGCGTAATGGGCTACGCCCTTCACGCTGAGATTATGGATCGAGGTGTGGAAGGTGCTCTCCACCTGGCTCGCCGTTCCGCTGAAGCGGATGGTCATGCGGTCGAATGAAACCTGCTTGACGGTGAACCCGTGACCTGCGAGCCATCCGGATATTGTGGCGATGTCCGTCTCCGAGGGGCCGAAGCGCTCTCCAATCTCAGCCGGCGTAAGCCAGTGATGATAATTCGGCGAGCCGGAATCGTACTCGCTCTGAACATAGGCGTCGAAAGCCGCCTGCTGCCCCGGGCTGCGGCTGAGCACCAGCGTCAGGTCCGGCATGGGCATGGACGCGCTCACCGGGCCGCGGTCGTTCTTTTGATTGGCGTCCGGATGCACGTTGCCGGTGAGCGCAACCAGCTGGTTCTCATCGATCGCTGTCACGATGCGGGGAGCTTGTGCGCTTGCCTGCGCATGGGAAACGGAAGAAACCATCAATGCGCCGGCAAGGACGCACAGGGGGAGCGAACGCAGATTTGCCATGGTGATTATCCTGGACCTCGACCTTCGAATGAACCCTCGAAGGGCTGAAAAGTTGTCGTCAATGCGAATATGCTTTGGGTTGACTGCCTCGTTTGCAGTAGGGTTTTAACTGTACCGCCACTATCGCGACAGCGCATATACCCTCGTGAAGCTGACACAGGTAGTGCCTCGCGTCCCTGCAGGTGACGAGATCGTATCAGCCGGCGCATGTGCAGGCTCCTCTTTCCGCATGTCCCGCACGACGGGGAAGCAAATCCAGGAGACAGAAAGAATCTGGGAAAGAAGAAAGAATCCTTGAGATGGCCGGCACTTCTCGGCCAGTTAGACGGGGACGCCCCATTAAAGTTGACTTATCCGAAACCGGGCAAAGAATCCGGCAATCCGGCGGCTCTTCCTTCATCCCCTTGCGATTCAAAGTACATCCATCGCAGGCTCTGTTTGCTTGTCTGCGCTGAACGTGCGCTGACCATGGCTTCACGCAGGGTTTGCGAAATCGTTCATTGCAATAGACAATTGATTTCGTATGGTATATTATGCGTCTTCCTGAACGCTACAGATCGTGCTTGGTGTTGGCGATGCGGGCTTCACTTTTCATTACCTGTTACAACGACACGCTCTTCCCTGAAACGGGCCGTGCCGTGGTCGCCCTGCTGGAGCGTCTGGGGGTCGCTCTGGACTTTCATCCGCAACAGACCTGTTGCGGGCAGATGCACGCCAACACAGGTTTCCATCCGGAAGCAATATCTCTCGCCCAGCGCTTTGTTCGACTGTATCAGGACGCCGAGGCCATTGTCATCCCTTCGTCCTCTTGCGTAGCCATGATTCGCGAGCAGTACGCGGGCCTCTTCGAAGAGCTGGGCGACACAGGCCTGCGGCAGGCATGCGCCGCGCTGCTGCCGCGCGTCTTTGAGCTGAGCGAGTTCCTCATCGACAAGCTCGGCGTAGACGACGTGGGCGCGTACTTTCCGCATCGCGTGACCTACCATGCCAGCTGCCACGGTTTGCGCGCGCTCGCGCTGGGCGATCGCCCGGGGCGTTTGCTGGCCAAGGTGCGCGGCCTCGATCTGGTTCCGCTCGCCAACCTCGACCGCTGCTGCGGCTTTGGCGGCACCTTCGCCGTGAAGAACGGCGAAGTCTCCTCCGCCATGCTGGCGGAAAAGCTCCGCGACGTGACCGCAACCGGCGCCGAATACTGCACGGCGCTCGACAACAGTTGCCTCATGCACCTGGGCGGGGCCCTGCACCGGCAGTTCGCCGGCATGAAGACCATCCATCTTGCCGAAATCCTAGCCAGCACGGAGACGCTCCGCGCGGAGGCGCGCTCATGAACGCTGCCGCGGCCCCCCATCCGGTGCTCGACCCCGCGCATGCGCCGCCCTTTCCGGTGGCTGCGCTTCCGGTGCTGCGCAATCCGCAATTGCGCAAGAACGTGGCCCACGCCATCGACGTGATTCAGGCCAAGCGCGCCCGCCTGGTTGAGGAAAAAACCGACTGGCAGGCTCTGCGCTCGGCAGCCGCGGCCATCCGCGCGCACGCCCTCGAAAATCTCGGCGCTTATCTCGAGCTCTTCGAGGCGCGCTGCACCGCAGCCGGCGGCCAGGTGCACTGGGCGTCCGATGCCGCCGAAGCCCGGCAAATTGTCCTTGATCTTCTGCGCCAGGAAAACGCTGCCGAGGTCATCAAGATCAAGTCCATGACTTCGGCCGAGATTCAATTGAATCCTTTTCTTGAGTCCGCCGGCATTGAGGTCTTCGAAACCGATCTGGCCGAGATCATCCTGCAACTGGGCGAGGACGAGCCTTCGCACATCGTCGTTCCTGCGCTCCATGTGAACCGCAGCCAGGTGCGCGAGATCTTCGCCCGCCGCATGGGCATCGAAAATCTCTCTGACAATCCGCAGGCGTTGACGGCTGCCGCGCGCAACTATCTGCGCGAGAAGTTTCTGCGCATTCCCACGGCCATCGGCGGCGCCAATTTTCTCATTGCGGAGACGGGCTCGGTTGCGGTGGTCGAGTCGGAGGGCAACGGACGCATGTGCCTCACGCTGCCCCGCACCCTTATCACCCTGGCCGGCATTGAAAAAATCCTGCCGCGTTACCAGGATCTCGAAGTGATGCTGCAGGTGCTGGCGCGCTCAGCCACCGGCGAGCGCATGAATCCCTACACCTCGCTCTGGACCGGCGTGCGCGCGGGCGACGGCCCCGAGCGTTTTCATGTCGTTCTGCTCGACAACGGCCGTTCGCGCATTCTCGCGCGCAAGAATGAGCGCCAGACGCTGCGCTGCATCCGTTGCGCGGCGTGCATGAACGCCTGTCCCGTCTATCGCCAGACCGGCGGCCACGCCTACGGCTCCGTCTATCCCGGCCCCATCGGCGCCATTCTCACGCCGCAGCTCATGCAGATGCGCCACGCGCAATCGTTACCCTACGCTTCTTCCCTGTGCGGCGCCTGTTTCGAAGTGTGCCCCGTCAAAATCAACATTCCCGAGGTGCTGATCGATCTGCGCGCCGTAGTCACCGATCAGGAGCGCCTCCGCATCAAGCGGCTGTTCGATCCCATGTACCTGGGACTCCGAGTCGCTGCTCTCGTCTTTTCGCGCGCCTGGCTCTTTCATGCGGCGCAACGGATGGCTCGCATCGGCCTGCGTCCCTTCACCAAAAAGGATGGATGGATTCATGCGCTGCCTTCGATCGGCGCCGAATGGACGCAGACCCGCGATCTCCGCGGCCTTCCGAAGCAAACCTTTCATGCCTGGTGGGCAAGTCGCGGCAAAGGGGTTGCGAGGGAGAACCGATGACCTCAACCGTCTCCAGCCGCGAGCCGATTCTCAACCGCGTGCGTGCGGCTACACCCGATGGCGCGCCATCGGCGGCCGACGCGCAGCGATCCTGGTCAGCGTTGCCGCGCGACTACATTCGCCGCGGTTCGTTATCCGCGCCGTCGCGACTTGAGCTGATGATGGAGCGGCTGCGCGAGTACGACGCGGAAACCTCCGAATGCAGACTGGAAGAGCTTCCGGCCGCGATTGGCGCGCAGCTCACGCGCAGCGGCCGGCGAACGCTGGTCGCGCCTGAAGGCCTTCCGCAGGAGTGGCTCGTCCCCGGCTTCAAATGGAAGATCGACCACGGATCCGGCAACGGCAGTCTCGACATCGGCGAAATCGAGCGCGCCGACGGGGTTCTTACCGCATGCTTCTGCGGCGTGGCTGACTCAGGCACCGTCGTCCTGCACCACACCGCGGCGGAGGGCCGCCGTGTGCTCACCTTGCTGCCCGACTGGCACCTTTGCATTCTGCGCGCCAGCCAGGTGGTCCAAACGCTGCCCGAGTATTTCAGCCGCTCCCATGAATCGGCGTCGGCGCCGGCTTTGGTCACCTGGATCTCCGGACCCAGTGCCACGGCCGACATCGAAATGACCCGCATCAAGGGCGTGCACGGGCCGCGGTTTCTCAACGTCATTCTGGTTCGCGACGAGGACGCAGCAGCAACTTAATGAAAAACGGGAAGAGAACGAAATCCACGGAGTCAATCGGCCCGGCAAGAGGTTACGCGATGATGCTTGCAGATTCTCAAATTCACGATCTGGCCTTCAAAGTTCTTGATGCCTTTCAAATCGAGATTCCCTCCTGGGGGTTTGCCAATACCGGCACGCGTTTCGGCAAGTTTGTGCAGGCAGCAGCAGCAACAACCCTCGAAGAGAAGTTTTCCGATGCGGCTGAAGTCCATCGGCTGACCGGCATCACGCCCACGCTGGCCCTTCACGTTCTCTGGGACCTGCCCAACGGCCTCACGGACGTGGCGCAAGTCCGCACCCTCGAGCGCCGTTACGGGATTCGTTCCGGCTCCATCAATCCCAATCTCTTTCAGGACCAGGAATACAAGTTCGGCTCGCTTTGCAATCCATCGTCGGCAATCCGCGATAAGGCCATCGAGCACATATTCGACTCCATCGAAATTGCCAAGGCGCTCGGCTCGCGCGACATCTCTCTGTGGCTGGCCGACGGCTCCAATTATCCTGGGACGCAAAGCATGCGCAGCCGCATCGCCTGGCTTGAAGATGCCATCCGCGCTGCGCATGCGCGCCTCAAGCCCGGCCAGCGCTTGCTCATCGAGTACAAACCCTTCGAGCCGGCTTTCTATCACACGGACATCGCCGACTGGGGCATGTCCTCTCATCTTGCCCGGCACGCTGGGCCGCAGGCCTGCGTGCTCGTCGATACCGGCCATCACTATCTCTCGCAGAACATAGAGCAGATCGTGGCGTGGCTCCTGCACACGCGCCAGCTGGGTGGATTCCATTTCAACGACCGCCGCTATGCCGACGACGACCTTACCCTGGGCTCGATCGATCCCTATCAGGTCTTCCGCATCTTCCACGAGATTCACTCGGCCTCGAGTGACGGCCTGGAGTTGAGCGTGGCCTACATGATCGATCAGAGCCATAACCTGAAGGGCAAGTTGGAAGCCACTGTGCAGACCGCGGGGGTTGCCCAGGAGCTCTATCTCAAGGCTGCACTTGTCGATCGTGCCCGCCTTAAAGAGCTCCAGCGGGCCTGCGATCTGGTGGCTGCGGAAGAGCTGTTTCGCGGCGCCTTCTGGCGCGACGTGCGCCCGCTGGTGCACGCATGGCGGGAAGCGCGCGGACTGCCCTCGGAGCCGCTTGAGGCTCTCCGCTCCGGTGGGTATGTTGACCGCATTGCGCGCGAGCGCGGGAGGCGGAGTTCAGCCGTAAGCAGTTATGCCTAGCTGCGCCGTTCCCTGATATTTTGGATTGTATCGGGGTAAAGGCTGGGGCCATGAATTGGGAGCAACGAAAGTGGAGGTCTGATTGCCGAAAGCCAAGATCAAGCGGCTCTATCTGATTCCGATTCTTTCCAAGGCGCTCGACGTAATCGAGCTGCTGGAGCGGGATCACGCGCCCCTCACGCTCGAAGACATCTATCAGAAGACCCGCATCTCCAAGACCAGCGTCTACCGCATCCTGAAAACATTGGTGCATCGCGGCTATCTGGCCCAGACCCAGAACGGCCAGTATCGTCTGGTCTCGCGGCCGCGCCGTCTGCACTTCGGTCTTGCCGTGCAAAGTGCCGACCTGCCTTTTTCGGTCGCAGTGGCGCAGAGCGTGACCGCCGCGGCAGCCGCCGCCGGCGTGGAGCTTCTCGTTCTCGACAATCGCTTCGATCCGGAAGCGGCTGTGCGTAATGCCGAGGAGTTCGTTACCCGGCGCGTGGACCTGGTGCTTGAGTTCCAGGTGGAAGCAGCCGTGGCTCCGCGCGTGGCCCACATTCTGAAGAAAGCCGACATCCCCTTGGTCGCCATCGATGTTCCCCATCCCAACGCCACCTACTTCGGCGTGGACAACTTCGAGGTGGGCTACGAGGCCGGCTCGCTGCTGGTGCAGTTCGCACAGCGCAAGTGGAAAGGAAAGGTGGACAAGGTTCTGGGCGTGGGCTTCAACGAAGCCGGCAGTTTTGTTCAGAGCCGCATTGCCGGCGCCTTCGATGCCATTCGCGAGCGGCTGACCGAGCTGAGCGCGGAGAGCTACTTCCAGATCGAAGGCCGCGGCATGCGCGAGACCAGTCGGCGTGCCATGCGTGAGTTTTTGCACGATTACCGCGGCAACGAGCACACGCTTGTCGCCGCCGCCACCGATTCAAGCGCTCTGGGCGTGCTGGATAGCATCCGCGAGGCGGGCAGAGAGGCAAACTTCGCCATTGTCGGCCAGGATTGCATTCCCGAAGCTCTCGACGAGATGCGAACCGGGGAGAGCGCGCTGATTGGGTCCATCTCGCATGAAGCCGAGAGCTATGGCCCGCGCCTGATCCAGCTCGGTATCGCCCTGCTCCGCGGCTATACGGTGCCGCCCTACAATTATGTGCATCACCGTGCCGTCACCGCGGAGACGCTGGCCACCGAGCAGGTGACCGCCAACACGCCGCACGCGCACTCCTCCGCGCAGGCAACCGCCGGCAATTCCGCCTGAAAAATGGGATTTATACTCATTGCGCGCGGTATGATGGTAGTGGAGATCGCAGATTTCGCTTCGAAAACGTGATTTTTATGACGACGGCGACCGTGGTTTCACCCACACTTAAACTTCTCGATGACCGCTGGGATGCGAGCGTAGCCGCCACGCTCGACGAGCCGGAACTGCTGCGCTATCGGTCGAATCTGCTCGGCTCCGATCTCCGCATTACCAACTTTGCCGGCGGCAATACGAGCTCAAAGATCACGGAGACCGATCCGCTGACCGGCGAGCCGGTGGAAGTGTTGTGGGTGAAAGGCTCGGGGGGCGACCTGGGCAGTATCAAACGCTCGGGCTTTGCCACGCTTTATCTCGACAAGCTGCTTGCCCTTGAGCAGAGCTACAAGGGCGTGGATACCGAAGACGAGATGGTGGCCCTGTATCCGCTCTGCACCTTTCGCAGCAATCCGGTTGCCGCCTCCATCGATACGCCCCTGCACGGGTTTCTGCCCTTCCGGCATGTGGACCACCTGCATCCCGACTGGGGCATCGCGCTGGCCGCGTCGGCCAACGGCAAGGCCAAGACGGAGGAGTTCAACCGCGAGTTCGGCCATCACCTGGTCTGGCTCCCCTGGCAGCGTCCCGGCTTTGAGCTGGCCATGATGATGAAGCGCGCCGTCGAGGCCAACCCCGGCTGCGACGGGATCGTGCTCGGTGGCCATGGGCTCTTTACCTGGGGCGAAACACAGCGCGAGTGCTATCTGAACACCCTCATCGTGATTGACAGCATCGGCCAGTTTATCGAGAGGCATGGCCGGGGCAAGGTCCGCTTTGGTGGAGAAGCCGTTCCCGCCCGCGTAGATCGCCGTCAGCTCGCTGTGCGCATCGCGCCCTTCTTGCGCGGACGCATCAGCGCGCAGCAGCGCTTTATCGCCAGTTTCTCCGATGCGCCCGACGTGCTCCAGTTCGTCAACTCCGCGCACGCCCGCGACCTGGCGTTCCTGGGCACAAGCTGTCCCGATCATTTCATCCGCACCAAGATTCGCCCGCTCTTTGTCCCCTGGGCCGCGAATGAAGATCTTGACGCGCTGCGCCAGCAGATCGAACGTTCTCTCGCCGAGTACCGCAAGCAATATCGCGTCTACTATCGCACCTTCGCCACGCCGGCGTCGCCGGCGATCCGCGATGCCAGCCCGATGATTGTTCTCATTCCGGGCCTGGGCATGTTCAGCTTCGGCAAGAACAAGACTGAGGCGCGCATCACCGGCGAGTTCTACACCAATGCGATTCACGTGATGGAAGGGGCCAGCGTGCTCGCCGAAGGCGAAATTGCCGGTCCCGTTCCGCAATGCCCGCCGGGCACGGATCCGGCTCATTTCCGGGTCGTTACCAATTACGTCGCGCTGCCCGCCGTCGAAGCGTTCAAGATCGAATATTGGGCTCTCGAGGAAGCGAAGTTACGCCGCCAGCCGCCGGAAAAGGAATTGAGCCGCCGTGTGGCCCTGGTAATTGGCGCGGCCAACGGCATTGGCCGCGAAGTGTCGCGCCTGGCTGCGGCGCGCGGAGCCCACGTGGTCGTGGCCGACCGCGACACCGAAGGCGCGGCCCGCGTCTGCGCGGAGCTGGCCAGCCTCACCTCGGCTGAGTTCACCGCGTCCACGGCCGTGGACATCCGCAGCCGTGAGGCCATTCGCGATGCGATTGGCGCTGCCGTGGCTGCCTTCGGCGGTGTCGACATCCTCGTCAATACCGCCGCGCTGTTCCCCTCTTCGCCGGATGGCGTGATCTCCGACAGCGCCTGGTCTACCACTCTCGATGTGAACGTAACCGCCAATTTCCTGCTGGCTACGGAAGTGGCCAAAGTTTTCGACGAACAGGGACTTCACGGCAACATTGTTTTCACCAGCTCGGCGAATGCAGTGGTGGCCAAGCGCGGCAGCGAGGCCTATGACGTGAGCAAGGCGGCGTTGTCCCATCTGGTGCGCGAGCTTGCGGTTTCGCTGGCGCCCAACGTGCGCGTGAATGCCATCAGCCCGGCGACCGTGGTCAAGGGTTCCACCATGTTTCCCCGCGACCGCGTGCGCGCTTCGCTGCAGAAATACCACATCCCTTTTCAGGAGTCCTTCAGCGACGAGGAGCTGCGCAGCCGCCTGGCTGCCTTTTACGCCGAACGCACGCTGACGCTCAAAACCATCGACCCCGCCGATTGTGCCGAGGCCATCCTGTTCCTTGCCAGCCCCCGCGCGCGCTGCACCACCGGCCACGTGATTCCCGTCGATGGCGGCCTTACCGACGCATTTCTGCGCTGAGGCGGCGCTCACTCGATGCCGGAGCCTGCGCGCGTCGCCATCGACCTGGGCGCGGAAAGCTGCCGCGTTTCTTTGCTGCAATGGCCCGGCGGCAAGCCAAGAATCGACGTTGTCCATCGCATCGCCAACGGTCCGGTCCATCGCGGCGATTCGCTTCACTGGCCGCTCGCGTCGATCCTCTCCGGTCTCGAGGAAGGCCTGCGCAAATGCGCCGCGCTCGCCCCGGAAGGCATCGCGTCGATCGCAGTCGATGGCTGGTCGGTCGACTACGTGCGCCTTGCCCCGGACGGCAGCGCGCTGCATGAGCCCTTCTGCTATCGCGACGAGCGCACTGTGGCCAGCAAAAGAGCAGCGGACGAGTCGATCCCGCCCTTCGATTTATTTCGGCGCACGGGAACGCTGCCGCTTCGCATCAACACGGTTTATCAACTGCTGGCCGATCCCGCCGCCGGCATTGATCCCCACGCGCCCTGGGCCATGTTCCCGGAGTTCGTTCTTTTTTGGCTCAGCGGGCGCCGCGTGGCCGAGTACACCAACGCCTCGCACACCGGGCTCGTCAGCCTCAAGACCGGGAACTGGGACGCCGACCTCTTCCGCCTCCTTGGCCTTTCCGTTCAGGCCGCTCCGGCCATCGTTCCTTCGGGCACAGTGATTGGGTCGTTACGCGGTCCGCTCGCCCAATTCGACCCGTTTCGCAGGACGCAGATCATCGCCGCTGCGACACACGATACGGCAGCGGCCATCGCCGGCATCTCCGGCGATCTTGGCTCAGGCGCCTACATCAGCTCCGGCACGTGGTCGCTGGTGGGCGCCACCACGGCTGCGCCCGTGACCACGCAGGCGGCGCTCGACGCCGGCTACACCAACATCGGCGCCGCAGCCGGCGGCCTGCTCTTTCACTCGCTCATCAATAGCATGTGGGTGCTGAAGAAGTGCATGGACGCGTGGACGGCGGACGGTCGCGCCTGCGAAATCGAAGACCTGGTAAGGAAGGCTGCCGAAAGAAAACCCACTGGCGCATTCCTCGATATGGACGCCGAACCGCTGATGCTTGACACCGATATGCCCGGCCGCATCAACGGCGAACTGAAACGGCGGGGCTTCGATCCCATTCCCGACCTCCCCGGCAACGAGCCTGGATTCGCCCGCGTAATCTTCGAGAGCCTGGCGTTGCGCTACGCGGCCGCGCTCGCCAATCTCGAAAAGATGCTGGGCCGCAAGTTCGATCGCGTGCACATGATCGGCGGCGCGGCGCGCAACAGGCTGCTCATCGAGTTGACCGGGCAGCGCACCGGCCTGCGTGTCGAGATCGGCGAGTGCGAGAGCGCGACCATCGGCAACTTCGCCGTGCAGCTCGCCGCCGGCCAAGCGGTCGGCGGCGCGGTAACTCCGGATTCGATCCGCATCTGGGCCCAGCGTCTTTGCGGCCTCGCCTGAGGCGCTTCTTGCCGAGTGCCGTGGATCCGCCGTGCGGGCGTCGCCGAGCAATTCCATGCTCACCTGCGCCACGGCCACGTCCTTTCACAGGAAGCGTATTTCTACCTGCGTGAACCGAAGGGTGCTGGTCTTGAAGATTCCCCGGTAACGCGGCTGGTCACCCGGCGTATCGACAGGGATGGTTCCGTGCGCGTATGCATGACGCTCCTGGATTGCCTCTCGGCCTTGCCACCTGTCCCCGGCCAGATGGGGAG
Source organism: Acidobacteriaceae bacterium (assembly GCA_030040425.1). GTDB lineage: Bacteria > Acidobacteriota > Terriglobia > Terriglobales > Acidobacteriaceae > Telmatobacter. The sequence goes on along the minus strand of JASHTS010000210.1, from coordinate 3,511 downwards.
ATTTGGTTCCACCTTACAGGGGCTCGAAGCTGCGCGCGGTTTTTCCCCGGGAGAGACGAGACCTGTTCACGAAAGCAGTCGCCACAGCAACGCGGAAAATGCCAATCCCATCACGGCGATGATCGTCTCGCAGATGGACCAGGTCTTCAGCGTCTGCACCACGCTCAGGTTGTAGTACTCCTTCACCAGCCAGAAGCCGCCGTCGTTCACGTGCGAAAAGATCAGCGCGCCTGAGCCTGTGGCAATCGCAAGCAGCTCCGGGTGAACGCCCGCGGAGTGGAGCGCGATGGGCGCCACGATGGCTGCCGCCGTCGACATGGCCACGGTGGACGAGCCCGTGGAAAGGCGAATGAGCGCGGCCAGCAGCCATGCCAGCAGAAGCAGCGGCACATGCCCGCGGAGAGCCACCGTCAGAATGGCGTTGGCAACGCCGCAGTCCTGCAAAACGCGGCCAAAGCCGCCGCCGGCGCCGATCAGCAACGTAATGGCCGCGGTCGGCGCAAGACACTCGCTGCTGAAGCGCAGGATGGTGGCGCGCGAAAATCCGCGCATCGTCCCAAGGGTGATGAAACTGAACAGTGCGCCGATCAAGAGCGCCATGTCGTCATTGCCAAAGAGGCGCAGCGCGTTGTTCAGAGCGGTGCCTGGCCTGGAAAATCCATCGGCCCAGCTGCCGGCGAGCATCAGAGCCACGGGCAGCGCGACGGCGAACACGCTCAGCCAGAATCCTGGCAGGTTCTGTCTTTCCTCGTGTCCGGTGAGCTGGTCGGCCATCGGATTCTCGTCCGTGAGCGCGATGTGCGGAGCGATCAGCTTTGCATATAACGGCCCCGCTATGATCGCTGCGGGCACGCCGATGAGCAGCGCGTAAAAGATCGTCCGGCCCACGTCCGCCTTGAAGGCGGTCACCGCGAGCATCGCCGCCGGGTGCGGAGGCACCAGGCCATGCACGACGGAAAGGCCGGCCACCATGGGAATGCCCGCGAGGACGATGGAGGTGTTCGTGCGTCGCGCTACGGTGAACAGGATCGGCGCCAGAAGAACGAAACCGACTTCGAAAAAGGCCGGCAATCCGACGATGAGCGCGATCGTCATCATGGCCCAGGGCACGTTTTTCTCGCCGAAAACGCGAACGAGCGTGTAGGCGATGCGTTCCGATGCGCCCGATTCGGCCATCATCTTGCCCAGCATGGTGCCCAGCCCCACCACAAGAGCGATATGTCCAAGGACGCCGCCCACGCCCGCCTCGAAGGAATGAATCACGGCCGTCAGCGGCATGCCCGCGACTACGGCGAGCGCAAGCGATGTGACCAGCAGCGTGATCACCGGATTGAGCTTGACCACCGCAACCAGCACAATGAGGCCGATTACCGAAATCAGCGCTGCAACTAGGAGATAGAGGCTGTGGGTATCGATCAGCGGCATTCGAGAAGCGGTACTCCCGTCGAACTGAGGCGGCGGCAAACAGGCAACGGCCGAAGGTCGAGCTTCAGCCGTCGATCCGTGTGCCTTCCGGATGATCCTTCGGCAGTATAGGAAAGCGGTCTGCCGATTTACAGGGTAAAAGTCCTTCCAACAGCTTTATCTGGCTCTCAAGGCCGCCTTTTCGGAGCGCTGAGCCGTGATGAGTTGCTCGAGCGGAGCAAGCGCGACAGGTTGAACCAACGGGGCGATTGCGAAGGATTACCCGGGTCCGATAAACCTCGAACCCGGATTACCAATGCACGAAGTTTGCGATTACGACAATGAAGAGTTTGGAATACACACGTTTGCGCGAAAAATTCAGAAAATTTCACTTGCGTTTTGAGTGCGGTCTTCTCTAGATTGCTCCTGAAATCAGCCCCTGAAATCAGCCGTTGTCCGGTCTGCTTTCCGCCAGCGTGTTCGCTCCATGCGCGTAATCTCCGCGTGTTTGTTTTAGAGTCCGCGGTGGGCGAGCGGATTACTAGGGCTGGGACTGAGAGAGATTCGTTTCATAGCCAAGAGCGGGGACCGTCCCGGTGGTTCCCGCTCTTCTTTTTCCCCGGCTCCCGCTCTTCCATTATTGACTGCCAAGAATTACATTAACTGCTTCCCTCAGGGATGAGCTGCACAGATCCGCCATCTGCTGCGCTTTTTCATCTCCGGCCGCACGAACTCCGGCTTCGGTTTCGATCACAATCGTCCGCATTCCCAGGCGCCGTCCGAACTCCATATCCGCGAGGGAATCTCCAATCATCACGCTTTCCCGGGCAGAGATGCCGGGATGTTCGGCGGCGGCTCGCTCAAACATCCCCGGCAGCGGCTTGCGGCAGTTGCACTTTCCACGGTCGTGGGGACAGACGTACACCCCGTCCAATCGGGCGCCGTTCGCGGCCAGCAGTTCCTGAAACTTCGCGTGGATCGCCTCCACATCTGCCGCCGAATATCGCCCCAGGGCGATGCCGCGCTGGTTCGTGACCACGATGGTCCGCACCCCCGCGCGACGCAATCGGCCGAGCGCTTCAATAACGCCTTCCAGGATCTGAAAATCCTCCCATTTTGCGACGTATTCTCCTTCCGGCGCCTTTCTGTTCAGCACTCCGTCGCGGTCGAGAAAGACCGTCTTTACATGGCTCCATTTCGCGTGTCCGGCGCTCACGCCGCTATCATAACGTGCCCGCCGCAGCTCCCTTGGGAATGCCTGCGTCCACCGTGCCTGCGTGTTGCTGAACCGCTGAGCATCTTTCCGCCTCGTTCCCCCGGTCGCCGGTGATGTCCTATTAGTGCGTTGATGGCCTGCGGGAGTGGAAACCTGATTGCTAAATACTCTATCGACCGCTTGCTCGGTCTTTACTCTTTCTCGGTTGCGGCTTCCGCTTCTCTTCGCGGATCATCTTTGCGATTGGACTAGCAAGAGTCTGCGACATTGGACGCGGGTTGCGTACAGCCTGAGAAACGCCCCTTTCCAGCCCAGACACGAACTCCCGCATCGGCGAATCCTTCATCGAACCTCTGGTTGAATCAGCCGTCGAGCCCATATCAGAAGCCTCCGTCTACTCAATCTTGCTTAAAACGCAGTTCGTTTTTCCATAACAATCGCACGTTTTGAGCGATAATTCCGTAAACGGCTCATATGACCGACTTTGCCAGCTATTACGCCTCGTTGCCGGACGATGATCTTTTGCGGATTACGGCGGATGTCGCCAATCTTCTTCCAGATGCAAGAGAAGCCATCAGGAGCGAGATTGAGAGAAGGTGCTTAGTCGTTGGGACCGTTGAATGGGATGCGCAACCTAATCAGAAAACGCCCAAGGTTGGCGGATGGCTATTTCTCTATTGCTTCGGGGCCGTCTTCATTAACCCGATCTGGCTCATTCACACCATCTTCACAGAGCCAACCTTGGGACTCATCGCTTCGCCTGGTTGCGTCCTCTTGCTGGGTGCGGGAATCATGCTCTGGAAGCGGAATCGTCGCGGTTTGGATTGGGTGCGCTGGAACTATGTGTATATCCTAGTTCTCTTTTGCTTTGACTTGGTTGTATTACCGTTT
>JASHTS010000209.1 GCA_030040425.1 Acidobacteriaceae bacterium | reverse complement strand
TTCGACAGCTTTGAGGAGGCCATCGCAATAGCGAACTCCATCGACTACGGCCTTTCCACCGCGCTCTACACGCGCGACGTGAACCGCGCCTTTACGGCCATGCGCGATTTAGAAGCCGGCATCACCTACATCAACGCGCCCACCATCGGCGCCGAGGTGCATCTGCCCTTCGGCGGCGTGAAGCACACCGGCAACGGCCATCGCGAAGGCATGGGCGCGCTCGACTTCTTCACCACCTGGAAGGCGGTGTACGTGGATTATTCCGACAAGCTGCAGCGCGCGCAGATTGATAATGCGGACTGAACGAGAATGAAGAACTACCGATCCTCAATCCCGAAGGGCGCAAAGAAACGTGCCGTCGCGTGCGAAGAGATGGGTGTCGAAGCTACAAAGACGGAACTTGTTCTGCGTGGCAGGGTCGTGGGGGTGCGCTACTACGACGCCAACGGAAAATTGCTGCGCGAGGTGCCATTCAAGAATGGCAAGGTGCATGGGACGGTCTACTATTTTGATGAAGGCAAGGTTCACTGGGCCGAGCCTTACCTGAACGGACTCGCCCACGGCACCTCAAAGCAGTGGGCCGCCGATGGAGCATTCATCGGATCTTACACAATGAAGCAGGGAACGGGCTGGGACCTCTGGAGGGCAATGACGCCTTGGAGTCGCGGAAGAATCTGGCTCGCAGAGGCGCGTCGTTTGCAGGGCGGCCGTTGGCACGGCTTTGAATGGTGGATCAATGATGACCAGAAGACCGTGAACTCCGAGCGGTGCTTTTGGGAAGATTTGCAACACGGCATCGAGAGACAATGGAACTCTGACGGGCGATTGCGACGAGGATTTCCGCGCTATTGGATCCATGGGAATCGCGTGAGCAAGCGAAGTTACTTACGGGCAATGGCGAAGGACTGTACACTTCCGCCGCTTGCGAAGAAAGACGACCGTCCATCACGGCGGTTTCCAAAGGAAGTCGCGGCCGCACTGGCCCCTCCCGAGAGAGGAGGGAGCCGGGTTAGTCGGCCTGCGTCGACTCCCGTGCACCGGCCCGACTGATTATTTGAGGCTGGCATTTCGTGCGCACGTTAGCCGCTCGTCGGCGTCGTTTTATCCGCAATTCGCGCTACAATTTTGCCGTGAGCCCCGACGCGCAAAAAATCCTCGAACAAGCTCGGCAGCTCCCTCCGAACGAGAGAGATTGGTTGGCCGAGCAACTGCTCATCGGAGCAAACGAGGAGGCCTTTTCGGCTCTGGAAAAGGAGTACGGCAAACCCGAGCCCGGCTACGAGGAGTGGTTTCGCGCGGGGGTTGAGGAGGCGCTCGCCGATGATTCCCTCGGTACTCCTCACGAGGAAGTGATGCGGGATATCGCAGAGATTCTTCGTGCGGCGCGAAAAGCCTAAAGGCTCAAAGAAAGCGCATGAAGCTGGTCTGGGGCGACCGAGCAAAGCGCGACTTCCGCGAGCTGGTCTCTTACATCGCCGAGGGAAGTGTTCAAACCGCCGAACTCGTCGCCAATCGCCTCGACCAAGCGGCCGAAATGTTTGTCCTCATGCCGCGAATGGGCCGCAAAGGTCGCGTTGCCGGGACGTATGAGCTCGTTGTGCCGCAGACCCCTTATATCCTTGCTTATCGCCTTCAGCCTGACGCCGTGCGCATACTTCGCGTCATGCGCGGTGCCCGCCGTTGGCCCTCCCGGTTCGATTGATAGGATTCAGGTGTTATGGAAACCGCCTACGTTCCCGCTCCCAATCGCTACGACCATGCGCACTTCCGGCGCTGCGGCCGCTTCGGCCTGGTGCTGCCGGCCATCACCCTGGGACTGTGGCAGAACTTTGGCGGCGCCGACGTCTTCGAGACCGGACGCGCCATGATTCGCCGCGCCTTCGACCGCGGCGTGACGCACTTCGACCTGGCCAATAATTACGGTCCGCCTTACGGTTCGGCCGAAGAGAACTTCGGCGCGATCCTCAAAAAGGACTTCGGCGTACGCAAGCACGCGAGCGGCCTGCGCAACGAACTCCTCATTTCCACCAAGGCCGGATGGGACATGTGGCCGGGGCCGTATGGCATCGGCGCGTCGCGCAAGTACCTGCTGGCCTCGCTCGATGACAGCCTGAAGCGCATGGGCCTCGAGTATGTAGACATCTTTTATGCGCACCGGCCCTGGGCCAATTGCCCGCTCGAGGAAACCATGGGTGCGCTGGCGACGGCCGTGTTTCAGGGCAAGGCGTTCTATGTGGGCATCTCCTCGTACAGCCCGGAGCGCACCCGCGAAGCGGCGCAGATCTTGAAGAGCATGGGAGTCCCGCTTTTGATTCATCAACCCTCGTACTCGATGTTGAACCGGTGGATCGAGAGGGGCCTGCTGGCCACGTTGGAAGAAGTCGGCGCGGGCTGCATCGCCTTTTCGCCGCTGGCGCAGGGGCTGCTCACGCAGAAGTACCTGAACGGCGTGCCGAAAGAATCGCGCGCCACGGCGGAAAATTCCTCGCTGCTCAAGGATTTTCTCAACGAAGAAAATCTGAAGCGCGTACGGGCTTTGAACGAGATTGCCGGGCGCCGCGGGCAGACGCTGGCGCAGATGGCCATCGCCTGGGTGCTGCGCTCGCCGGCCGTGACCTCGGCGCTGATTGGCGCGCGCACGGTGGAGCAGCTCGACGATTCGCTCGATGCGGTAAACAACCTGAACTTCACTGCCGGAGAGCTGGCCGAGATTGACCGCTACGCTGTGGACAGCGGAATCGACCTGTGGCGTAGCGCGCGGGAGACGATGGCGTAAAGCATCGGAGTTTGGCTGCGAACGTCCAAACTTGCAAGGAGACCGGCAATGATCATCGGAGTTCCCAGGGAGATCAAGGACAACGAAGCGCGCGTGGGCGTGACGCCGGCGGGCGTGAAAGCTCTCACCGAGGCCGGGCACAAGGTGCTGGTGGAGACGCTCGCCGGGGCGCAGTCCGGATTTCCCGATGAGGAGTATCAGAACGCCGGCGCGGAGATGGTGGGCGAAGCCGGTTACGCGTGGGGCAAAGCGGAGATGGTGGTCAAGGTGAAGGAGCCCACCCAAAGCGAATACGCTTTTTTCCGCGAGGGCCTGGTCCTGTTCACCTTTCTGCACCTTGCGCCTTTGCCGGAGCTGACCAACAAGCTGCTCGAAGCCAAGATGATCGGGATCGCCTATGAGACGGTGCGCGACCAGCGCGGCGCCCTGCCTTTGCTGATGCCCATGAGCGAAGTGGCCGGGCGCATGAGCGTGCAGGTGGGCGCAAACTATCTCGAGAAGGAGCGCGGCGGGCGCGGCATTCTGCTGGGCGGCGTGCCGGGCGTGCCGCCGGCGCACGTCACCATTCTCGGCGGCGGCATTGTGGGCACCAATGCGGCGCGCATCGCGCTGGGCTTCGGCGCCAAGACCACCCTGATCGACATGAACCTGAACCGCCTGCGCGAGCTCGAGGACATCTTCGGCGGACGGCTCTACACGCTGGCCTCGAACAGCTACAACATTGCCCAGACCACGCGCGAAGCCGACCTGGTGATCGGCGGCGTGTTGATTCCGGGTGCGACTGCGCCCAAGCTGGTGACCCGCGCGATGGTTGCGCGCATGAAAAAAGGCGCGGTGATTGTGGACGTGGCCATCGACCAGGGCGGATGCGTGGAGACGGCGCGGCCCACTTCGCATTCGAATCCCAGCTTCACCGTGGATGGCGTGGTGCATTATTGCGTAACCAACATGCCCGGCGCAGTGCCGCATACGTCGACACTTGCGCTCACCAACTCAACCTTCCCTTACGTGCTGCGGCTTGCCCATCTCGGCGCGCGCGAGGCGCTGAAACAGGACGCGGGCCTCGCCGAGGGCTTGAACACATGGATGGGAACGCTGACCCATCGCGGCGTGGCGGAAAGCCAGCAGCGCGCGTGGACGGCGGCAGCCAGCGTGCTCGGCTGAGGAGGACCGCGTGGAACGACGGGATTTTCTTGCCGCTTCATTGGCGGCCTCAGCGTTCGCGCTCTCCGGCGAGAGCGATGCGCAGACCGCGGCGACACCGGCGCGTGAGTTCTACCTGATGCGCCGTTACAACCTGCGCAGCGGGCCGCAGCTCAAGCTGACAGAGGATTATTTTGCGCATGCGCTGATTCCGGCGCTTACGCGCATCGGGCTGGCACCGGTGGGCGCGCTGCGTCTGGATTTTGGTTCGGAAACACCCGCGTATTTCCTCATCGTTCCCGGCCCCACGACCGACGATCTGGCCAAGCTCGATGTGACCCTCGCCGCCGACCAGAACTTTCTTGAGCGCGCAGCGCCGTTCTGGAATGCGGCCGCGGCCGCGCCCGCATTTGAGCGCGTGGAGTCGTGGCTGCTCGAAGCGTTCGCGGGTTGGCGCAGGATCACGCCGCCGGCAGAGACGCGCGCAAAGCGCATCTTTCAACTGCGCACGTACGAGAGCCCGTCAAATGGCGAGCACGTGCGCAAGGTGGAGATGTTCCACTCCGGCGAATTCGAGATTTTCCTGAAGGCCGGGTTCCATCCCGTGTTCTTCGGCGACACGCTCGTCGGCTCACGCATGCCCAGCCTCACCTACATGCTGTGCTTTGTAAACATCGCGGATCTGGAAGCGAAGTGGGATGTGTTCCGCAACGATCCGGAGTGGAAGAAGCTCTCGGCTGACCCGCGTTTCGCGTTCGACCCCATCGTGAGCAACATCGGCAACCTGCTGCTGAGCCCGCTGGACTGCTCGCAAATCTGAAGCTGACCCCAGGCTTGCGCCCGGGGCCACCGTCTTACCCCCGCCTCGCGGGCTGCTTCTCCCGCCTGTTGAAGTGGGTGCATGTTCTTGCGCGGGCAAATCAGAGGCAGTCCGTTTTGGAGGGTTGCGGCACGGCTATTTGTTCCTGCATAAGAAATGTTCTTGCGCCGTCCCTATGGGACTACGGGATCGATGATCGCGAACCGCTTTCCCCACGCTAAAGCGCGGGGCTGGCAAGCCCTGCGCCGACCGCGCGAGCAACAGGGCTCTACTTTTGCGGTGCTCAACAAAGCCGTGCACTTTCAAGGCCGCTCCAGTCGGACCGGCGCCGTTTTGTCGATTTCGTAGCGGCGAATTGAGCGCAGCACTATAATCGCGGCATGCGCTTCCTCAGCGAGCCGCGCCGGCGTTCGGTGGCGTTCCTGGCCGTGGGCGTTTTGCTGTTTCTGGGGCTGCTGGGCGCGCTGCAGGCCTTCAACACTTCGAGCATCCGCTTCCTGAATCCCGAGACCTCGGGAGAAACGCTGGCCTTCACCATCATCATCCTGCTGATGTTCCTGCTGGTGATCGTGGGGCTCATGCTGCTGCTCCGGAATATCCTCAAGCTCTACGCGGACCAGAGCAGCAACGCGCTGGGAGCGCGGCTGCGCACGCGCATGGTGGCGGGCGCCGCGCTCATCGCGCTCACGCCGGCCGTGTTCATGTTTCTGTTCAGCTTCCAGTTGATGAACCGTTCCATCGACCGGTGGTTTTCGCCCAACACCTCCGAGCTGCGCGAGGACTCGACGCGGGTGGTCGAGCAGCTGGCGCAATATGTCACCGGCAACGCGCGCGTAGAGGCGGAGTCGATTGCGGCTTCCGGCGCGCCCGACCAGGACTTGACCGACTTGCAGGACGTGCTGGTTTCGCATCGCATTACGCTGGCCGGCGGATTCGTGATGGTCTACGGCAAGGACTCGCGCCTGCTGGCCAGCTTCCAGGCGCCGCCGGAGTCGAGCCCGGCCAGCCTCTCGGCGTGGCTGGACCAGGATGGGCACGCAACACCGACCCTGCTGCACGGCGCGCTCTCCGGCGCGCTGCTCGGGGCGGCCCAGCGCAGCGATGAGCCGATCATCCGCGTGGCAGGACAGGACTACGCACTGGGCATCGCCGTTACGGGCTCGGGCAAGGCCGTGGTGGTTGCCCTGCCTATGCCGCAGGGCCTGAGCCAGACGGCCACGCAGATTCGCTCCAGCGCAGCCGAGTACTGGCAGCTCTTCCGCAGCCGCAACCGGCTGCGCACCACCTTTTTCCTCATGCTGCTGCTGATCACGGTGTTCGTCTTCTTTTCGAGCGTGTGGCTGGCGCTGTTTCTGTCCAAGCAGATCACGCGGCCCGTGGAAGCGCTGGCGGACGCCATGGACGAGATCGCGGCGGGCAAGTACGAGCAGCGCGTGGAGGCCCTGGCAACCGGCGAGATGGGCGACCTGGTGCGCTCGTTCAATCACATGGCCTCCGACCTCGAGGCCAGCCGCAAGCTGGCGGAGAGCTCGTCGGCGCAGTTGACGGCAGCGAACCAGGCGATCGAGGAGCGGCGGCGCGAACTCGAAACGATCGTCGAGACCATCCCCTCCGGCGTGGTCACGCTGGACGGCAATGGCGTGGTGCTGCAGTCGAACCGCGCCTTTGCGGCGCTGATGGGTCTGCGCGAAGACGGCGACTACAAGGGTGAGCGAATCGACAACCTCATCCCGCCGGAATGCCTGGAGGATCTCTCCGGCGTCATCCGCCGCGGACAGCGCATGGGCGCTGCCTCAATCGAAACCGAGTTTCACGCGCATGGCCGCGCCAGTCACCTGGCCATCACCAGCGCGCGGCTGGAGCTGGCCAAGGGTCACACGGGCAGCGTCCTGGTGGTGGAAGATACCACCGAGCTTCTGCGCGCGCAGCGGCAATTGGCTTGGAAGGAAGTGGCGCAGCGCGTGGCCCACGAGATCAAGAATCCGCTCACTCCGATTGCCCTTTCCGCGGAGCGCATCGCGCGCCACCTTGACCGCGGGCAGGCCGACCCCTCGAGCATCATCCGCAAATGCAGCGAGGTGATTCTGGGCTGCGTGGGCACGCTGCGCACGCTCGTCGACCAGTTCTCCGCCTTGGCGCAGTTCCCCGCTCCGCAGCCGCGCGCCTGCCATTTGAATCAGATTGCCGAAGAGGCGCTGGCGCTGTTTGCGGGCCGGCTGCAGGGCATCACGGTGCAGCGCGACCTGGAGCCGGGATTGCCGCCGGTGCTCGCCGATCCCGAGGCCATCCGGCGCGCATTGGCCAACCTGATCGATAACGCGGCCGAGGCCATGCAGGGCAGCCTGCTGCGCCTGCTGGGCGTGCAGACCGCGCTCAGCGAAGACGGCGGCGCGGTGGAAGTGGCCGTATCCGACACCGGGCACGGGCTCACCGATGAGATTCGCGAGCGGCTCTTCCTTCCCTTCTACTCCACCAAGCACCGCGGCACCGGGCTCGGCCTGGCCATTGCCGCCAAGATCGCGCAGGAGCACGGCGGGTCGATCCGCGCCGAATCGAACAGCCCCAAGGGCGCGCGCTTTCTGCTGCGCCTGCCGCTCATGGAACCGGCCTCGCCGGCCCTCCTTGAAGGCAACACGGAGACGGCGGTCAAGGGGCTTCCTTGATGGATCACATCCTGGTGGTGGACGACGAAGCGGAGATACGCAGCTCGCTCGAGGAGATTCTGCGCGAGGAGGGTTACGGCGTGGCCGGCGCGGCTACCGCGGCCGAGGCCGCCGTCCTTCTCCAGGACGCACCCTACGACGTGGTCCTGCTCGACATCTGGCTTCCCGACCGCGACGGACTGGACGTGCTGGCCGATATCCGCAAGCTCGCGGTGGAGAGCCGGCCGGAAGTGGTCATCATCAGCGGTCACGGCACCATCGAGTCCGCCGTCAAGGCTACCAAGCTGGGCGCGTACGACTTTCTTGAGAAGCCGCTCTCCCTGGAGCGCACGCTCATCGTGCTCAAGAACGCCGTGGAGGCGCGGCGGCTGCGCTCGGAGAACGAGGAATTCAAGCGGCAGTTCAGCGTGGGCCTGGTGCTTACCGGTGAAAGCGTGCCGGTGAAGGCGCTGCGCCAGCAGATTCGCCTCATGGCCCCCACCAACGGCCGCGTGCTCATCTACGGCGAATCGGGCACCGGCAAGGAGCTGATTGCCCGCGCCATCCATGCCGAGAGCCTGCGCCGCGACCGCGTCTTCGTGGAGCTGAACTGCGCCGCGATTCCCGAAGCTCACATCGAGACGGAGCTCTTCGGCTTTCGCCACGGTGCACGGCAGGATGGGACGGCGGGCGGCCCGGCGGAGCAACGAGGGACGCTGGAACGCGCCGACTCAGGCACGCTCTTTCTTGACGAGGTGGGCGATATGAGCCTGAAGACACAGGCCAAGGTGCTCAGCGCGCTCGACGAGCAGCTTTTCACGCCCGTAGGCGGGACGCAGCCGCTGCGCGTCGACGTGCGGCTCATTGCCTCCACCAACAAGGACCTCGAGGAGGAGATTGCCAAGGGGAATTTTCGCGAGGATCTTTTTTACCGGCTCAACGTGGTTCCGTTTTTTGTGCCGCCGCTGCGCGAGCGCAAGCAGGACATTCCCCTGCTGGTGCGCGAGTTCCTGGCCGAGTTCGGCCGCCAGTATGGGCGGCCGCGCATGGAGATCGGCGAAGAGGCGCTCGATGCTCTGGACCGTTACAGCTGGCCCGGCAACGTGCGCGAGCTCAAGAACGTGATCGAGCGCGTGCTCATTCTCAATCCGCGTGTGCTGCGCATCGAGCGCAAGCACCTGCCGCCGCTCACGCACAAGGCCGGCTCGCGCTCCACTGAAGACTTTTCCACGCTGCAGCAGGCGCGCGATGCCTACGAGCGCGAGTACATCCAGAAGAAAATCGAAGAGGCGCGCAACAACATCAGCCACGCCGCAGAGTTGCTCGGTCTGGAGCGCAGCCATCTCTACCGCAAGATGAAGGCGCTGGGCATCGGCGTGCGCGAGTAAAGGACCTCTGGACGCGAACCTGCGCTAGTCGCCGGCGCGCCGGCCGCGGGGATTGCTGCGCCGGTCGAGGGAGCTGGCGCGGCGATCGAGGGTGAGCACGCTGCACTCCTCCGGGCAGGCGCGTGCCTCGACAGAAAGCGCGTTGCCGTTCCGGCGCGCCGCGCTCCAATCGAGAGGCCGTTCCGCGGATCCGGCAAGTATGGCCGCCTCGACGTCGAACGCCGGCGGCTCGCCCGGAATTTGAGCGCCGGTCACTGCGGATTCCGAACCGCTGGTGAGCATCTTGTTCAGAACCGGCAGATTGGCGCGCTGCATCTCGACAAAATCAACGCCATCGGCCGTAAGCGTAAACTCGGAGTTGTCGGCGCGAGTGACGTAGCCCTTCTTGAGCAGATACCAGGTGGTGAAATCGAGATAGTCGCGGGGAAATCCCATGCGCAACTCGATCTCCGACAGCGGCACCTCCGGCATGCTGGGATTGGTGCGACGGCGGTAATAGAGCACCGCCAGCACGGCCAGGCGGCGATTCCGCTCGCCGTCCAGCGAGTCCATGAAATCGATGGACGTAGACCAGGGGACCGCGTGCACCGGCTCGCGCGTGCGGGTGGTATCGTATTCCGCCCGGCGCACCGGGTCGGAGAGCACGTCGTAGGCAGTCTTCAGCCGGTGAAACATCTCCGCGTCGCCCGACTGGGGATTGTCCGGATGCAGGCGCGCGGCCAGAAATCGATAGACGCGATGAATGGTTTCGGAGTCGGCGTTGGGGCTGATCTGGAGAAACTCATAGTAATCTGGCATCTCGACTCGAGATCCTTTTTTAATTATGGATACCGGACGATTCTAACTCCCCCATTCGTGGGAGCAAACAGCCCGATTGCGTGAAAAGCGGGTTACCTTTGTGCACGAAGTCACGTTGTCCGCAAGCGGACGAGCGTTTGCAAAACCGGACAGGCTGAGGACGCGGACAAAAGCGATTCGGCGTGGATCGCGCTTTGTGCTTGAACGAGTTGGCTTGCAAAACCCGGCCTCGGCGATTGGCAGTCCAATTGCGCTGTTCCTTGTGTTTCTGAGGCACAGGAATCAGGCGAGGGGGCGAAAGATGGCCTACTTTGAGCGGATTCGCGACGTGATCTCCGGCCCGTTCAGCCCGGACGTGATCCGGCAGCGAACCTCGGCCGGCTGGCAAATGGTCTCCATCGAGTGGCGGCGCGAGCTGCCGGAC
>JASHTS010000208.1 GCA_030040425.1 Acidobacteriaceae bacterium | reverse complement strand
CGATGGCGTCCTTGAGTTCTTCGCAGCGGGCATATTCAGCTATGCGCATGTGCAACTCGAAATGAAGGGTGTGAACCGCGTACTGCAACTCCGAATCGCTGCCGCTCCGCCCGAATCGGTCGTAGAGCGTGTCCAGCAACCGTCTGTATTTTCCGCGGCCTTTAAATTACGACGAGATTTGTTCTCGTGGCGCCCAGACGTCGGGCTTCGAGAAGAAGTTGGTTGAGGTTACGGCGGTCCCGGCCCCGGCGTGGCTGAACCTTAACGTTCCCATTGAGCGTCTCCGCTGCGCCTAGCGGAGCGTGGACCGTCAGCAGTTGTATCGGGAACCAGGGCATCAGCGGGCTCCCGGGAACCAAGTCCCGAGAGCCCCGTAAGCCTGCAGGAACGCTCCAGGCTTAGAAGGTGAAGCGAGCGGACAATGTAATCTGGCGCGGATCCATCACGTTGCCAGGCGCATACATAGTTCCGAAATTGGTATTACCATTTTCGCCGATCGTACCCGAACTCACATTTGTGATCGTACTAACCACATTCGCACTACTCCCACTGGGGAAGCCGGATAATGCGCTCGGAAGGATGTTTGAGTGGTTGAGAAAGTTAGTGAACTCGCCGAGAAGCTGGAGCTTGTACCGTTCCGTGATTGGGAAGTCCCGGGTAATATTCAAGTTCACATTTTGAAAAGCAGGCATGCGGAGCTGGGTCATGTAGGTTGGTGTGTTTCCGTACCAATATTGATCGACGCTATAGTTGCCATTGGGGAACTGAACGACCTGATTCGTGAACGCATCGGGGTTCCACTTGAGATAGCTGTACTGGGGAGGAGTAATGGTGTGGCCGTCCGGAAGTGTAACCGAAGTAGAGCCGTCATACCAGTGCTGCATTGACTTAGGAACCTCGAACGGCTGACCGGTCTCGATGCATTTTTGATCGATGCTACCGATGTTGCCGCTGCCGGAGCCGGTGGTGCTGGCGCCGCTGCAAATAGGACCCCATGGCAGGCCCTCTTGCACGGTAACCACGGTTCCCAGTGTCCATCCACCCGCCAGAGCCCTGGAAATTGGATTCGAGAGTTCCCACCTTCCGCCGCTGCCCCATTGATCCTGGTAGGTAACCACTCCAACGAAGCGGTTCGGAATATCGAATCCTTGAAGTCCATAGTTGCCGTTAAGGTTCGCATAGTTGAACCCACCGGCGGCGGCCGTGTTTCCTGACACCGCCTGCGATTCGGCGTAAGTTGCGTTACTCGACCCCGCCGAAATTCCCGTCGCATGGGACCAATCGTAAGTAAATTGTGCCGTCAACCCAGTCGAGTAGGAGTGCTTCAATGAAAGTTCCAAAGAGTTGTACAGGGATGAGCCTACGTCGTTAATTACCGTCTGCCCCAACAAACCGAGATAACCCTCCTGAGATTGCATGGCCGACATCGTAGTGCCGCCCATGGGGCCTGTTGCATAGCCAACCAGCGCGGGCATCGGATTGTTGACTTGCTGCTGCGACGGATCATTGTTGCCGTTAGACGCAATCCACTGGCTCCGCCAGGCCTGCAGTGTCGTTTGCGGAATTTGAAATTCGCCGTTCAGAGGCCAGAGCCGCCAGGGAAGGCGGGAGCCCTTCGACCCCACATACCCAGCGTCCGCGAGCCAGCTTCCAATGCGCCGCTCGAAGAAAACATTCCATTGATCTACATAGCTGTTTTTCATCGAGCGAATGAAGAAGTCGGAGCCTGCATTGCCGTTTTCCTCGCCATACAACCACGGGCTTTGCACAGGCCCTGGAGCGATAAGCAGTGTCGTGTCCGCTTGGTCCTCAAAGCGGCCTTGATCCGGGTTGCCGGCGGGCAACGGGTCTCCGACTCCGCCCGGCATACCGTTCACGTTGAGCCCGTAAGGTTCCGACTCCGATCCGCCCGACCAAGCACCACCGCCATAGACCGTGCCGTTGGCATTGTAGCCAGTGTTACTTGGCGCATAGATTCGCCCAAAACCGCCTCGGAGTGCGGTTCGATCAGTCAATCTGAACGCCGCGCCGAGGCGAGGCGCAAAGTCGCCATATTCCGTATTCCACAAGTTCCGAGAATTGCCGCTGAGTCCGGCGAAGGCGAATAATCCCAATCCCGCCTGCGGATTCGCATAGCCCCCGAAGGGAGTGGGAACCACAAGGCCCGCGGCAAATGGATTCTCCCCAGTCAGATCGACGGAATACTCCTTGTTGTGCCGTTCCGTTGGCCCGGGCTGCACTTCATAGCGAAGGCCCAGATTGAGCGTCAGCCTGTTGGTTGCCTTCCAGTCGTTTTGGGTGTACAGAGCGAACCATTTGAAGGACAGCGCCGGTATCACTCCACTGCCGGGGTCATCCCTATAGCCCATGACGCCGATCGCCCCCTGGGCGTAAGGAGTGCCACTCTGCTGCGGGGCCGTATTGAGCGATCCATCGGCGTTGCCATTTGTGGTGTAAAACTCCTCACAGTAGCACTCCGTGCTGTAGGCTCCGAGAGAGGGAGTCATCCATTCTACGTCCCTCCAATTGCCCTGGTCGATGCGCTGGTCAAACCCTTCTTTCATCGTCCATCTGCCGATCACCTTGGTGATGCTGCCGTTAAAGTCGTAGTTATTCTGATGTTCGTTCTTCCAATTCCATTGGGTGTTATTCAAGGACTGGCTATAAGCGGCCCCATAGCCGAGAGAGTAGACAGACGGGGCCACACCGGGGATAACGATCAAAGACTGTTCGGCGGCCGGCATGCCATAGGCCGTATAGTCCGACGAGGTGAACCCGCCATTTGTGGGATAAGTGTTTATGCTTCCGATCCGCGTGTAGCCAACGTGAAGGTCGATAAACGTGGTCGGATTCAACGTAATGATGTCGCCAACCGCGAAGTAGGGATCATCGTCTTGATCGTTGGCTTGCGACATCCATAGCCAGGGGCTCTTCGGGCCCCAGACGTT
>JASHTS010000207.1 GCA_030040425.1 Acidobacteriaceae bacterium | reverse complement strand
GCGAGCTCGGCCATGGCGAGCGCGGTGAGCGGCGTCTGCATCGCCGGCTTGATGACGACGGTGTTGCCGGCGGCGAGAGCGGGCGCCACCTTCCACGCAAACATGAGCAGCGGAAAGTTCCACGGGATCACCTGGCCCACGACGCCGCAGGCTTGGTAGCCGGGAAACTCGGTCTCGAGAAGCTGCGCCCAGCCTGCGTGGTGATAAAAGTGGCGCGCGACCAGGGGAATGTCGATATCGCGGGACTCGCGGATGGGCTTGCCGTTGTCCATGGTCTCGAGCACGGCGAGTCGGCGCGCGTGCTTCTGCACCTGGCGGGCGAGGGCGTAGAGAGAACGGGCGCGCTCATGACCGCTGAGCGCTTGCCACGCAGGCAGCGCCTTGCGCGCGGCGGCGACGGCGGCGTTCACATCGTCGACGGTACCCAGCGCGACCTCGGCGAGGGTTTCGCCATTCGAAGGGTCGTTGGTCGGCGTGTATTCGCCGGACGAGGGCGCGACCCATTGGCCGCCGATGAACAGGCTGAAGCGGCGATGATGGCGCTCGAGCCAGAGATTGGCTTCCTTGGGATCTTCCGGCGCGGCGCCGTACTCCATGGAGTAAAACTTTTCGGCGATGGTGCTCATGTGGTTCCTCTGGGGCTCAGACCCGAGTGTTTCGTGCGCGGGCGGCGCGGCCAAAATTCCTGTCATCCCAGGTCCCCTGATGCGAGGGACCTGGGGCACCCATTTTTCGCGAGAGGTGAAAACTCCTAAGCAATCGGATGCCGGTACGCGGCCGAGTAGCGCCCAGTAACATGATGCTCCAACTGGCGCTCGATATCGGCGAGCATGCCGCTGGCGCCGAACCTGAAGAGTGACGGTTCGAGCCAGGAGCGTCCAAGCTCATCTTTCATCAGCGCGAGCCAGTCGAGCGATTGCCTGGCGGTGCGGATGCCGCCGGCGGGCTTGAATCCGACGGCGTAGCCGGTGCGCTCGGCGTAGTCGCGGAGGGCGCGGACCATGACCAGCGAGACGGGCAGCGTGGCGTTGACGGATTCTTTGCCCGTTGATGTCTTGATGAAGTCGGCGCCGGCCATCATGGCCACCCAACTGGCGCGGGCCACGTTGCGCAGGGTCATCAGGTCGCCGGTGCCGAGGATGGACTTGAGATGAGCGTGCGGTCCACAGGCTTCCTTGAAAGCGGCGATCTCATCGTAGAGCGCCTGCCACTCGCCGTTGAAGACGTGGGCGCGCGTAATGACGATGTCGATCTCCTGCGCGCCGGCTTCAACGCTGCGATGAATCTCGGCTACGCGCTCGGCGAGAGGATTGAGGCCGGCGGGAAATCCTGCGGAGACGGCGGCGACGGGAATGCCGGAGCCTTCAAGCGCTTTCACGGCGGTCTCGACAAAGGCGTGGTAGACGCAGACCGCGCCTACGGTCAGGTGCAGCTCCTCGATGCCGAGGGCTTCGACGAGCGAGCGCTGGAGCGGATTGCGGGCCTTGGCGCAGAGGCGGCGCACGCGGTCGGCGGAGTCGTCACCGCTGAGGGTGGTCAGGTCCATGCAGGCGATAGCGCGCAGCAGCCACGCGGCCTGGGTGTCTTTTTTCACGGTGCGGCGGGCCACGTGCGTGGCGACGCGGCGTTCGACGGCGCTGGTGTTGACGCGCACCTGGTCGACCCAATCGAGGTTGAGCGGGATGCGCCGGTTGGGCTCGAGCGGACGTCCGTTCAGGACCACGGGCACCGGGTGCGCGGTGCGAGATCCGTTTTGTGTGGTAGCGATGGGTTGGAGGGCCATAATCTTCTTTCCCCAGAGACCGGAAAACGCGAACCGGAAACACGCGCAGGCGAACGAGCTTGGCCGGCGCGCTTGAGCGGAGGAGCCGGGTTCAGTATGGCAGAAATCGCGGGAGAAATCTCGCCGCCGCGAAAGGCACGGGCAGTTGCACTGGGCGCACCTTTTTGGCGAATCGGCCTGCCTGGTGGGCCGGGAAAACCAAGAGTCCGCGGTTCCAGCATCTATACTGGCTTGTTTTGGATTCTCGCCTCTGGAGATCAATCGATGAATCGACATCTTCCCCTGGCTGCAGCTTTGTGCGCGGCGACTTTTTTTCTTGCTCCCTGCCTTAGCCGCGCCCAGGACGACAAGACGCAGGCCCCGGCTTCGTCCGAGAAGAGCGCAGAAGCCGCGCTACCGCCGGACGCGACCACCCAGGGGGTGGTGACCACGCACGGCCAGCAGATTGCTTATACCGCGGTGGCCGGCACCATCACCGTGGGCGCAACCGACGAGCAGGACGCGCAACTGGGAATGGATGGCAAGCCGCTGCCGGGCACGCAGCTCGCGCTCTCCGCACCCAAGGAGCCGGCGGATGCGCCGCCGGTGGCGCGGATGTTTTATGTGGCCTACTTCAAGAAGGACGCGAAGGCCGAGGACCGGCCGATTACGTTTTTCTATAACGGCGGGCCGGGCAGCTCGACGATGTGGCTGCACATGGGATCGCTAGGGCCGAAGTATGTGGAGACTGCCGGCGACACGCATCTGCCCGGCGCTCCCTACAAACTGATCGACAATCCGGATTGCCTGCTCGATGTGAGCGACGAAGTGTTCATCGATATGCCGGGAACGGGGTTCGGGCGGATGGCCGGCAAGGACGCGAACAAGGCATTCTGGGGCGTGGACCAGGACGCGGAAGCCTTTGCGCGGTTCATTGCGCGCTTCATCACCAAATACAACCGCTGGAATTCGCCGAAGTTTCTGTTCGGCGAGAGCTACGGGACGACACGCTCCGCGGTGCTGGCGAACTTGCTGGAAAGCCAGAAGAACATCGATCTCAACGGCGTGATGTTGCTGGGAGAGATCTTCGATTTCCCCATGGGGATCGGGGTGGGCGGCGGCAAGCCCGGCGTGGATCTGCCCTTCGAACTCGCGCTGCCCACGTATGCGGCGACGGCGTGGTACCACAAGAAGCTGTCGCCGCAGCCGCCGGAGCTTGCGCCGTTTCTCAAGGAAGTGGAGGAATTTGCGCTGGGCGAGTATATGCACGCGCTGGCTGAAGGGAATGCGCTGAGCGACACGGAAAAGCAGTCGGTGGCCGAGAAGCTGCATGCGTACACCGGGCTGCCGGTGGATTACATCCTCAAAGCCAATCTGCGCGTGACTGGCGGCGAGTTTGAAAAGACCTTTGCCGACGACGAAGACATGACGACGGGCCGGTACGACACGCGTTTTCTTGGGCCCACAATCGATCCCCTGAGCGAGGGTGCAGGGTACGATCCGCAGAGCTCGGCGATTTCGTCAGCGTACTTTTCGCTGGTCAATTTGTATCTGCGGCAGGATTTGAAGTACGGCGCGGGCGAAACGTATTTGCCGGATGCGCTGTTTAACGGCTACCACTGGGATATGGCGCGGCAAAGCGGAGGCCGGATCTTCAGCAGCGCGACGGGGCTGAATGTGAGCGACGACCTGGCCAATGCGATGAAGACCAATCCCCACCTGAGAGTGATGGTGAACGACGGCTATTACGACATGGCCACGCCGTTTTTTGCCGCGGAATATGAGGAAGAACATCTGCCCATCCCGGCGCCGCTGCAAAAGAATATCGAGTACGACTGGTACGAGTCAGGGCACATGGCCTATGTGCGCGACGAGTGCCGCAAACAGCTTCACGACCGCGTGGCGGCGTTTATCAAGAGCGCGATGGGCGGGGAGTAACTGCAGGTCCTTCGACTCGTCCGCTCAAGCGGACTCGCTCAGGATGACAGTCCGATGGGGAGGGGCTGAATCCTCAGTGCAGCGTGACCTGCGCGCCGGCGACTTTGATAATGGGCTCTCCCTGCGCGGCCTGGATGTGCACGTTGGTCCCCATCACGGTGGCGTAGCCGATGGTGAGGCCGGTCTGCGCGCCGATCTTCACGTTGTTCAGGACCACGTTCTCAACCGGTGACTCCGGCAGGCCGACGATGGCGCCGGCCACCGTGCTGCCGGTTGCGGTCAGGTTCTCGATGGTGATGTCGTGGAAGCGTGGCGTGAGCCGGCCAACGGGCTGCGGCGCTTCATCGGCGGGCGGCAAAACCTTGGGATAATACTCGCTGATCACGATGGCGTATTTCACGTTTTTCATGTCGAGATCGCGAAAGACGAGATGGCCGACGTCGTGACCGCGGTCGCGGTTGGCTTTGACGCGGATGCCGTTGTCGGTTCCGTCGAAGTGAATGCGCTCGGCGAGGATGTTGCTGGCTCCGCCGGAAAGCTCGCTGCCCACGGAGATGCCGTGGCCGTGCATGAAGGTGCAGTCGCGGATGGTGATGTTGGTTGCGGGTGAGTCGGGTCCGGGCGAGTTGATGGGGCCGGACTTGATGGCCACGTTGTCGTCGCCGGTGTCGGAGTAGACGTGCTCGATGAGCACGTTCGACGAGGAAAAGGGGTCGATGGCGTCGGTATTCGGCGAGGGATACGGGGCGAGAATCCGCACCTTGCGAATGACAACGTCGTCGGAGTAGTAGGGAACCAGTTGCCACATGGGCGAGTTCTCGACCGTGACGCCCTCGACGCGCACGTGCTTGCAGTGGTCGAAGATGACCAGCTTGGGCCGCGGATGGCCGCTGCCGAGAACGCCGGCATTGTGCACATGGTGCACTTCTTCCCACCAGCTTTTTCCGTTGCCGTCGATGGTGCCCTGGCCGTCGATGGTCACGTTCTCTGCGTTGGTGGCGCTGATGAGAGGCTGCGTGTCGGGAAGGTGGAACTCGGTCGCGGGCGGATAATCGGCGTGGTCGGGCGAGCCGAGCAGCGTGGCGCCCTTATCGAGATGGAGGGTGATGTTGCTCTTGAGCTCGATGGGCGCGCTCACATAGGTGCCCGCCGTCAGGCGCACGGTGCCGCCGCCCTTCGCGGCGCAGACGTCGATGGCCTTCTGGAGGGCAGCCGTGTCCTTGGTGGTGCCGTCGCCCTTGGCGCCGAAATCGCGCACGTTGCAGGCGGCGGCTGCGTAGAGCAGGCCGGCCGAGGCGGAAAGCAGAAGGACAATTGCCGGGCGAAGAAACGGCTGACGAGGGAGAAAGGCTTGCCGGTGCATGAAGGTGGGACCTCGCGCAAAGCAGGAATGGATGCGCAAACATCATAACCCCTGGGGCGGCCAGTGGTCATACCACTGAAGCACCTGGGGAGACGGGTGCGCCTCGAGGGGTTTTAAGTTGCGGAGGCTGCCTTGGGATCATTCAGCGGCAGGCGCACGAGGAAGCGCGTGTTGCCGGGATGAGATTCGACCTCGATTTTGCCGCCGAACTTCTGGGTTACGATGCGGTGCACGATCTCGAGGCCGAGGCCGGTACCGGAACCCTGCGGCTTGGTGGTGAAGAAGGCCTCGAAGATGTGCGGCAGCACATCGGGCGGAATGCCGGCGCCGCTGTCGGCGATCGAAACCGCAAGCCAGCCCGGCTCGGTCCACGTTTCCACCACGATGTGTCCGTCGTTGGGGGAGGCGTCCACGGCATTGTCGATGAGATTGGTCCACACCTGGCTGAGCGCCGATCCGCGCGTGAGGATGGTCGAGGGCGAGGCGGCGAAGCGTTTTTCGACGGAGATGTTCTTGGTGCGCAGCTTGTGGTTGAGGATGGTCAGCGTGCTTTGCAGGCTGTCGTGGACATCGAGCTCGCGGCCGGCGGAGCGGTCGTCGTAGGCGAATTTCTTGACCGCCATCACCAGATCGGAGACGCGGGAGATGCTCTCCTCGATGGCGCAGACCAGCGAGACGCTGGAGACCAGCGCGCCCAGCCAGTTGAGCGCGTCGGAAAAGCTTTCGGCGTCAAAGGCCGCGCGCGCGCACACAAGCTCATCCTTTTTGAAGCCGAGGCCCACCAGCGCGGGGGCAATCGAGTAGGCGTTGGCGACGCCCGTGGAGGCCAGCCACTCGCCCATTGCCTCTTCGGCGTCGGACTGCTCCAGGCTGCTCATGGCCGGCATGCGGCAGCCGGAGAGCGCGTGCTCGAGCAGGTCGCGCATGCACTGGAGCTGCTCGGGGGTTTTCTGCTTGTAGGCGTTGCGCAGGCTCAGCTCCTGCAGGCGGAGGAGATTCTCTCGCAATTGCGAGGCAGCGCGCTTGGCGGCCGAGCCGGGATTGTGGAGCTCGTGCATCAGGCCGGCGGCGAGGGTTCCCAGGGAGACCAGTTTTTCGCGGTGCAGGGCCTCGGTCTGGTAGGACTGCAAGCGCTGCGAGAAATCGGCCAGCACCTGGCGGCGCACGGAGGGGCAGCAGGCGAGCATCGACCAGAACTCCTGCTCGCCGAAGCGCAGCAGCACGGAGTCCTGCGCCGCGACTACGCGGAAAGCTCCCGGCGGCCCACCCATGAGCAACGGCACTTCGCCGAATCCGTCGCCCGCACGGGCGATGCCCGCGGTGGTCCAGCTTCCGTCTTTTTCAGGACGCTCGCCGTGCGTTTCGCCTTCGAGCAGCAGCCAATAGTAGCGGGTGGGATCCGCGCTCTGACCCAGCGTGGCGCCGGCCCTGGCTTTCACGCGCTCGGCGCGTTCCACGCCGCTGAGCGCGTCGGGTGCAGTTCCAGAGAAGGGACGCGTGCGAAATAGAGCCTCGCCCACGTCCTTGAGCAAAATCGGCTCGGCCTCGATCGGTTGTCCGCCTTCGCTCATCCCGTCTTCCGTGCTCCCCTTTCAGAATCCGGCCAGGTACTGGTGCACGAGCTGAACCGCAATCGAGCCTTCGCCCACGGCGGAGGCCACGCGTTTCACCGAGCCGTGACGCACATCGCCGGCCACAAAGACCCCGGGCACGCTCGACTCGAGGAGAAAGGGCTCGCGCGCTTCCTTCCATACCTCGGGCCACGCGCCGCCGGTGCGCAGATCGGGCCCGGCCAGCACAAAGCCTTTCTCGTCGCGCATCACGCTGGAGGGCAGCCATGTGGTGACGGGCGCTGCGCCGATAAATACGAATAACGAAGTCGCCGGGGCTTGGTGCTCTCCATCGGGCCCCCGCAGCCGCACCGACTCCAGGCGCTCTTCGCCCGCAGCCTCAACCACCTGTGTGCGCGTCCTCACAACAATATTCGATGTAATTCCGATCTCATCGATCAAGTATTTCGACATCGTGGCCGAAAGTCCATCGCCGCGCACCAGCATGGTCACGGTATGGGCATATTTGGCAAAGTGCAGGGCTGCCTGGCCGGCGGAGTTGGCCCCGCCCACGATGAACACGTCCTCGCCCTGGCAGGAAACGGCCTCGACCAGGGCCGCCCCGTAGTAGATGCCGAGGCCGGTGAGCCGCTCGGCGCCGGGCACGTCGAGCTTGCGATAGGCAACGCCGGGCGCCAGCAGCACGGAGTGGCTGGAGACCTCGCGGCCATCGCCCAGCATTACAAAGCGATACTGGCCGTCGAGCCGCAGGCCGGTTGCGCGCTGCACCACAAACTCGGCGCCGAAGCGGCTGGCCTGGGTATGGGCGCGGCGGCCCAGTTCCGCTCCGGTTACGCCGGAAGGAAAGCCGAGATAATTCTCGATGCGCGAGCTGGAGCCAGCCTGGCCGCCGGGCGCTTCGGGCTCGATCACCAGCGTCTTGAGCCCTTCGCTGGCGCCGTATACGGCGGCGGCCAGCCCTGCCGGGCCGGCGCCCACCACAACCAGGTCGTAGAACTCCTGCGCCGCCTGAACGCTGAGGCCCACGCGCGCAGCCAACTCCTCGAGTTCCGGTTCCACCAGCGGCGTGCCATCGGCAAGCAGCACCACGGGCAGGCGCGAGGCATCGAGCTGGCGTTCGGTGAGGAGTTTAACGGCCTCCTGGCCCGCGGTTACATCGAGCCAGCGGTAGGGCACGTGGTTGCGGGAGAGAAAATTGCGCACCGCGTGGTCCTTGAGCAGCCAGCGGTGCCCGATCACGCGCAGGCCCTCGAACGGCGGCCGGTAACCGGCTTTCCAGTCGTCGAGCAGGTCGCTCACCACCGGGTAGAGCTTTTCTTCCGGCGGATCCCACGGCTTGTTCAGGTAGTAGTGAATGCGGGCGGAGTTGATGGCGCGGATGGCCGCTTCAGTGTCCGCGTAGGCGGTGAGCAGCACCCGGCGCGCTTCAGGGTAGAGAGGCCGCGCCCGCTCCAGGAACTCGACGCCGGTCATGCCCGGCATGCGCTGGTCGCTGATGAGCAGCGCCACGGGCTCTTCCCGGGTCTTGAGCTGGGCCAGCGTATCCAGAGCGGCCTGCCCGCTGGCAGCACGCATCACCCGGTAGGTGGACCCGTACTGCTTGCGCAGGTCCTGAACTACGGCTTCCAGAACGCTGATGTCGTCGTCGATTGCGAGCAGGATCGGCCTTGCCATACACCCTCAGTCTACGGCTCGCATACCCCCTTCGGGTGATTTCGGCCGGTGCGCGGTGGGTTGAGAATTCCAACAGGCGCGCAAATACCCCCGTGCAAACCCATGTTCAGGAGAACAAAAGTGTCATTGACTCCCCTAAGGCAGTCAGTTAGAAGGGACTAGGACAATTTGAAGTGTAGCAAACCAGGACACAGCCAAGGGTGGGTTCGCCTTTGCCGATAGGACGATAGGGCGAGGACCTTAGGGCATCGAAGGCCAGTACTGCCGCTTGAGGCTTTCGCGCACGGGCCAACCCGGCGCCAACGGGGTCAGCGGAAACGAACATGAGCAAGTGGGGCATACACCATGAATAAAATCATCCTGGCCGATTCGCAGGCGATCTTCCGCGCCGGTACAGCCAAGGTGCTGGCGATGGACGAAGATCTGCGCATTATTGCCCAGTGCACGGACCTCGAACGGATGTATCACGCCATTACCACTTTCCCCTCTGCGATCGTGCTCTTTGCGGCTTCGCTGCATCCGGATTTTCCGCGTTTGCGCGTACTGCTGGAAACGACCGGAAGCCGGGGAATCGTGATTGCCGAAAACACCGAAGCGGCCTCGAGCTATCTGCAGCAGGGCTTTCGCGGCGTAGTCTTTCGCAGCGTCACCGGGCCCACGCTGGTGGAGTGCGTGCGCCGCGTGGCTGCGGGCGAAACCTGGATGCCGCCGCAGGTGATGGTGCCCGATTCACCGCAGGAAGACATGGTGGGCACGCGCGTCCGCGACCGGCTGACGCCGAAGGAAATGCGCATCGTGGCCCTGATCGTGCAGGGGTGCAAGAACCGCGAAATTGCCATGCGGCTGAAGACCACCGAGCAGGTAATCAAGAACTATCTGCGGTCGATCTACGACAAGACCGGCGTGGGCGACCGTCTGGAACTGGCCCTCTTTACCATTCACCATCGCGTGCTGGCAGCCGCTGCTGCGGAAGTGGGCAGCAAGCTCGAAGCGGAAGAACAGGCCGCGTCTGCCGACGCCGTCGCTTAGACCCTCCCCCTCCAGGAAGAAATCGAACTCTCAAGGGATCGCCCATAAGGGCGGTCCCTCTTGCTTTGCAGGTTTGAAGAGCAGGCGCGGGTGCAGGGCAAAAAAAAGGGCCGGGAGTGAACCGGCCCAAGGCTCTTTCGATAGATGTAAACTGCGCTTCCGTTAGTAAACCCCGAATCCGATGTGTAACTCAATGATTCCTTGGTGTTATTACCCTCGTGACAAGTTGTAGGGAAGCGCTTTATTTTGCTTATATTTGAGGACCGGAGAGCCAGGTGTTTCGCAGGAGGAAATACGGCGGCAGGAGCTCCGGGACGCCCTCATCCGGCTCTTCAGGCCAGCGCGAACCGATCGAGGCCGGACTGCGTCTAGACGGCGTGAAGCAGGCTGAAGGCGAGAATCACCAGAACGATGAAGCTCACCACGGCGTAGAGCCGATCGCCTTCCAGCGCGAACCCGGCAATCGCCATAACTACGCGCGCCACGGGCGTGAGGATGAGCAGAACCAGGCCGGCCTGCATCAGGCCTTCGCTGCGCAGGTGAGCGGCTGACTGGAGGATGCCGGAGACGGTGCGCATCTGAGGGCCGCCGGCCGCAAAGGTGCGGAAGCTCACGCGCGCGGCATGATTCAGGACAAGATAGAGCACGCCGCCGGCGGCGACCACCAGGGCCGAAAACAGAACCCCGGCGCGCAGAAGCTTTCCGATGATGGTTTCGAGGCGCTTATCGTCCATGCGGCTAGATTCTCCCCGTGATGCCGTTCACGATCATCTCGATGGCGAGGGCGAGGATCACGACGCCGAAGACGACGCGCAGCGTCTTGACCTGGGCGCGCACCAGCACCCGCGTTCCGAGGAGCGCACCGACCAGCACGCCCAGCATCACAGGCATGGCCACGCGCGGGTCGATATAGCCGCGGCTCAGGTAGAGCCCGGCGCTGGCCGCCGCGGTGACGCCGATCATGAAGTTGCTGGTGGTGGTGGAAACCTTGAAGGGTATGCGCATGGCGCGGTCCATGGCCAGGACCTTGACCGCGCCTGAGCCGATGCCCAGCAGGCCGGAGAGCGCGCCGGCGCCGAACATCAGCCCGAAGCCGGCCGGCACATTGCGCACGCCGTATTGCTCGCGCTTGCCGCCGGCGGGATAGCTGCCGCCGAAGCGCAGGCGCCGGGCGAGTGCGTCCGAGGCCACGTGAGCCCCGGAGTCGGCATGGTGAAAAAGGGAAGTGAGCGCGGCGTGAATCAGCACGAGTCCGAAGACGATGGCGAGCGCATGCGTGCTCACCCGGCCGGCGAGAAATGCGCCTGCGACCGCGCCCACGGTGGTGGCAATCTCAAGAAACATGCCGATGCGGATGTTCGAGTATCCTTCGCGCACGTACGCCGCCGCCGCGCCGGAGGACGTGGCAATGACTGAAACCAGCGAGGCGCCGATGGCGTACTTGATGTCCACGCCCAGCGCCAGCGTGAGCGCGGGCACCACCACCACGCCGCCGCCCAGGCCGGTGAGCGCGCCCAGAAAGCCGGCTCCCGCGGAGAGGAACCAGACGACGACGGTGAACTCGAGAGCTGTCATTCCTTCAGCCGGGTCCCTGCCTACCTTCGATGCTGCCTATCCGCTGGGGTATGTCAGAGCTTCTCCGCCACGCTCTTGGCCTGCGTGAAGAGGTAGAGATAATCGGGGCCGCCGGCCTTCGAGTCGGTGCCGCTCATGTTGAATCCGCCGAAGGGATGCGCGCCCACCATGGCGCCGGTGCACTTGCGGTTGAAGTAGAGATTGCCGACGTGAAACTCGCGGCGGGCGACGTCCAAACGGCCTCGGTCAGCCGTGTAAATGGCGCCCGTGAGACCGTACTCGGTGTTGTTGGCCACCTGGAGGCCTTCCTCAAAATTGTTGACCTTGATGAGCGCCAGCACCGGCCCGAAGATCTCTTCCTGCGCGAGCACGCCGTTCGGAGGCACGTCGGCGAAGATGGTGGGCTCGAGGAAATAGCCGCCGGCGGGGGTTTGCGGAGCGTTGCCGCCGGCGAGCAGCCGGCCTTCCTGCCTGCCTTTCTCCACGTAGCCGAGCATGGATTCGAGAGCGGCTTTGTTGATGACCGGACCCATATTGGGATTCGCCGCTGGATCGCCGACTGTGAGCTGCTTGGCGCGCTCGCGAAGCCGCTCAGCGAAGACGTCGTAGATGGGCGCCTCGACGATGGCGCGCGAGCAGGCCGAGCACTTCTGGCCGCTGAAGCCGAAGGCCGACGCGATGACGCCTTCGACTGCCGCATCGAGGTCGGCGTCCTCGCAGACCAGGATCGAATCTTTGCCACCCATCTCGAGAATCGTCCGCTTGATCCAGATCTGGCCGGGCATGGTTTTGGCTGCGCGCTCGTGGATCTCGAGTCCCACAGACTTCGAGCCGGTGAAGGCGATGAAGCGCGTCTTGGGGTGCTCGACGAGAGCATTGCCGAAGGCCGCGCCCGAGCCGGGGCAGAAGTTCACCACGCCGTCCGGCATGCCGGCTTCTTCAAGCACCTCGACAAACTTTGCGGCAATGGTGGGCGAGTCGCTGGAAGGCTTGAGGACGACTGTATTGCCGGCGACGATCGCGGCCGAAGTCATGCCGGCCATAATGGCGAAAGGGAAGTTCCACGGCGGAATCACGGCGCCGACGCCCAGCGGGATATAGAGGAGCTGATTGCGCTCGCCGGGGTATTGGATGGGCGTGGTGGAGCGGGAAAGCCGCAGCGCCTCGCGCGCGTAGAACTCGAGGAAGTCAATGGTCTCGCCCACATCGGCATCGGCCTCGGCCCAGTTTTTGCCCACTTCGCAGGTGAGCCAGGCCATGAACTCGAATTTGCGCCGGCGGATGATGGCGGCGGTGTTCAGGAGCAGGGAAGTGCGATCGCCGATGCTGGCCCGGCTCCAGGACTCGTAGGCTTGAAGCGCCGCGGCCATGGCCTTTTCTGCGTGTTCCGCGCCGGCTTTCTGGTGCACGCCGACAACCTGCGCCGGTTTTGCGGGATTGAGGGAGCGGATTTTGTCGGCCGTCGTGAGCCGCTCGCCGCCGATGACCAGCCGGTACTCGCGGCCCAGCTCCGAGGCCACCAGCTCGAGCGCAGCACGCATCGCGCGCTCATGGGCAGGGGCCTTGAAATCGGTAAACGGCTCGTTGGCAAAAGAGCCCTGCGGTGTGTTGGGCGGAATCGAAGTGGAGAGGACGGCGGCGGTGGTCATAAACACAGTTTAGTCCAGATCGCGTGCGCCACTCTCCCAGCGCGGCGGAACGAGGAACTGCCGCGTGCCGATCGGGCCGGAGCCCGCGCCCGCCTTATTGCACCGCGTGGCGGCCCTTGATTTCGTTCAGCAGCGCTTCCACCTTGTCCTCGCTCTCGAGGGCGCGGAACTTGTCCTCGAGCGTTTCGGGGCTGAGGATCTCCGTGGCGGCGGCGTTTTCGGCTGCGCTCACGTGCACCTTGGTCTTCATGCGGTTGATGGTGCTCTCATGATCGTTTCCGGCGGCGGCACGCGCCTTGGTTGCGCGGCCCACCACGCGGGCGCGGCGATGCTCGGCCACCAGCATCTCGCAGTGCGCGCGCGTCTCGCTCAGCTTCTGCTCCAGCTTGTGCAGCGCCTGGCGCAGGCTGTCGGCCTCATGCTTCTGGTCCTCGGCCTGTGTGCCGAAGCCGGTGGCGAGCTGCTCGTGGCTGAGCACGCGCTCGAGCGCGGCGCGGGCCAGGTCGTCGCGGCTCTTTTCCACGGCCAGCTCGGCCTTGCGCCGCCACTCGGCCGCGTGTTCTTCCTGCTCGGCGCGCTTCTTCTCGAGCAGGTGCTCGTCAGCGATGGCGATGGCCACCTGCGTCTTGACCTGGAGAAGCTGGTTCTCCATGTCGAGCACGATCTGTTTCAACATGCGCTCCGGATCCTCGGCCTTTTCGATCAGATCGTTCAGATTGGCGCGCAGCAAAGTGCTGACTCTTTCAAGCAATGACATGATCTCCTCCTGTCCCACTCCCGCTCATCGAAAACTCCGTTGCCCCATCCTTGCGGCGTTCTTTTGCCGCAAGGGTGGGAAGACTCGAATCTCAACAACGACCGTGCGACGCGTGCCTGCGTGCTAACTCGCTGCTCCGTTCGGCCCATCGCCGCCGTTCTGACCCGCCTTGGGCCGGAATGCCTGCACGTTGGCCATGAGCTGCTTGATGTCCATGCCGCTCAGAGCTTCGAACAGCGCGGGCACCTGCGCGGCAATCTTGGTCATGTCGCCGGTGATCTTGTTCACTCCCGCGGCATCGCCGCCGGTGGAGACAACGGTGATCTTGTCCACCTTGCTCAGCGGCTCAGACATGGCGCGCACCACGTCGGCAAGGTTGGAGAGCAGCTTGTCCACCACCGCAGCCTGGTTCCACTCCTGGTACGCCTCGGCTTTCACGTGCATGGCTTTGGCTTCGGCTTCGCCCTTCTGGAAGATGATGGCGGCTTCAGCTTCGCCCTGGGCGCGGATCGCGGCCGCGGTGCCGTCGGCCTCGGTGGTCAGCTTGGTGCGCTGCGCGCCGGCCAGCGTCTCAATGCGCTGCCGCTCGATCTCCGCGCCTTTAAGCACGGTGGCGATGAGCTCTTTTTCATGGCGCAGGATTTCGGCCTCCTGCACTTTGATCTGGCCCTCTTTCTCCACCTGCTGCACTTTCACTTGCTCGGCCGTCACCTGCTGCTGCATCACGTTGGTCTGCAGCTCATAGGCTTTGTCGGCCTGCGCCTGCTGGCGCCGGCTCTGCTCGGCGTACTGCGCCTTCTTGATGTCGAGATCGCGCTGCGCCTCGGCCTGGCGGGCCTGGGATGCGGTTTGCGCGATCACGCGGTCCTGGTCGGCCTGCGCTTCGGCCACGGCGGCTTCGCGCTTGGCATTGGCGCGCTGGATGGCGGTGTCGCGCTCGGCTTCCACTGTGGCCACGTCGGCGTCGCGCTTGATGCGCGCCACGTCAGGACGGCCCATGTTGGTGATGTACTCGTTCTTGTCCTTGACTTCCTTGATGGTGAACGAGATCACTTCGAGGCCCATCTTGCTCATGTCGTCGGCGCAGGTGGAGCGCATGCGGTCGCCCACCATCTCCGGCTC
>JASHTS010000206.1 GCA_030040425.1 Acidobacteriaceae bacterium | reverse complement strand
GCAACCGTCGCTGCGCTGCTCGCAATCCCGGAGTGCCGGGAAGTGGTGATGATCACCAGAAAGCCCGTTGCGGAGTCCGCGCGCGTGCGCAACATCGTTCTCGATACCGGCGCTCCTGACTTCAACGATCGCGCCGCCGCTCTCGCTCTCGAGGTGCTGAGCCAGGGGCCGGCCAGCGCCGTAACCTGCGTGGGCGTCGGTTCCGGATCGGCTCGCTGGAGCGAAGAAGATCTGAAGCGGCTGGAACTCGGCGTCGTGGGCGCTTTTGCGCGCGGCTGCCATCAGGCCGGAATCGCCCAGTTCTGCCTGCTCTCCGCAGCAGGAAGCTCGGCCCGCAGTTGGATTCGCTATGCCCGCATCATGGGCATGAAGGAAGACACCGTACGCAGCCTCGGCTTTGCGCGTCTCGCCATCTTTCGCCCCGGCATCATCGTCGGCAACGCTCACACTCCGGCCTGGATGGGTTGGTTGGGAAAAATCATTCCCGGGCCATTTGGCGGCATCGATCAGCGCGTTCTCGGCCGCGCCATCGCGGCAGAGATCGCTTGGTTCAGCCACGAGTCCGGTGAATCGATCCGGGAAAATGCAGCCATGGAAAAACTCGCTGCGCAATTCCAGTAGCGTCGATCCTGATGGCGCCAACCGCGCATACGCGCGCCGCGCGCTATCATCCAACCGTGGCGCACACACTCAAGCTCGATACTTCGTTGCTGCGCCCCGGCATGCGCCTCGCCGTGGCCGTCTCCGGCGGAGCGGACTCGGTGGCCCTGCTGCGCGCGCTTGCCCAGCAGAACACGAAAGCCGCCCGGAACGCGCAGAAGGGCAGGGAACTGGGCCTGGTCCTCCACGTGACCCATCTGCATCATGGCCTGCGCGGCGAAGAAGCCGATGCCGACCTCGCCTTCTGCCGCGATCTCGCCGCGCGGCTCGGCCTTCCCTTCCACCACGCCCGCGTCGACACCGCGGCTCAAGCCGAGCCCGATCCCGAAACCGGCAAGCCGCGCGAATCCACGGAAGAGACCGCGCGGCGCCTGCGCTATTCGTGGTTCCAACAGCTCTTGTCCAAAGAGCTGCTCCACGCAGTGGCTACGGCGCATACCCACGACGACCAGGCCGAGACCGTCCTCGGCAAGTTTTTGCGCGGCGCATGGACGGAGGGATTGGCAGGAATCAGTCCCAAGCTCGAATACCCGGAGGGCCAGATCCTGAGGCCGCTGCTCGGCGTCACCCGCGCCGATATCGAAGCCTATCTCACCGCCCTCGGCCAGCCCTGGCGCGAAGACTCCTCCAACCGCCAAATCTCTTTCACCCGCAACCGCATCCGCCATGAGCTGCTCCCGCTGCTCGAATCCTGGAATCCGCAGCTCCGCGCGCATCTCGTCCACATGGCCGCGCTCGCCCGCGACGAAGAAGCCTTCTGGCAGGGCGAGCTCTCGCGCCTGGCCCCGCAACTCATCCTTCCCGGGCTGCCCATTCGCGGCGGAGGCCGCGCCGGCGGCGAAGATCTCGCCCTCGATTGCACGCGCCTCGCCGCTATCGGGCCTGCGCTCCAGCGACGCCTCCTGCGCCACGCCGCAGGCCGGCTGGGCGCGGAGCTCGATTTCGCCGCTACCGAGTCCCTGCGCTCGCTCGCCCTCTTCGGCCGCTCCGGTCAAAGGCTCTTCCTTGCCGGACTCCGCGCCGAACGCACGCCGCGCGAACTGCGCCTCACCGCGCACCCGGCGGCGAGCGGGCTCTGTACTCCCACGGAAGCGGCTTCCGCATACAACTTTTCCGTCCCTGGGGAAATCGACGCTCCGGCCTTCGGAATCCGCCTAGCTGTCGAATTATCAGACACTTCCGCTGCCCCACACCCGGCCCCAAAACCGGCGACTCTGCGCAACTGGAAGCCCGGCGACCGGGTCCGCCTGCGCTATTCAAGCGGCCTGCGCAAAGTGAAGGAAGTCCTGGAACATCTGCGAGTTACAGGATCTTCTCGCGCCCAGTGGCCGGTTCTCGAGCTCCAGGGAAACATTGTCTGGATGCAGGGCGTGGAGCTTGAGCCGCTGGCCGGCCTTTTGATCACGGCCAAACCGCTTGCCGCCGAAGGCCGGTCCTCCGCACCCGGCCCATCACCTCGGTAAGCCGGTTTGTGCCCGGAAAATACCCGTTTTGCCGCCGAATCGCAGCGGATTTATTTGCCCTGGGAGTACAATTTTCTTACTGCCCGTCCGGGTGGGCAGCGGTAGTGTTGGTTGCCGGAGGACGTGCACTTTTTGCCACTCCGTTTGTGGCAATCGCGTCTAACGGATGGTTGGGTCGGTGAAGGGAAACTCGGTCGTCTCCCCCTTGCCGGGAAAGAGGAATCCTGGTGAACTCGAGCGTTAAGACAATCATGTTCTGGGTCTTTATCCTCATTTGCCTCATGCTCTTGTGGGCCGTGGTTTCGAAGGGCACAAACATGGGGAAAGAGACGGAGTATGGCTACTCCGACCTCATGGACAAGGTGCAGGCCGGCCAGGTGCAGGATGCCGTCATTCAGGGTGACGAGCTGCGCGGGCACCTCAAAGGCTCCAAAGAAGAGTTCCACACCACGATTCCCGCCAACTACGAGGACCTGGAGAAGGCCATGCTGGCCGCCAAGGTCAACTTCTCCATCAAGGAGCCGCAGAGCAACATCCT
>JASHTS010000205.1 GCA_030040425.1 Acidobacteriaceae bacterium | reverse complement strand
CAAGACGGTGAATGACTGGGTGGATGAGTGGACGAAATAGGATTGGTCTAGATGGAGAGCCTCGATGGCAGCATTCTTTGAGATTCACGACTCCCAGCTGAAAGGGATCTCGTGGAACGGGAGTCAATTATCTCTCAGGTTCCGTGCTGTCCGGAATGAATGGACTGAAAGAATCGGTGTGGGAACGGGCAAGACCTACTATCAGGATATTGAGCTTCTTATCCAAGACGCCGAAATGGATCTTGATTCGCCGAACCTCCCGATTTGGCTCTTGGACGGGTCGTACAGAGCTGCTAGCCAAATTGCAGGCGCGGAAGACATCGAAGACGGTTATATTCCTGCTTCTCTGGTGCGAGCCGATGAAGCTGAATTGCAGCTGGAAGGGATGAACGAAGATACCCAGGAGTACATCGCGGTCAGAGCCCGAGGAGGGTCAATGACGCTTGTATTTCTCGGAGAGCCAGAGTTCCTCCAGGACCTTCCCCTGTAAACTTGAGCCGAGGCGCCCCATCCTTGCAGTGTTCTCTGATTCAACGGCGAGAGACCGCATAGCCAAACAAGCCTCAGATCGAAAGAGCTAGAGGCTAGAACCTAGGAGCTGGAAGCTGCCCTTCGGTCGCAAATCTCCGAAGCCCCGTCAGTTTCTCGCTGAGCCCGCCCTCTACGACTACGCGGTGAAGGCGCTGGGGCGGCGGATGCGCACGGAGGTCGAGCTGCGCAGGCTGCTTGCGGCGCGAGCGGAGGCGGGCACGCGCGGGGAAGCGGCGATCCGGACGGTGGTGGCGCGGCTCAAAGAACAGCGGTATCTCGACGACCAGTCCTATGCCGAGACGTATGCGCGGCTGCGGCAGGAGAATGAAAAATTCGGCGTGCGGCGCGTGCGCCAGGGCCTGCGGCAGAAAGGCGTTCGCTCCGAACTGGTGGAGAAGACGCTCGAAGCAAGCTACGGAGAGACGAATGAAGAAGCGCTTGCGCGCCAGCATCTGGAACGAAAGAGGATCAAGAAGCCGGAAAACGAGAAGGAGACAGCGCGGGTGGTGCGAAGGCTCGTCGCCGCCGGTTTTTCAACCGGCACGATTTACAAAATTCTGCGCCGGTGGGAGGTTCCCGAGGAGTCGCTCGCCGCGCTCGACGATCTGGGCGAGGAAAAACGCTCGGAGACTTGAACGGCGAGATGCGTTCGAAATTGGATGGCGTGATGCTTGATCTGCGAGCTGAAGCCCGTGCTGTTCAATCGGCATGCTCTTCGGCACAATTGAAGCGGCTACGAATGTGCGGCCGAGTACAGGAGAACAGGCCGCAGGGGCTAAAGCCCCGCAGTCATTTTGCGCAACTTGCGGCACGAGTGAACTCGTGCCCTGATACAAAACTCCTTGCTTGTAGGGTTTTTCCACAGCCCGTGAAGTCGAGTGCGGTCAGGACCCCCCGGGACGAACGTGGCGAGGACGCCGTGGCTCGCCAACCCCCGTGCTGTATAGTCAAAAAAGAATGGGAACGGCTGCCAATAAGTCCGCTGGAGCGGGCCAAACCTCACAAAAGGGCTTCGTTTATCTTCCTCTCCTCGCCGGGTGGCTGGTTCCCGGCGCAGGGCATTTTCTCATCGGCAAATGGGTGCGCGGCCTTTTGCTTGCCGCAGCCATAATCGCCATGTTTGCCCTCGGCCTGGCGATGGACGGCAAGCTCTACACCGGCGCGCAGGACATTATCGAGCTGCTTGGCATGGTGGGCGACCTGGGCAACGGGCTGATGTTCTTCGTCACGCGCGCGCTCGGCCTGGGCGGCGATCCGGTGCGTTTTACGACCGCCGAATACGGCACCAAGTTCATCGTGGTGGCCGGCCTGCTTAACGTCATCGCCGCCGTCGACGCGCATAATCTCCGTACCGGAAGGAAGTCTTAAGTGCTGCGGCCCTCCCACTTTACGGCGGTGCTCCTGTTTGCGCTGTGCGCCTCCACCGTCTTCGGCATCACCCTGCGCGAAACCGCACGCAAGATGCTGCGCTACGGCGTCTACTGCTTCGTTCTCTTCGTCGGTTCAACGATCGTCCTCAGCTGGGTAATGTTTTTCATTGGGCGGTAAACGATCGAGCCGCCGGCGAAGCGCCGAGCATCCGCTTAGTCGGTTCTCGCGCGCTGCCACACCGCCGCATCGAAGGTATGCCGGCAGGTATAGCGCTCGGCCAGGTAGAGATCGACGGCCTCGATGTTGGATTCGGTGACGGTGAGGGAAATCTCTGTCGCGCCCTGGCGCATAAACCAGTAGGCGGTGAGCGCCAGCATCAGCCGGGCCAGGCCTTTGCGGCGAAACTCGGGATGCACGCACACCTGGGTGATGTGGCCGCTCTGCGGGCTCACGCGGGAGCCCAGGATCAGCCCCACCAGTTCGCGGCTCATGCGCTCCACAATCACGTGTGAAACCTGCGGCGAAAAGGCCCCGCAGCCCGAGTAGCGCACAATGTTGTTGAGAAAACGCATGGAGCCGGGAACGGAGCGGTACTGGTCGTTGATGAGGCTATCGGGGTGGCCATGGTACGCCTCGGCAATCAGCCGCGCGGCCGGCGCCAGGTCTTCGTCGGTCCATGCCCGCAGGTCGAGCCCCGGCGGCAGATTCACCTGCGGCGCGCGCACGATTTCCGTGAGCTGCTGCACCAGAAACAGGCGGCGGAACATATCGAACCCGGCCGACTGAAAGGTTG
This sequence comes from Acidobacteriaceae bacterium, assembly GCA_030040425.1. Classification (GTDB taxonomy): domain Bacteria; phylum Acidobacteriota; class Terriglobia; order Terriglobales; family Acidobacteriaceae; genus Telmatobacter. Next base: position 21,853 of record JASHTS010000205.1, on the reverse strand, counting down.
CCGCGTGCGTACCCGAGGGATGCAGCAGGAGCTGCGACTCCACGCGATCTACCTGGGGCGAATTCACCAGCAGCTCGAGCAGATGACGCAGCAGCGTCTCCTCCACGGTGTGGGCGCTCTGGTCCGGGGTGGGCATGGCGAAGACATCCCCGATGACAGCCTTGGTCTCTTCGTACACGCAGAAGACGTAGCCGGTCACATGCTCGGCCTCGAGGGCGGCATAACCGGGAAGCATGTGGTTGTCGAGATATTGCATCAGCAGCCGCGCCGATGTGCGGTAATCCCAATGCAGGCGCTGCTTCCACACCTCGCCCTCGGCATCCAGCACCGGACGCAGCAGGGTGGCGGCAAAGTGCCGCAGATCGAGGATTTCAACGGAAGCGCCCAAGGCCATACGAGAAAAGCCCTTCCGGTCACTTTGCCATGGTTTGCGCCCAACCGCAACCGGAAGCGGGAGTTAGCGTGCCCCAACCAGAAACACCTCCAGCCCCTGCTCCGGCCAGGTGAAAAGCAGCTCGTAGTGCCGGTCCTCGAGGTACTCCTGCAGGGCATCGATGGTATGCAGATCGGCACCATGGTGCCCGGTGACGCGCACAACCAGCAGGTGTTGCTGATCGGGCACGCCGTCTTGCTCGTAGTTGACCACCTGCCGGTTGCGATAGAACGAAAGGCCGTATTCGGTGTCGCGGCGCACGCGGAAGACCGCCACAATCCCATCCGGGGGCACAAACTCAGCCACTTTTTCGGCGAGCGGCCGCGCTGAATAGGAGCGGTCGAGGAGACGGATCACCTTCTTGGTGGCGTTGATTTGCGGAATCCCGAAGAACGGGCCCACGCCGTAGAGGAACAGCATGAGCACGACCAGTACGCAACAGGTGGCGGCGCGCAGCCTGGCGATTCCGAACCCGTTGGTCACCACCAGGATCAGCAGCGCCGCACCGAGCGCGGCCAGCAAGGCCGCCGTGGTGGCGTGGCCGGGCGGCATCTTGGTGCCGTGCGCCACGAACCAGGGCAGCAACAGAACGGCTGCGGTCATCGCGCCCAAAAGCGCCGCATGGCCGATGAGGATCCAGCGGTTCAAGCCCGGCCGCCGACGCCGGTAAAGATAGTCGCCGGTCAGAATCGCAAGGGGAGGAATGGCGGGAAGAATATAGCCCGGGAGCTTTGAGTCAGAGAAGGAGAAAAAGACGATGGGAATCAGTGCCCAAAGCACCAGAAACTCGGGAAAAGCATCGCCGGGACGGTTGGGCAGAGGCTTGCCGCTGCGCGAGTGACGCAGCCGCCATTCGGCCACTGAGGTTAGGATACCGTCGATGAGCGCGCGCACGGCCAAAACCGTCCACGGCATCATGGCCAGCAGTACGACCAGGATGTAATACCAGAGCGGCTGCTGGTGCTGGTAGCGCTCAGTGGCAAAGCGCTCCAGGTTATGCTCCAGGAAAAATTCGCGGAAGAAGGTGGGGTTCTGGTGCTGCACGGCGATGAACCAGGGCAGGACCATGGCAAAGTAGAGAAGAATGCCTGGCCACCAGAGCGAGCGCGGTACAATGCCCCACTCCTTGCGCAGGAATGCAAAGGCCAGGATGATCAGCAGAGCGAGGAATGGGGCCACCGGACCCTTGGCCAGCGTGGCCAGTCCGGTAAAGAAATAGATGTCGTAGAGCCAGAACTTCGATCCCGTTTCATACCACGCGTACCAGCCCAGCAGGCCGATGGCGAGCGGCGCCGCCATCTGCATATCTGTGGAGGCGCCCCGCGCAAAGCCGATGATGCCTGCGCACGCCACCGTGATCAGCGCCGCGTCCAGGTGGCCGCCGGGCCGGAATCGTCGCATGTGCAGGTAGATCAGTGCCACCATCACAAAAGCGAAGGTGGTCGAGGGCAGGCGCGCGCTCCAGTCGTGCACGCCAAAATCCTGGAACAGAAACATCGCCCGCCAGTAATAGAGAGCCGGCTTCTCCAGCCACGGCCGTCCATAAAGATAAGGCGTAACGCAGGCGCTCAGCCGGTCCATGAGCGTGTGCGCGGAGTCGAAGCGATCCAGCATCTCGTGGGCGATCTGCGCGTAGCGCGGCTCGTCGGCGCCCACCAAACCCAGCCCGTCTCCGCCGAAGATCGGAACTACCCCGTAGAGGAGAAAAAAGATGCTGAAGGCCAGAAAGACCGATACCTCTCTCGCGGTTCCCCAGCCTGGCAGTCGCCAGCGCCGGGTTTTCTCTGAATCCGGGGCAGGCGGTTCCAAGGAAGTGTCCATTTTCAGCAGCTCTCCAGCGACGGGCGGCGAGGCTTATCTCCTGCTTCCCCTGGCCCAGTCCGGCCTTTGGGGTTTGGCCTCTTGCAGTGCGGCTCTTGCGATCTTTCCCCTTCCCCTCCGCGCGATGTTGCCCCCCGGAGGGGACAGTTCCCCGCGAATCCGGTGGCTCATGCGCCGCGCAGGCATGCGGCGCAGCCATGCCGCTCACCGCGACAGGGTCAAGGCTAACAGATTCCCATGGGCTCACCGGCCGTGCCTGGCGGTTCAGGCATGCGTCACAGCCGCCCGCAACTCGGCCAGGATCTGTTGCCGCGCGCGCTCGAGCGGTCCGGCAAGCGTGCAGCCGGCGGCATTCTCGTGGCCTCCGCCGCCCAGCTTTTCCGCAATCGCGGCCACACTCACCCGGCCTTTGCTACGCAAGCTCAACCGCACCTGTCCATCGGGCAGCTCGCGCAGAAAGACCGCGGCCTCCACGCCGGCGATACTCAGCGCAAAGTTGACGATGCCCTCGCAGTCTTCCTCCGCGGCCCGAGCGCGTGCCATGTCTTCGAGTGTGATCCAGAGCCATGCCATCCGCTCTTCGCGTTGGAGGTTGTTGAGCGCCGCGCCTAGCAGCATCACCTTCGAGGCCGGCACCGAATAGTACACGTCCTGTGCCAGCCCGATGGGATCGGCTCCGGCCAGCACCAACGCGCGCGCCAGCGCAAAAGTGCGCGCGCTCAGCGCTCCGTAAGTAAAGTTCCCGGTATCGGTGAGGATGGTGGTGTAGAGGCACGCAGCCATCTGCGCCGTCAGCTCCACGCCCGCGGCCCCGGCGATGCGATACACCAGCTCGCCCACGCTGGCCGCACTGCAGTCGATCCAGTTCAGCTGCGCATAGGGCCGCCCACTGATGTGGTGATCGATATTGATGAGGAAGAGATCGTCGAGGCCTTCGAGCCCGGCCCGCTCGACACTGTCGCACTCAAGCAGGATGGCCGCGTCGTAAACCCCCTGCACCCGCTCCGCCCTGCGGATCTTTTCCGCAAGGGGAAGCCTTCGGTAGAGCACCGGCACCCGGTCGGCCGTGATCAGGTCGGCGGTCTTGCCCATCTGTTCGAGCACCATGCCCAGGGCCAGCATGCTGCCCACCGCATCGCCGTCGGGGCGCGCATGCGAGCAGACGAGGAACCGCCTGCCCCCGTTCAAGACTCGAAGAACTTGAAGCAGCGGATCGGCTTCTGCATCTCGGAGCTTCTCCGGCTCCGCACGCGCCGCGGTTTCCTTGATCATGGAGCGAACGCCCTCCGGACTCGGGAGTAGCATTCTGGGGGAGTGAAGCAATGGCTTACTTGGGCCCGGCCTCCTGCTCCTGCCTTTGTGGCGCCGGCTGCCTGCCCGCCGCGGTGGGCGTTCCGGCGCCGGCCGGTTTTTCCCGCGCATGCGCGTGCTTTCGCGAGCGGCTCATCAACTCTTCGATGCGCGCCTGAAAGCGCCCGGAGCGGTCAGGGAGAAAACTCAGGTCGGGCACATTGCGCACACCCATCCGCTCCTTGAGCTCGTGGCGGATATAGCCCTTGGCCGCCTCGAGGCCGGCGATGGTGTCGCTCTCGGCCTGGGCAATATCTTTGGCGTTCGAGTCTACGGCCACGTACACCCGCACCGACTTGCCGCCGGGATTCAGCGCCACTTCGCTCACATGGCAAAAATCAATGCGCGGATCGGAGAGCTCGCCTTCGATCATGGCGCCAATCTCCTCCCGCAAGGCCTCGGCCACCCGGTCCTGATGATGTTTCCTTGCTCTGTGCTCAGGCATGGCGAGCCTCCTCGGCCTGCGGTAAACCCATCAGGATAACAAAGTGCGCCTGAGGCGCAGGGCAAATACTGTGCTGACTTGAAGCCCGGAGTTCCAAACTCTCCGTTGTCCACCCGCGCGTGGGACCCCGAAAGGTGTAGACATACCGCACAGCCTGTCTTAAACTCCCCGCGATGGCAGCCCATCCCGTTTCCAAGTCAACCTGGGAAATCCTACGCAGCAAGCAAGCAACGCGAGGCTCGCTCAGGGCGGGTGCGGACCGCGCGCGGACAAGCGCGGATCCGGCCGGCCAAGCGCAGGCCTGCGAACGGGGGGCAACTAAAAGATGAATTGGCCTTTCAGGAAAAGCCGCGCGGAAAGAAGTGCGGACGCTGCGAAACAGGCGCAGCACGAAAGGCTGGAGACGCTTTTGCAAGTCAGGAGCGAAGAGGATTTTATCGCGATGGTGAAGGCGGCGGACCCGAAAATCACGCCCGAGAAGCTTTTGTCTTTGATTGAGCACTTCCGCGAGGTCCGGCGGCAACGCGCGAAGCCCGATTCTTAGCCCGGGTTACGATCTTATCTGCACTCTTCTCAAACCTGTTAAGCTGCCGAGGGCTCATTTTTTCAATGCGCTCGTCGAAAAACGCGTTGATCGCGTCACTCGCGGAGGACTCGCGCTTCTTTTCCGCCAACGCTGCATCGGTCATACTCGCCCTCCCTCCGCCTTGTCTTTGCTGTTTCGCCACTATAGCGCATTGGCTCATGGGGTGGATACTCCATTCTGACGCTTAAGACGCCCGCCCGTACCGAGCCGAAACGATCTGGTTCGCCTTCTCATCCCCTCTGGTGATTTAGATGCGTTACGACCACAATTGTTGTCGCCCGAATCCCGGTCAGGCCAGCTCCAGCTCGATCGCCTTCTTCTCCGCCTCCAGCTTGACGATGCGGAAGCTGCGCACCTGGCCCTCGGCGAGCGGCTCCGGCTTTGCCTGCGGAGCCGGCGCATTGCCCTTCCACCGCGCCTGGAGCATAGAGCTCAGGCTGCTCAGGTCGGCCTTCGCGGGATTCGCGGCGCTCCGGGCGGGTTCGTGCGGATTGGGTGCATTGGTTCCCGTTTTCGGCGGGCGGCACGTTCCGCGAATCCCTTCGCCCAGCTCCACGTCGATTCCCGCCGGCGTGATCGCCACCACGCGGCCTTGAACCGTATCGCCCGCCTTGCGCTCGGCGATGTACTCGTCCACGCTTGTGGGGATGAGCTGCTTGATCGAGAGCTTGATCTGCCGCTTTTCTGGATCGACGGCCAGAATGAGCGCCTGCACGCGCTGGCCCGTGCGCAGCACCTCGCTGGGATGATTCAGCCTGCGCCCGGCCGCGATCTCGCTGATGTGCACCAGGCCTTCTACGCCGTCGGCGATCTCCACAAACGCGCCGAAGTTCATCAGCTTTGTGACCGGACCTTCGACCTGCGCGCCGGCCGGGAACTTACGCTGCGCTTCGAGCCAAGGGTCGGCGAGCGTCTGCTTGAGCCCCAGCGCGATCCGCCCTGGCTCCCCGTTCGCCCGCGGCTTCACGGAAAGGATCACCGCGTCCACGCGGTCGCCGGCCTTGAGCAGGTCCGAGGGATGGCGCACTTTCTTCGCCCACGACATCTCCGAGATGTGGATCATGCCCTCGATACCCGGCTCCAGTTCCACAAACGCACCGAAATCCGTCAGCCGCGTGACGGTGCCGGCAACGCGCGCACCGGGCAGGTAGCGTTCGGCCGCGGTCTCCCACGGCTCCGGTTGCAGCTGTTTCAGGCCTAAAGAGATTTTCCTGGTTTCGGGATCGACCTTGAGCACGCGTAGGGCAAGCTCCTGCCCCACGCTGAGCACGTCTTCGGGTTTCGCAATCCGCGCGCGCGAAATGTCACTTACGTGCAGCAGCCCGTCGATTCCGCGCACTTCGGGTCCGCCAATTTCGATAAAAGCGCCGTAGGGCATGAGCGTGCGCACCGTGCCGGTTACCGTGTCGCCCGGCTTGAGCGCGGCGCGCCGTTGATCGAGCGATGCCCGAGCTTGCTCCTCCAGCACCACGCGGCGATCGACCACCACATCTTCGTCAGCCACATCGAGCTTGGTGATGCGGCAGGAGATCTCCGTCCCCACCAGCGCTTCCAGCTCCGCCGCGTCGCGTGCGCCGCTGCGCGAGGCGGGCATGAAGGCGCGAACGCCCACGTCCACGCTCAGCCCGCCCTTCACTGCCGCCGTCACGGTGCCGGCCACTGGTGTCTTCTCGGCGAAGGCCCGCTCCAGAGCCGACCAGTCCCGCGGCTGCGCCACGCGGAAGCGCGAGAGCTCGTAGTAACCTTCCTCATTGCGCCCGCGGATCGAAACCGGAAACCTGTCGCCGCGCTTCACGCCCTCGGCGTTGTTCTCCAACGTCGCGCGCGCCAGGACGCCTTCCATCTTGTAGCCGATATCCAGGATCACGTGCTCCGGCGTGACCGAAACCACCGTGCCTTCCAGCTGCTGCGCTGCGGCTCGATGCGAATGCGTACGCTCGAAGTCGCGCAGCAGATCGCCAAAAGATTCGCCCGCATTCTCAAGCGCTTCGGAGGGCGCTATGCCTTCCGGGGAAGTTGCTGCGTCCGATTGGATTTCGTTGCCGGTCTTGTTGCCCGAGGGGTTGGTGGTTGGGTCCGTCATGGCGCTTGCCATATTTTTGCATGCGCAGCCGTAGCGCCTCTTCGGGCGCGTCCGCTCACGGAAACAGCGCGAGGCGCGCAGCGCTCCGGCGCAATCCGGCTCACTCCTCCACGAATGCCTTGAGCCGCTCGAGCCTCTCGTCCCACTGGCGCGAGACAAATTCGAGATAGGCCTCCGTCTCCTTGAGGGGGCGCGGATCGAGCTCGAAATGGTTCTCCCGGCCCCGGCGCAGGCTGCGCACCAGCCCCGCTCGCTCCAGCATGCGCAGGTGCTTGGTGATCGCCTGGCGCGTGAGCCGCGAGCCGCGAGTGAGATCCGCGATCGATTCCGGCTGCCCGCGTGCGAGGCGGGCCACGAGCTTGAGCCGCGTCTCGTCGCCGAGCGCCGCGAAGACCAGTGCGTGCGCCGGGCCGGAGCCCGGAGCGAGCCTCGTGGCGCCGCTCACGCCGCGAGCCGTCCCGCGCCTAGTCTCTCTCGGCAAGATAACCCTCGATATTCTTCATCTGCTGCGCCCATCCGCCCTCGTTTCCGTCCCGCGCCTTTTCGCGCCACGCGGCGGGTACGCGTTCGAACCCGGATTCGGTCACCGTGAGCCGCGTGCCGGATCCGGTTTTTTCCAGGCGGAACTCGACGAGGGTGCGCGGCGCATGGGAGTAGTCGGGCGAATAGCGCTCCTTGTCGTGGAACTCGATCTGCGCCCAGGTGAACGAGAAAAGCCGCTGGGGCTCCATCTTTTCGATCAGCGCCTCCCATACGATGTGCTCGTAGCCGGAATGCGTGATCTGCCCGCGCGAGACCTGGCCCACGGTGAAAGGCCCTTCCAGCTTTGCGTGAAACCACACGCCGAATTCTCGCCAATCAGTGAGGGCGCGCCAAACCCGCTCAACCGGCGCCTTCAGCTCGATGTTTTTGACAATCGTGTCCTTTTTCATATGCAACCTCTGGGTTGCATGTTAACTCACTGCGGATGGAAACGCAACCATTAGGTTGCGCATTTTTCACCCTTGCGCACCCACCCTGCGGGATGTATGCGTGTTGGTCGGGATGAAAGCGAGGGAAGATGGTGCGCCCGGAGAGATTCGAACTCCCGACCTAATGCTCCGGAGGCATTCGCTCTATCCAGCTGAGCTACGGGCGCGCTTCTTAAGAATAGCGCAGGTGGTACGCCGGCTCGCCACCTGTCTTGCAAGACAGGTCTTAACCCGCCAGAGCGGGGGACCCTTGCCCATCGTTCGCTCGCGAGCGGTGGACGCGCAGCCAGCCCAGACGCCCATCCCACAGTGGAACTCCGGAGAGGGCCCAAGGCCAATTCGAGGGATACGTACATCTTTCGGGGGATTCCCCTCAGTTTTCGGTAGTCTCCTGGTAATCAGATATGCAAACATAAGTAACCTCGCATAGTTAAGCCGGACGACCCTCAACGCTGAAGCTCCGGCGCCTTGCGCACGAATCGGCAGCCTTCCCCGGCTCGCCCGGTCGCGACTCCAGAGCGGCCTTTCTCACTCCGGGGAAAGCAAACTGCCGGGCCTTGGAACTCGGAGTTTTTCATGCATCTCTGCGATGGCGGGCGGCTTCCGCCGGGCAATTGGGAACGCGGGCGTCGGCAGCCATCTTACCCAATCCCGGAGCGCCTCGCTGACCCTCCCACAAACGTGCAGGGATTTGAGACTCGACCCGGCATAGGAGAGCGATGAACATCTTTCAGCAGGAATGGATGCAAGCGGGCGACGCACTGCTCATTTTGCGGTGGAGGCGGTCCCGGCTTCTGGGGGCCGTCGCAGCGGCGGTTTTCGCTACATGCCTTTGGGCGCCGGGCACGGCGCGCGCACAGGTACTGCCATCCGCTACGGCCGGCGGATTCAGACTCTCCGCTGGCGGCACCGCGTCCGGCTCGTATATCCAGTACGGCCAGCGCAATCTCGGCGGCGTCTCGGCCTTCGTCGACGCGGAGACGCATCGCCGGCTCGGCATTGAAGGAGAGGGCCGCTGGCTGGAGTTCAACCAGGTCGAAAACGTTCATGTCGAGACATACTCGGTGGGCCTGCGCTACCACATGAACTTCAGCCGCTTCCAGCCCTACGCCAAGGGACTGATCGGCTTCGGCGATTTCAATTTCCCCTTCAGCTACGCCCATGGCCGCTATCTGGTGGTGACGGGCGGCGGGGGCATGGACTACCGCCTGAGCAACCGGATTCGCCTTCGCATTCCGGACGTGGAGTACCAGGATTGGCCGCAGTTCACCTTCGGCGCCATGTCCTCAGTGAGTGTGAGTGCCGGAGTGAAGGTGGGAATCTTCTGACCCATTGGGAGCGGACTTCCGCTCTTGGCGAAGGGATGTGGGTGCACCGGTCCGGCTGCTGCTAGGCTACGGCTCGGGACTGGTCTTTTCGGGACCGGCCTGTGGGGCGCTGCTCTGTGCAGCGCTGGTCTGTGCGGGGCTGGCCTGTGCCGGTTTGACCGCGCCGCCCGTCGGCCGAGTCTTTCCGGGGCTGGGCTCGCCGGCGCCCTGCGGCGTTTTGGCAGGCTGGCTTGAGGGGTTATTACCCGGCTGCGGTTCCGGCTGCTGCGAACCCGCTTTGGGCGAGGCTGACTTTTCGGAATCCGCTTGCGAGCTTGACGAACGCGCAGTCTCACTCGCGGACGCAGACGGCTCCGCGCCCGCTGCCGGGGAAGGCGATTCCGTGGGCACCGTCTTTACGGGTGCGGCCAGCGGGGAGCGCGTCCTGGTGGCCGCTGTCTCAGTTGACGGCACAAAGATCGGAGTCACGGGCAGGCTGAGTGTCTGCACCGTCTGCGGATCGTCGCGCAACTTCACGTACAAAACCCCGCCCGAGGGGTGAGGCACGATCAACTGCGTTCCGGTAAAGTCCGGAGGCACCTCGGTGGGAGTGGCGAAATCGGATGTCGAGGCGAGGGAATTGGCCAGGAAGAGATTCGTTCCGTCGAGCACGCAGGGCTTGCTGAGCGAGCGGGGACAGCGCAGTTCCTTGAAGCCGGGGGTGCGCACCAGGGTTCCCAAAGAGACCCAGTCGCCCGCCGAACCGTCGGCTGCAACCGCGCGCACCCGGATGGGCCCGAAGGCCGAGGAGCCGAAGCGGGTGAGGGGATCGATGCTGCCGACCGCGGTCTGCGCATCTTCAAGCATCAGGCTCCCGTCGGCAAGGTCGAGCATGGTATGAAAGCTGGAATCGGCTGCCGCCACTTCCACCCGTTCGTCGCGCGGAAAATCGGCCGGCAGGCTCGACTTGAGGAAGAACACCAGCCGGCCATCCACGGGCAGGTCATCGGAGCTGCCGAATTGAACCGGCAAAGGCGCAGACCCGGCCAGCTCCTGAACCCCTTTGCTGAGCAGGGTAATCTCCGGCCGCGGCGGATTCACCGTGACGGGGGCCTTCAGCTCGCGGCCGTCCTTGAGCTCCACGCGCGCAGTGTAATCCTTGCCCGGCGTAAGGCTCGAGGTGGACTGAACCGCGTTCATAAGCAGTTGATCCATGTCGTCGGCGCGGCTCAGCGTGGACGGCGCCAGCGCGATGTTGCCGATGCGGGCCTTCGCCACCTGGTCCAGCCGCGTGCCCTCGAGAGTTGCCGTTTTGTCTCCTTCTGAAAGCGTCAGCCGGTCGAGCGACGCGGCCACGTCATAGGCGGTTATCTTCATCTCGTCGGGATGGGCAAGGCCGTATTGGAAGATCGCCACCTTGACCGGTCCCGGCATTGCCTCCTTCAACGGCACAGAAACTTCGAGCATGTCGGGCTTGGGCGATTTCCAGGTGAGGCTGTCGGCACGGCTCGCGCCGGCGAGCTCTTCCACTTTGTCCACGCAGAGCGAGCTCTCGCCGGCAAAGTGCAGGGTGTCATCGCGGCCTACGACGAGCGCGGATTCGTCTGTCGGCGCAAGCGTCCACTTGCCTGCCTCCGACGCGACCAGATGAAATTCCGGACCCTTCCAGTCGTCAAAGCCCCATTTGCCTGTCACCACGGCGTTGAACGCCCCGCCGGGCAGGGAGGGCACCTTCGACTCGAGCACCAGCCCGCCTGCGCCGGCTTCAGCCTTCACCGGCAGGTCAAACGGAGCCACCTTCTGCCCTTCGGCCGGCTCGAGATGCAGCTTCAGATCGTGCGCCAGTTCGGTCGCAAAGATGAGCGGACCTCCCTCGGCGGGCAAAGCCAGCGTGGGACTGTAGGCGCAGAAGCTGTCGGTGGGGCTCACCGGGTGCAGCGGCTCAGGGCGCGCCGGCCCCAGCGGAGGCAGCGCCACCACTACCACCGACTTGGGATTGCGGAACGAGGGGGGCATGTTCAGGCGCAGGTTCAGGGTGTCGGCGGTGGGCAGGGCAAGCGCCGGAATGTATTGGAAATGGGCCGTATGCAACGAGCTGAGGATGCGCACGGTATCTACCACGGCGCCCACATAGGGGCTGTAGAGTCCTCCGCCGGCCATGCTCGAGTAGCTGAGCTGGTTCATCAGGTCGGCCGTAGACCCGCTGGTGAGCTGATCTACCAGCGTCTGCGCGTTGGCGTCGTCCAGCACCAGCCCCTCGGAATTCTGCGAAAGACAGCTTGCCTGCTGGTCGACGGGACGGCTGAAGCAGTCCTGGTTGATCTTGATGCCCAGGCTGCGCGCGGCCAGCTCGGCCCGGTCCTTGAGCGATTTCGGGTCGGTTTGCGAAGTGACCTTTACGTCAGACAAATAACTCTCCAGGCGCATTCGCTCCCAACTGGCGGCCTGCAGGTCCTGGGCCGCGCGGACAAAAGCGCCCGGGCGGCTGCGCACGGCGCTGCGCAGGGTGTTGAAGTCCCCTCCGGTCTCCGGTGCCAGAAAGATCAGCGCCTGCTGGGCCTCATCGGGCACGTTCACGAAGACACCTTCCTCGCCCGCTTCCCGGGTCCAGGTCTCTACCCGCGTAAACCACTCCGGAGGCGGCGGATTCGTGGACCCGCGCAGAAATGCGACCACCAGCACAAATCGCTGCGACTGGCTTGCGGGCAGGTCGGGATGAATCCAGAGCCGGTCGCCGGGAAGCAGATTGGGCGCTTCCGAGATCGGCAGGGTCACATCACCGCGTTTGACATGCACGTCGATTTTGGGCCCGGAAAGGTCGAAAACGGGGCCGTCCGCGCAGAACCCGGCTGAAGCAAGACAGATAACCAGAGAGAACAGATACGGCAACCTGCGACGCATGCTTTCTATTGTACGAATTCCCGCAGCCGACGTAATCAAGATGTGCAGGCAACTTTTTTGACCGAAATTGCTTCACCGCAGCCGCCCCATGGGGTTAATATCGGGTAAACTGGAGGACGCGCAGCTTCGTCTTGCCCTGATTCTTCTTCCAACTCCTTGGGGTAGAGGGGAAAAGGGGAGGTTGGCCTTCGTAGTAGAGCGGCCATCCGCGGGGCTTGCGTCGTCTTACATTGAATCGAGCATTGAATCGAAAACGAACATTGGATTCCGTTGGCTAGACCGATCGAAGCAAGGGTCTTGAGGAACCAGTAAATCTCTTGCTGTAATCGGCGCTGAGTGAGCCTGCGTACAGGCGGATCCGCAAGTCCTTCCCTGGCGCGCATTTTCTGCCGCTCATGCGGCCTACCGGGCTTCCAAAATCAATCGTATTGGGAAGGATGCGTCAGGTCCCGATCGAGGAAACGTAGCAGTTTTTTATTGCAGTTCTCCTGTTGCTGCAAGGCTTAGCCGTAGTCCATGAGTGATGCGCCGTGGCGATCCGTTGCGGCGCAGGGCCGGTGAAGCTGTAACCGGAGAGCGGCATAAAGCGAAGGCTGTTGGTCCCGCGCGCGGCGTGGTCTTGCCCTCCTCAAGACCCGGCGGTGGTTGTGCATGAACCGCGCGCTCCGGCAGTTGAGCAATGGGAGAGAAAGAAATGAAGTCGACAAGAGCTGCGCAGAACAGTGTAGAAAATGGCAACCTCAGTATTCCCGCCGCAGAAGAAATTATCGAAAATGCACTGAACGAGCTGCAGTATTCCACTGACCCCGGTCTCGCGCGGGCATTGCGCTTCCTCGCCCCGCCGGGATATCAGGCGATTGTGGAGCTGTGTAGTGAAAATGGGCGCAGCAAGCGCAGAAATGCCTCGGCGGACTCCTGGTCGCCGGAGGACGACGAAGTCCGCATTTACTTCGAGCGCACCGGGGACGGCGAGCCGTCGTCGCGCTCCAGCCGCGTGTCGCGGTCTTTTTCGAGTCATGCCGCGGAGATGGACGACGTGGAACCGGAGCCGCTGCTGCCGGCCGACATGGACACGCGCGTGAAAGAGCTTTGCGGCGCCCTGGCGGAAGCCGAGCGCGGCGGACACGCCTTTATCGCCTTGAAGTGGTTCCGCGACTCATTCCTGCCGCGCAAGTCGTACCGCTGGAATCAGCATCCGGAGACGCGCCAGTCGGTTCTGGCCGAGGCCATCCAGCGCGGCGTGGTGATGACCAGCAAGATTGCCAACCCCAAGACTCCGGCCTATCCCACCACTACCATCCGACTCAACCGGGCCGAGGCCGGAATTCCGGAAGAAACCCAGCGCTTCCATCCCGTGGCCGTCCACGGCGAGGCGGCGGCCGAAGCCATTGAAGTGGAACGGGGGAGTGAGTGAGCTTCTACTTTCTCGAGGCCACCGCCTTTCTCAAGCTGTTTGTGCAGGAGCCCGGCACCGACGCGCTGATAAGGCGCCTGGAAACCGTGGAGGACAACAGCAAGCTGATCTCTGCCTCCACGCCGCTCGAGGTCTATGCGGCCATCCGCCGGCGCGAGCGCGCCGGCGACATCGCCCCGGCCGACGCCGCTGCCGCGCTCGAGGTGCTGCGGCTTGAATCGGCGCGGACTGTGCAGCAGCCGCTCAACCCGGCCGTGCTCGAGGCCGCGCGCCAGCTTCTCGACCGCACCAGCCTACGCTGGCCTGAAACCCTGCAACTGGGCGCTGCGCTTACCGCCCGCGACATGTTCCGGGGCACGCCCATTCTCTTCATCTCGTCCTCGCCGCACCTGCTTGACGCCGCGCGCGGCGAGGGCCTCGAGATCCTCGACCCGGTCAGGGAAGAAGTCCCCGTCCATTAGCGGCGCCCCGCCGGGTATGGGTAGGCGGCCGTCTCCAAGCAATACCGGCGGCTACTTCTTCAGCCAGGCTTCGAATCCCACCGGAGAACTCTCGATGCGCGGTTCTGTCCAGCCAGCTTCGATGGCCATGCGCCGCATCTCGTCGAGCAGATAGGCGCGCTTGATGAGCAGATTGCGGAAAGTGAAGCGCACGAAGACGCGGTTCAGCCAGCTTACGCCCAGGCTGTCCACGTATTTTCTGATCTCGCCCATGCGCACGTCGCGGCGCAGATCGATCACCAGGGCCGTTCCGCCCGGCCGCAGCGCGCGGCGCATCTCCGCGAGCGCTTTCACCGGCTCGCTGAAGTTCTTGAAGGCAGCGCGGCAAACCACGAAATCCACGCTGGCACTCTCGACCGGGAGGGCCGATGCATTGCCCAGCTCGAAGCGCGCTTGCACGCCTTGGGCGGCGGCGTTGCGGCGCGCAATCTCGACGAAGGTTTTGCTGATGTCGACGGCGCGCACGTTCAGTCCTCGCCGAGCCATCTCGATGGAGAGGAATCCCGGCCCCGGCGCAACTTCCAGCACCGCGCCGGCGGGGGGAACGAGCGCGGCGACGCGGGCAGCGAGAGCCCGGAACTCCGGCATGTCCCTGCGCGTGGTGCGATCGTACCAGCGGGCCACGCCGCCCTCCATGCCCATGCCCTTGTATGCTTTCATGGCAGTAGCCAATTTTCTTACCATCCATGTATCTTATTAACTAAGATACTTTGAGAAGTAAACCACGTGGAGCGCGCCATGTCAACCCGTCAAGCGGCAAAATTTTCGCCGGCCCGGCCCCGCACCAGGGGCGCAGTTGGAGACGCCCATCTCGTTCGCATTCCCGAGCCCGTCACGACCACCGACCGCGTGGTTCTCGAGATTCGCAGGTTTCTTTCAGCCGGGATTTTTTTCAACGCGCAGGCGGCCGAGCGCGCCGGCATGGGCCTGACCGACATGCAGATGCTGCACCAGCTCCAGCTCTACGGCCCCGCCACGCCGACGCAGCTCGCCACGCTCACCCGCCTCAGCAGCGGCGGCGTGACGGTGGCTCTCGATCGCCTGGAGAAGTCCGGTTACATTCGCCGTCAGCCGAATCCCGAAGACCGCCGCAGCCTGCTCATTACGCTGGTGCCCGCGCGGCTGCGCAAGCTTGCCGGATTGTACGAAGGCGTGGAGGCGGAGACCCGCCGGCTGCTCGCTACTCTGCCCGAGCGCGATCTCGAGGCCGTAGTGCGCTTCTTTGAAGCCATGAGGGCCGTCCGCGCCGACCCGAACGGCCCGGTCGCTTCACGCGAGAGGCAGTCTCCGCCGCGCTGAAGAGGTTGTGGCTCGCATCCGTGCGCCTCCGTTATGATCTTGCGCATGCCTGTTGCCTGCGCACTTCGCGATTCAAGGACGAGCCGATGATCATTCCTCCACGGCAGGCCTCTCCGGAAACGGCCGGCACCAAAGCGCAGCTGCGCAAGGCCATGGGCTTCTGGGATGTGCTGCTGTTCAATATCGCCACCGTTCTCGGCCCCCGCTGGATCGCCGCCGCCGGCCACAACGGCACCTCGTCGATCAGTCTCTGGATAATCGCCGCGGTCTTTTTCTTCGTTCCCGGCGCCTTCGTCATCAACGAGCTCTCTTCGCGCTTTCCTGAAGAAGGCGGCCTGTACGTCTGGGCGCGCGAGGCCTTCGGTCCCTTTCACGGCTTCGTCGCCGGCTGGACCTACTGGATTTACACCGTCTTCTACTTTCCCGGGCTGCTGCTCGCCAGCGCCTCCATGAGCGCATACATCCTGGGCGGCCGCGGCATCGCGCTCGCCGACAACCGCGCCTTTCTGCTCTGGGTCTCGCTGGCCATGCTGCTGGTGGCCGTGGTGCTCAACATCATCGGCCTGAACATCGGCAAGTGGCTGCAGAACGCGGGCGGCGTGGGCACGTATCTTCCGCTTATTCTTCTCGTCGGTATCGCGGGCGTAGCGGTCTGGAAGCACGGCTCCGTCACGCACTTCGCTCTGCGCGACATGATGCCCGCATGGAATTGGGACACGGTGAACTTCTGGTCGCAGATCGCTTTTGCCTTCACGGGCCTCGAGCTCGTCTCCGCCATGAGCGAGGAGGTCCGCGACCCGCGCCGCACGCTGCCGCGCGCCGTCTTCGGCGCTGGCGCACTGATCGCCCTCATGTACATTGCGGGAACGTTCGCCGTGCTCGCGCTGCTGCCCGCTGCCGGCGTCGATCCGCAGAGCGGCGTCTTCGGCGCCATCTCCACGGGTTCCATTGCTCTCGGCGTGGGCTTTTTCGGCATCGTGGCTGCGCTGCTCGCAGCCGCGGGCAACGTGGGTGGCGTGGGCACCACTGTGGCCGGCATCGCGCGCGTGCCTTTCGTCGTGGGCATCGACCGATATTTGCCGCCGGCCTTCGGCAAGATTCATCCCAAATGGAAGACGCCCTGGGTTTCGATTCTGGTGCAAGCGGTAGCGTCGGGCGTAATCCTGCTTCTCAGCCAGATTCACAGCCGCGGCGTGATTGCGGCGTATCAGGTCGTTGTGGATGCAGCCATCATTCTTTACTTCATTCCATTCCTTTACATGTTTGCCGCGGTGATCAAGCTTGCTGCGCGCAGCGACCGCGCAGAGAATCCGCACGCTGTGCTGGTCCCCGGAGGGCGCGTGGGCGTCTGGCTGTGCGGCAGCCTCGGGTTTCTTGTGGTCCTCCTGGGCATCGCGCTTTCGTTCATCCCGCCCGGCGGATCGGATGCGCCCGTCTTTGAGATCGACGTGATCGGCGGCACGCTGGGGTCGATTTTGCTGGGGTTGTTCCTTTACTGGCGCGGGGCGCGCTCGCAGCAGAGTTAGCCGATCAGCGAGTTAACTGGTCAGCGGTTCGTGTCAGCGGGAAAAGCTGAGGATCCATGGTCTCAAAAGCGAGACCACGGGCACCCTGCTGGTGAGAAGGTCCGCCGCATGCGGCTCACTCCCGCCGGAAACGGTTGGCCTGGTCGAACTCGCCGCGCAGCGCCGGTGTGCGCAGGTTTTCGCGCAGATGCTGGAGCCGCTGCTCGAGCGCGTGAAGGGTGCGCTCAATGGGCTCGGTGTTGGTGTGCGCAATGTCGCGCCACATGGAATAGGGACTCGCGCCTAGCCGCGTCATCTCGCGCAACGCGCGGCCGCCCACGTCCTTGAGCTCGGGCGCGTTGCCCACTTCTTCTTCGAGCAGCGCACTCAGTGCCGTGGCCACGAACTGCGGCAGATGGCTTACCCACGCCACCATCTCATCGTGCCGGATGGGATTCAGGTCGAGCACGCGCGCACCTAGCGCCCGCACCCAATGGCGCCATTCCAGTACCCGTTCCACGGCCTTGTCGGAGCGCCGCGCCGCAGGATCGTCGGTAAACAGCCACACGGCTCCGCGAAACAGGTCCGCGTCCGCCAGCGCCGCGCCGCCGCGCTCCTTGCCCGCCATAGGATGACCGGGCAGAAACGCCGGCCGCGTGGGCGTGTTGTAGAGCCGCGCCGCCGACTCGGCGATCAGTCGCTTGGTGCTGCCCACGTCCGTCACTACGTGGTCGGGCGAAAGGGCTCCCGAAAGCTGCGCCATCCAATCGAGGGTGGCGTAGATGGGCATGCAGAGCAGCACCACCTCGCTGCTCCAGGCGGCCTCCATCGCGTCGCCATTCACAGTGGTCAGCGCGCCCATCCGCTGGGCGTAATGCGCCTCTTCGAGGGTGCGGTTCCAGCCCGTGATCTCGCCTTCAAAACCGGCGGCGCGCAGCGCCAGACCCGCCGAGGTGCCCAGCAGGCCCGTGCCGAGAATGGCGATGCGGTTGATCATAGGCAGCGAGTCAGCGAGTCAGCGAGTTAGCAAGTTAGCAGGTCGGCGAATCGGTCCCATCCGCTGACCCGCTGGCTCGCTTTATCTTACAGCGTTCTTCCCACCGCCTCCGCGATCACGCGCAGCTCCGTGGTCAGCTTCGCGAAATCCTCGAGGTACATGGTCTGAGCCGCGTCGGAGACGGCCTTGTCGGCGTTGGGATGAATCTCGATCAGCAGCGCGTCCGCGCCCGCGGCCACGGCGGCCTTGGCCATGGGCGCCACCATGTCACGCCTTCCCGTGCCG
This sequence comes from Acidobacteriaceae bacterium, assembly GCA_030040425.1. Classification (GTDB taxonomy): domain Bacteria; phylum Acidobacteriota; class Terriglobia; order Terriglobales; family Acidobacteriaceae; genus Telmatobacter. The sequence continues at coordinate 3,956 of JASHTS010000205.1, read as the reverse complement.
TGCGAGGGGTCAGCGACCACGGGCAGATGGGAGAGCTTCTTGAGCACCGGAATGGCCGAGATGTCCATGGTGTTGCGCGTGGAGGTCTCGTAGGTGCGGATACCGCGCTCGCACAGGATCACATCGTAATTGCCGCCCGAGAGAATATACTCGCTCGAGAGCAGCAGCTCTTCCACCGTGGCCGCGATGCCGCGCTTGAGCAGCACCGGCTTGCGCACCTGGCCCAGCTCGCGCAGCAGGTTGAAGTTCTGCATGTTGCGCGCGCCCACCTGGAAGCAGTCGGTATACGGCAGCATCCCTTCGATCTGCGCGATCTCCATCACCTCGCTCACGATCGCCAATTCGTTGGCATCGGCGGCCTCGCGCATCAGCTTCAGGCCGGGAATGCCGAGCCCCTGAAAGCTGTAGGGCGAGCTGCGCGGCTTGAACGCGCCCCCGCGCAGAAACGCGCCGCCGGCCGCCTTCACGGCTTCGGCGATGGCGAAGATCTGCTCGCGGCTCTCGATTGCGCACGGGCCGGCAATCAGCGCTATCTTATTTCCGCCGATCGTTGTGCCGTTCTCGAACTCGATGACTGTCCCCTGCGGCCGCCACGCCCGCCCGGCCAATTTGTATGGCGAGCTGATGCGGTGCACCTGCATCACGCCCGGCAGCACTTCGAACTTGCTCAGGTCGAGTCCCGCCGTCGGTCCCACGGCGGCCAGGATGGTCTGCATCTGGCCGGTGGTGCGATGCACGTGCACACCGGCCTCCTCCATCGCTCCAATCACGGCGTCGATCTGTTCTTCGGTCGCACTTTCCAGCATGGCAACAATCATGATTTCTTCCCTGTCCCGGGTGTCTCGCCACCCACGCCATGGCCCGGCTCGCCCCCGGCGGCCTGGGCGTTTCGTTCGGAGGCCAGCTCGTTTCTCTGCAGCGCCCGCATGACGTCGATGATGCGCTCGTAGATGTGCGTCAGCTCGATGTCCGGCAGCGGTCCCTTGTTGGCCGCGCGCACGTTGGCGTAGATCACCTTCTCGCGATTCGGCTCGTACACCGGCAGCGAAGTGGCCGCCTTCAGGTGGCCGATCATCTGCGCGGCACGGGCCCGCTCGCTGATCAGCTCCACCAGCTGGCGGTCCAGGGCATCAATGTGGATTCGCAGTTCTTCGATCGTCATCTTCAGCCTCTAGCTGCTAGCTGCCAGCTCCCAGCTTTGTTCCGCGGATGCGAGCCTCAGGGCCTCGTCCGGCAATGAACAAGCTAGGGGCTGGTAGCTAGGAGCTGCTTTTCTCACCGGGTCAGCGCCGCATGCGGCAGGCGCAGACCCTCGATAAATCGAGCCACGGCGCCGGGCGCTGCCTCCGCGGTGGAGCGCTCGATCAGCTCGACGATGGCGCTGCCGATCACCGCTGCATCCGCGAACTCCGCCACCTGCGCCACATGCTGCGCGTTGGAGATTCCGAACCCCACGGCCACCGGCAGCTTACTCCATCGCCGGATGCGCGCGACCAGCGCCGCCGCGTCCGCCGCCAGGCTCTGCTGCTTCCCCGTGATGCCCGTGCGCGAGATCGCGTAGATGAACCCTCGCGAGTGCGCGGCGATGGCTTCCAGCCGATCATCGGGACTGGTGGGCGCAGCGAGAAAAATGGGCGCCAGATGCACATGCCCGAGCGCAGCCAGATATTCGCCCGCCTCTTCCACGATCAGATCCGTGGCCAGTACGCCGTCGGCGCCCGCGGCAGCCGCATCTTCAGCAAATTTTTCCAAGCCGTAGCGCAGAATCGGATTCAGGTAGCTAAAGATGACCAGGCCCGCCGCCGGCCGCGCGGCGCGCAACTGCTTCGCCAGCGCCAGCACATCCCTGAGCCTTGTCCCCCGCGCCAAAGCGCGCTCGCTTGCCCGCTGAATCACCGGCCCGTCAGCCAGCGGATCGCTGAACGGCACACCCAGCTCGATCACATCCGCGCCCGCGTCGATGGCTGCCAGCGCAATCGCGCGCGTCGCGTCGAGCGAAGGATCGCCCGCGGTGAGATAGATGACCAGTCCCGGCTTGTGCTCGAAACGTATCGGCATTGTGTTCAGGCTTTGCGGTGGGTGCCCCGCCCTCGCCGCGTCCTTATTTTTGCGGCTAATGTGAGATGCGATTCACAACTTCAACTCGCGTACCAGAATTCCCATATCCTTGTCGCCGCGCCCGGAGAGATTCACCACCAGGATTTCACTCGCTGCCATCTTGGGCGCGAGGCGCATCGCCTCGGCAACGGCATGCGCGCTCTCGAGCGCCGGTAGAATTCCCTCCGTCCGCGCCAGCTTCACTACTGCGTCGAGCGCCGCGGCGTCATTTTGCGAAACGTACTCCGCGCGCCCCGTGTCGTGCAGCATTGCATGCTCCGGTCCGATCGAGGCATAATCCAGCCCGGCAGAAACCGAATGCGTGAGCGCAATCTGCCCATCGTCATCCTGCAGGACGTACGAGTACGTGCCCTGCAAGACGCCGGGCGCGCCGCCCTGGAACCGCGCTGCGTGCTCGCCCAGCGCAGAGCCGCGCCCGCCGGCTTCCACGCCGATCAGCCGGACGCCCTTGTCGCCCAAAAACTCGTAAAACGCGCCGATCGCATTCGACCCTCCGCCCACGCAGGCGACCACCGCGTCAGGCAGGCGGCCCTCTTTTGCGCGCAACTGCTCCTTCATCTCTTTACCGATGCAGCGGTGAAAATCGCGCACCATGGTGGGATATGGATGTGCGCCCAGCGCCGATCCCAGCAGATAGTAGGTTGTGCGCACGTTTGTCACCCAGTCGCGCATGGCCTCGCTGATTGCGTCCTTGAGCGTCTTCGAGCCCGAACTCACGCCGCGCACTTCGGCGCCCAGCAGGCGCATGCGCTTGACGTTGAGCTCCTGCCGCTCCATGTCCACGTCGCCCATGTAGATGACGCACTCAAGGCCCAGCAGCGCACAGGCACTGGCCGTGGCCACGCCATGCTGGCCGGCGCCCGTCTCTGCAATCACCCGCTTCTTGCCCATGCGCTTTGCCAGCAGTCCCTGGCCGAGCGAGTTGTTGATCTTGTGCGCGCCGGTGTGCAGCAGGTCTTCGCGCTTCAAGTAAATCTTGGCCCCGCACAAAGATTCTGTGAGTCTCTTCGCAAAATAGAGCGGCGTCGGCCGGCCCGCGTAGTCAGTCAACAGGGAATTCAACTCGGCCTGGAACGCGGCGTCCGCTTTGGCGATCTCGTACTCGCGCTCCAGTTCCATGAGCGCGGCCATCAGCGTCTCCGGCACATAGCGCCCGCCGTAGACGCCGAAGCGCCCGGGCCGCGATTCGCTGGGACTTGCCGGAATAACGATGGACGCCATGATGGACTCCTCCGTGCTCGCCCGGAAAAGCGGACCCTTCCAGTGTACAAGGCGCATGACTCCGGCGCGGCCATTCGCCGCATGGAACAAGGAGCGTCGCGCGGCGCTATTTTTTCCTTGTCGGCTGACCCGTCGGCGGATTAGCCTTGGGTAACTCGTTGAAGATTGGCCTTCCCCCTCTTGTCTTTCCCCGGAAGTTGGAGATCGAGATGAGACTGAGGATTTTTGTATTCCTGTGTGCCGCCGCTGCCTCGAGCGCGCTCCTCTTGGCCGCTCCCACAGTTTCTCCAGTTCCTACGCTGCCGGTAACCACGCACGGGCAGACCATCACCATCTTCGGTGACGGCTTTCCCAACGCGCCCATCCAGGTCTACCTGCGCACCGGCAACGAGGGGAAAAACGATCTGGGCCTCCCCATCCCTGGCGCCGCCAGCCCCGACGGCAAAAACGTGACCTTCAAGGTGCCGAATGACGCGCCGGCCGGCGATTTTCTCGTCGTTCTCTCCATCGGCGGCCAGGAGTTTCCCGTACCGGGCGACCTGCGCATCACTCCCGACACAGCGGCCAAAGTAAATCTCGATTCCATTTCGCCGGCAACGGACTACCCCGCCGACGGC
>JASHTS010000204.1 GCA_030040425.1 Acidobacteriaceae bacterium | reverse complement strand
CTGCAGCGGCGCCTGCGCATCGGCTACGGCCGCGCCGCGCACTTGATCGACTTGATGGAGCGCGACGGCCTCGTTGGTCCCGCCGACGGCTCCCGGCCCCGCGAGCTGTTGAAAGCGCCCCACTGGCTGCACGAAGTCTCCGCCATGAGCGAATAAGGGACCCGAGCACGAAAGTGGGTGCCCCATTACCCGGTTCTGGGGCATGGGAGAGCACGACTCGCGGTTCCGGATTTGTATCAGGGCGCGGCTTTCAGCCGCGCCGCCAAGCGATCTTAGAGAATCCGGGCTTCAGCCCCTGCGGCCCTCCTGAATTTGAACGTGCCTTCTTGCGATTCGTGCCGAACTGGACTTGCCATGGCAGGGGCTGAAGCCCGTTCCTCAAAAGAAGCCTCAGCGGCGTGAGTAAACTCACGCCCTGATACAAAACAATACACCGGGGTTCGTTCCCAGGGCGTCCCACGCCGGAAGCCGGGGTGCCCCGGTCTCGCTTTTGAGACCGGGGTAAGCACGAACCCTCACCTTAGTTCGCGCCATCCATGCCAAACTTATCTCCATGCGATTCACTCCCGCTCTGTTCCTTTCACTCGCTGTCTGCTGCGCCGCGCAACCCGCGGCCGTCCCCGACAACCTGAACCCGCCGGCCGACGCCACGCTACTGCTTCAGCTTTACGCCATCGGCGACCAGGTCTACCTCTGTGACGGCACAGCCTGGATGCTCTCACATCCCGATGCAAAACTCTTCAACAGCATCGCGGAGCAGGTGGGCACGCACTTCGCCGGCCCCACCTGGGAGTACTTCGATTCGAGCCGCGTCACCGGCAAGGCCATCGCCAACGCAACTCCCGATCCCGATTCCATACCCTGGCTTCTTGTCCAGGCCAAAGACCACCTTGGCGACGGACTGATGCAAAAGGTCGCCTTCATCCAGCGCCTCAATACAAAGGGCGGCAAGGCTCCTTCCACCGGCTGCGACGCGGCCCACAAAGGCCAGGAAACGCGCTCGCCCTACTCGGCCGACTACCTCTTCTACGCTATCCCTTGAGTTTCGGGTGTCTCACCCTCGCCGCGTTCGTGTTTTTGCGGCCAGGGTGGGACTGCGCGGGCCCTCTGCGTTATCCTTCTTCCTTCCACCGCTTCACGCTCCGGAGGGCCCCGTTGTCTCCGCGCACTGCATCCCGGAACCCCGCGGTCCTGTCTTACTACTCCATGCGCCGGGCCGTGGGCCTTATCGCGCTCACCCTTCCCCTCGCGCTTGCCTCCGGCTCCATTCTCTCTTCGCTTCTCGGTCCCGGCCACGCCCTGCCGCACCCGCTGCTGGAGCGCTCCATCAGCGACTACTACTACACCTCCATGCACGATTACCTCGTCGGCAGCCTCTGCGCCATCGCCGCCTTCCTTGCCTGCTCGCGCGGCTACGACGTGCAGGACGAGATCACCGGCTACCTCGCCGGCCTGTTCACCTTCGGCGTTGCCTTCTTCCCCTCGTTCAATCCGCGCGGCACGCATCTGACCCCGCTCGACATCCGCGACGGCTACATTCACACGCTCTTCGCTGCGCTCATGTTCCTGGTGCTTGCCTACTTCTGCATCTTTCTCTTCCGCCGCTCCGCGCCCGACCACCTGCTCACGCGCCGCAAGCGTCATCGCAACCGAATCTACGGCCTCTGCGGCCTGGTCATGGTCCTCTGCATCGCGCTGGTCGTCATCCTCACGCTCGGTGCGGCACTGGAAAGGCGCAGGCCCAGTCCCGCGCTCTTCTGGTGCGAGACGCTCGCCCTGGCCGCCTTCGGCGTCGCCTGGCTGACCAAGGGCAAGGGCATTCTTCGCGACCTGCCGCAAACCCACCCCCCGGTCCGCGTCCCGGAGCATCTGCAACCATCGCGTACGCAACCGCTTCCGTAGCAACGTTTGCCGTTCCGGCAACAGTTCAAAAAAGAATTTCCACTTGACGGCTCACCCTTTCTGTGTGCTACAGTCAGTAACACTATGACGAGTAACACTACCCCCGATCACGATCCCGCAGAACTGGGCGAACTCGAGCGCAGCATCCTGCTCATTGTCTGGCGCCTGGGCACGGTGACCGCCGAGCGGGTGCGCGAGCAGCTCGGCCGTCCCCTCAAGGATTCGACCATCCGCACCGTCCTGCGCCGCCTCGAGGAAAAAGGCTACCTCACGCACTCCGTCGAAAGCCGCACCTTCTTTTATCGCCCGGTCGAATCGCGCCAGCGCGTGGCCGGCCGCGCCGTCAAGCGCATTGTCGACTGGTTCTGTGAGGGCTCCGTCGAAGCCCTGCTCGTGGGCATGGTCGATTCCAAGGTTCTTGGCCGCGCTGAGCTGCAACGTCTCGCCGAGCGCATCGCCGCCGCCAAAATCGCCAACCCCAAACCGGCCGCCGGTGCCCGGAAGGAGGCCAGGTCATGATCTCAGCCGCCGCTCCCATGCTGCTTGAATCCGCGGCCCGCGCGCTCTTCGCTGCTCTCGTTCTCTGGATCGGCCTGCGCCTGCTGCGCGTGCGCAATGTACCCGTTCAGAAGACCGCGTGGGGACTGGTCCTGATCCTCGCTCTCACCATGCCGCTGCTCATGCGCGTGCCGCTACCCGCATGGGCCGAGCTCCGGCTGCCCGCGCTTGGGTGGCCGAAGGCCGTGCCTGCGTCTCCCGCCGCGCGTCCAGTCTCTGCGCCCCTGTCCGATATCGCGTCTTCATCCAATCTTGCATTCGCCGCTTCGCATCTCGATGCGCCGCATTCCGCGCAGAGCGATCCCGAACCCCTCTCTGCGCCTGCGATTTCCACCCAGGCATTCGACCCGCCAATGAGCGTTGCCGCGGAAAAAGCGCGCGCCGCCGCGCCGGCCTCCGCTTCCCCGACGTTGCGCCCCGCAATCCGCGCAGCCTTTTCGCCGCTTTCCATCGTCTGGGCGTTCTATCTCATCGTCTCCGTGGCTCTTCTGCTCCGCCTGTTCCTTGGCCTGGTTACGTCGCTGCGTCTTTGGCTGTACGCCCGGCCGGCTAAAATCCCCTTCGCCAACGATCAGGCCATTCCCGTGCGGGCCTCGGCGCGCGTCGCTTCGCCGGTCAATGTCGGATCGGGCATCGTGCTCCCCGCCGATTTCGCCTCCTGGGACGCGGAAAAACTGCGCGTAGTTCTGGCGCACGAGTGCTCCCACGTTCGCCAGCGCGATTTCTATCTGCAACTGCTCGCCGGACTCTACGCCGCTCTCATCTGGTTCAGCCCTCTCGGCTGGTGGCTCAAGCGCAAGCTCTCTGAGCTAGGCGAGGCGATCAGCGATCGGGCCGCCGTTGATGCGGCCTCCACCCCATCCGATTACGCGCAACTTCTTCTCGAGTTCGCCGCCCTCCCACGCCCACCCATCACAGGAGTTGCCATGGCCCACGCACACAATCTCTCCGCGCGCATTGAGCGCCTATTGAATGACGCGGCGTTTCGCGCATGCTTCGGGCGAAGCCGCCGCGCGCTTGCCGCCCTGCTTCTCGTCCCCGCAGCCCTCCTCGCCTCCACCGTTCTGGTGCGCGCGCACGCCGCCGAGGCTCCGCGAGCCGGCGCCGCTCTTCAGGCCGCGCAGGCACAACATGCCACGCCACCGCCCGCCCAAGACCCAGCCCCGGCGCAATCCCCTGCTCAATCTGCCGTGACGGGCCAGTCTCACCCCAATCAGGACCAGGTGAATGATTCGAGCCAGCAGGCGCCCGTTCCTCCGCAGCCTGCTTCCGAGCCGATACCCGCCGCACCGCCGTCGCCTGCGGCTGCTCCCGCTGCGCCTGCGCCGCCGGATCCCTCCGCTCCCGGCCAAGACGCGACTGCGCCAGGCACTCCCGTTCCGCCGATTCCCGCCGTTCAGATCCCGCCGATTACCATCCCGCCCATCAACATTCCCCGCATCGAGATTCCCAAGATCGATATTTCGCCCGTCAACATGGCGGCGCTCGCCGTTTTCGATCACGGGTACTTCGGCGCCTGTGAAGAAGCCTGCGCTCTCGTGGGCGATCCCGGCACATCGCCGCGCTACTTCGGCATGTCGCAGGATGATTTTTCCGACGAGATCGACAAAGCGCGCAAGCTCGCGCACGGCCACTTCTTCTGGTTCCGGCAGGACGGCAAGTCGTACGTCATCGACGATCCGGCTATCGTGGGCCAGATCGAGTCCATGCAACCCCGACTCGACGATCTGCGCAAACAGATGCGCGACCTGCGCGAGCAGGAGCGCGGCGCCGGCGAGCAGTTGCGCGAGCAGGCCCGCAAGCAGCGCGAAGCCGCGCAGAACCTTCCCAAGCCCGATCTTTCTGCCGCCGTGGCCCAGCTCGACGCCGCCGTCGCCAGCCTCAAATCCTCCCAGGGCGATACCGCCACCCGAGAGCAACTGCAGGAAATCCAGCGCCGCCTGAGCGAAATTCAGAGCAAGCTCATCGCTTCCGAAGTCAAGGTCAACTGGAATTCCGGAGATTGGAGCAAGTGGAGCGAAGAGATGAGCAAATACGGCCAGCAGATGGGCGCGCTCGGCGAGCAGATGGGCCAGGCTGCCAAGGAGAACCGCGAAAAGATCCGGTCCATTATCGACGAATCGATCAGGAACGGAAAGGCCCGCCCGGTCGACTGATTCGGCAGCCTCTGGGAGGGAGCAGCAACCTTCGGGGCGCCGGAGCAAGCGTACAGAGACTTGCTGCCTTCAGGCCCGGGAAACAGGCGTGTAAGCGCGATCCCGTTCGCGCCTCCTAGAACAAGTCGAGCTTCTCGGCTCTTTTCAGATGGAACGGATCCGCATCCGGGCGGACCGCATGGCTCATGCAGCGGCTGTGGGTAGCCAGTCCGGCTGCGTAGGAGCGCGTCACGTGCAGCCGGTCCATGATGATGTAGCGCGCGCGCAGTCCGCTGATGGTCTGCGGCAGTTTAGCCGGAACCTCCCGCCGGTCCACAAAGATCACCAGCGCCGCCTCTTTAGGATTGTCGAGGCTCTGGCCCACGCCTACGCCAAAGAAAGCCGGATTCCGCTTGAGCAGCCCCGGCGTGATCTGTTGCTTCGTGGCCATGGCCTGCTTTAGCAACGCGGCCGTCAGCGGCACCTGCGCAGGCGTCCGCGGCGCTGTGCCGGCATTTACTGCCTGCGCCGTGGTCGGGATCACCACCGTGCGCACGCCGCCAACCGTCTGCGGAACCGTCGCGTTCGTGTTCTGGTCCACGTACACCAGCACCGCGCCTTCGCCCGAGCGGTCGCTGCTTTTGCCCGTGGATACGCCCAGAATGCCCGCCGAAGGATTGACCAGTGCCTGCGCCGCGTTCAAGGCAGAGTCGGCGCGGGCCGCTTCATCCGCCGACAGGGTGCGCGCCTGCGCCGCCGTTGCCGTCGCATCGCCATAGTTCAGGCAGCTCACCGCATGGTCGGTGGCGCCCACAAACGTGTAGGTGGCGCCCATCTGCGATCCCAGTTCGCTCAGCACTTCGGAGACCGGGTTAGCGATGCCCACGTCGACGTTGTCGGTATTGAGTCCGCCGGCAAAGAAGAGCCCCACCGGTTCTGCATTGCTCGCGTCCACCACCAGCGAGCCCGAATCGCCTGCGTCGCTGAACTGGTCGCCTGTGATCACGAGCTGATTTTCATAGGTCTTTGTGTAGTAGGGGTTGGTCTCCGCGCAGTTGGTGTAATAGGGAACCGAGATGGTCGTATCCACACCGATGGTGGAGGCGCAGGTAAGGCCGGTCGTCCGTCCGCTCTTCGCCACAGCGGGCGCGGAGCTGAAGTTGGTGATGGTTTCACCTTTTCCGGCCGTGCAAGTCGTACCCGGGGAAGCAATGGTGCATGTAACGCCCGGAGGTGCGGCCGCCAGCGTGCCGTCAGCCTGTTTGGTTCCCAGTTCCAGGATGTCGCCGCTCGGGCTCACCGCGCCCGACTCCACCTTGGCAATCGCCGCATCCACGTTCGTCGACGTCGAATCGAGCTTCACGAAGCCGGTAAGCGTGCCTACCAGCGTTTCCGTGCCGCCGTCGCTCAAAGGGGTGCAGTTCGCGTCAATCAGCCCCGGCTGGACGATCTCCTCGCCCAGGCTCGCCTGGTCGCTGCGCGCCAGCACGTGGTTGCAGCTGAGCAGATACTGCGTTCCGGCCGAGTTCTGGATCAGCGCCCCCAGCGTCCCGCCGCAACAGTAGGAGATCTGCTGCTGCCCGCTCACCGTGGTGGTGTCGTAGTCGTTGTCGCTGCCGCCGGAGCTGCCCAAGTCGACCGGCGTGGCCAGTTGCGTCTGATGCAAAGAAGGATTGCTGTCTACACCCTCCGTATTCAGCAGTATCTCCGCCGCGGTCTGCGAGGACGAAGTGCCCACGGTCGCCACCACATAGGTCGCCGCCGTTGCGGTCAGCGTGCTTGGCGCCGTATACGCCACCGAGCAATAGGTGAACGTCTGCGCTCCGCGCGTGCAGGTCGGTGTGCCCAGCGTTCCCTGGCCGCCGCTCGAGCCTGTGGCCGTACTCGAGAGCGCGAAGTTAATGCCGTCCGTACCGCCTGCCTCGGAGATGTACCCCGTGATGGTCAGCGTCCCGTTCGTGCCCAAGGCGGCGTTCTCCGGCGCCAGAGGCTGATTGAATCCGGGCGTTACCGTCACCGTTGCTGTTGCCTTGTCACTGGCATCCGAAGTCAGCGCCGCCGTGACCGTCACCTTCACGCTGTCCGCGCTCAGATAGCCCGGTGGGGTATAGAGTCCACCTGAAGTAATGCTTCCTGCGCCGGCCAGGTTGTCGCCGCCGCTCACGGACCAGCTCACATTGGCTGCGCCGCCGCTCGAGAGTGTGGCCGAGAATTGCTCTACGGCCGATCCCGAGCTGTTGGTGGTGTTGCAGCCGGTGCAGTTGGTATCGATGGCGAGAACCGCCGGGGTGATGGAGAAGTTTCCGCTCGAGCTGGCGACTGAATTGCCGTTCGGTAATGTGGTCTTGGCGCCGCCGCCGCAGCCTGCGAGCGCCATCGCCGCCGGAGCCGCGATGACCGCCAATGCGCGCGCCGCGCGTCCGGCGATACGGAAGAAGGCCGGTTCCGTATCCCGATGCATTGACTTATGCGCAGATCCACGCGCAGATCCACGCGCAGATCCAAGCGCAATTCCACGCGTCGATAGACGAGCCGATCCACGAGTCGACCGGAATCCCAAGCCGCGCTTTCGCGGCTTCGCCGATTGCGCACACTGGTTCAAAATGCGTCCGCTGCCTTCCTGTCTTCCAGGGCGATTTAAGAAATGACAGAGTGTAAAGCCACCCGCATCAATGCCGGCGCGCAGCCCTCGTGGAGGGGCAACCAGACTGCGAGCGGAAACTTCACATCCTTTCGTCAAACGCTCCAGTTCGGCTGTGCCGGCTCTTCTGGTGCTGCCGTCTCGTTGGACGCCTCATCGCCGGCTCCGGTCATTCCCAAGCTACGCGGACATTTCAGCCTGTTTGTGCACACACACTTCCTTCAAATGCCATTTTAGACCCATCGACGGCGCGAAAAGTTGTCTCTCCCGGCGCTGATTTGCCCCTTGGGTTACGCTTCAACGGTGAATAGAATCACTGGGGAACCGATGGCGCGCGGCGCCAAAAGAAGACCGACAAACCCCGCATAATCCATGCACTTGCCGTGCAACCCGGCTCACTGTAGCCGTCCCGCCGCACCTGACGCTCCCAGCTGGGCACGCCGCCGGGCTCCGACCCGCCTCCGGTCCGCGTCTTACGTGCCCTATCTCGCTCTCTTCTCAGTTTTTACTCCCGCCCTTCGGCAATCTCCACGCAACAAAAGTTGTAGTGACCGCGCAATCGCCTTCCGGTAAGCTTTTTTCTGTAAGGCTGGTAGCACTTCTGCTTCGCTTTTCCTCGGTTCTCTTGCGTTGCAAGGTTTCTCGATTGTTCCGGCTCTTCCACCTTCCGCTTCTTTACCCCGCCTCATCCGGCTGAAATGGTTCTCCGCTCGCGGCGCGGATGCGCGCGCTCGAGGGGCCGAACCGCGATTGCAGACCTTGGCGGCAAACGTTGACCGCAGACGTAGATTCGGAGCAGGAGAAACCATGGACTGCGTCAACTTCGGACAGACCGGATTGCATGTCGCTTGGATCGAACCCGGCAACGCCTTCTGCGGCAATCCGGCCGCCGATGCCCTTCTGCCCGGTTTCGAGGCCGGGGCGTTCAGCGTGCTGGAAGGCTTTCCCTTTCCTGGCCGCGCCCTCGAACGCAGCATGAATTTCTTCCCCACCGCTCGCGGTCTCTCCATCACACTTTTACTGGCGAGACTCTCGCGCGCGCAGCGCCGGTCATCGAGCATTTTCTTCTGGGACTCAGGGAACCGCCGTAGAATGGAAGAACAGTCCAAAACTGAAAAATTGATGAAAGGAGGCGCTTTATTTCCTCTTCGTTGCGACTTGGCGATCTGCTGATCCGCGGCAAGCTGGTCACCGTTGACGATGTTACCCGCGCGCTGGAGCACCAGGCCACGCATGGCGGCCGGCTGGGCGAGTGCCTGGTCGCCATCGGCGCCATGAGCCAGTCTGCGCTCGACGCCTTCCTGCATCGTCTTCCCACCGAGCCCGCTGACATCGGCGCCACCGGACTGGACGCCACCGAGCTGATGGGCCTGCTGCTGAAACTCATCTACGTCGAGCGCCTGGAGACGGTCCGCCAGTTCGCCAACGCCATCAAGCTGCCCTATCACATCGTGCTCGACCTGGTGCGTATGGCCGTCGACCGAAAGCTGCTGATCACGCTCGGCTCGCGCGACACTGGCACCCTCGCCGACCTCGGCTACATGTTCTCTGAGGAAGGCCGCCGTTGGACCCTCGACGCCCTGAGCCGCGTCGGTTACTCCGGCCCCGCTCCGGTCACCATTGAAGAGTTCACCTACCAGGTGAATCTGCAGAAGCTCACCAACGAAGTGATCACCTTCGATCGCATTCGCAAGGCCACGGCCGAGTTCACCTTCGAGGACGCGCTCATCGAGCAGTGCGGTCCCGCACTCAACTCCGGCCGCGCCATGCTGCTCTACGGCCCTCCCGGCAACGGCAAAACCTCGGTCGCGCACTGCCTGGCCAACGTCTACAACGACGTCATCTACGTTCCCTACTCCATCAGCGTCGAGGGCCAGATTATCCGCATGTTCGACCCCTCCATTCATATAGCCCTTGACCGCGCCGAAGTGACCGAGGACGACGCCATCTCACTGGTCCGCCGCGAGGTCTTCGACGCCCGCTGGGTCCCCTGCCGCAGGCCCTTCGTCATCGCCGGCGGCGAGCTCACGCTTGACATGCTGGACCTGCGCTACGATCTTCTCGGCCATTTTTACGAGGCGCCGCTGCACCTCAAGGCTCTGGGCGGATGCTTCGTCATCGATGACTTCGGCCGCCAGCTCGTCTCGCCCACCAACCTGCTCAATCGCTGGATCGTGCCCCTCGAAGGCCGCGTCGACTATCTGAAACTCCACACCGGCAAATCCTTTTCCATTCCTTTCGAAGAGCTCATTATCTTCTCGACCAACCTGGAGCCCGAAGACCTGATGGATCCCGCCTTTCTGCGCCGCCTTCCGTACAAGATCGAAGTCGGCGCGCCCAGCGTCGAAACCTACCGTCAGATCTTCGAAATCGAGTGCGCCAAGCACGGCTTCAGCTTGTCGCGCGACGTTTTTGAAGAGATTGTCTACAAGATCACGGAAGAAAAAGCCCTCGAGCTGGCCGCTTACCAGCCCAAGTTCATTGTCGATCAGGTTGTCGCCAGTTGCCGCTTCATGCAGATGCCGGCCTGCTTCGAGCGCCGTTTCATCAACCACGCGTTGAACAATCTCCGCGTCCACCGCCACTCGCCTGTGAAGAACATCACCCACGCCACGGTCTAGGCCGTTGGTGATCCCAGAGTGGAGTGTCTTTAGCGCGCTGCAATGCGGGAAGTATTTGTTATCAACACCGCGGGGAGTTCCGCTTCTTCGCCTTAATTTGTGATTGCCGCCCGTCTCGCTCGTCGCCGGTTGTTTCCCCGGTCCCCAAGTGCGAGGGGCGGGGGTACCCGTATCATTATCTTGCTGACTCGCTGATGGGCAAGCTCGCTGCGAGGCTCACCGCGGATACCCCGCCCATAGATACTCGAGCGCCTCGGCCAGCGTCTGCTGCTTCACGCCGTGGTCCACATGGCCGGCGTTCTGCGCAAAGACAAACTGGTAGTGGTAGCCTTTGGCTGCAAGCACTGAGGCCATGCGCTCGTTCGCTTCCACCCAGTCGTGCATGCCGTCGCGCATCACGTTGGGGTTGAGCAGATCGCGATCGCCGACTTCCATCCAGATGCGGATCGGCTTCGCCGCGCTTTCCAGAATCAGATGCTCGTGAAACGTCCACGCGCCGTGCGGCACGGCCGGGTTGTACGGCCATTGCTGATTGATGAATGTTCCTGAGTAGCTGAGCACCCGGTGGTACCACTCGGGGTGATACCACGCCATGATGAACGCGCAGGCTCCGCCGCTGCTGCCGCCCATGGCCGCACGGCCCTCGGGATCGCTGGTCAGCTTCACGCCGGCTTTCGCCTCCACCCGAGGCAGTACCTCCGTCTCCACAAACTCCGCGTACTTGCCGTTCATGGTGTCGTATTCGAGGCCGCGTTCACTCCCCTGTGCATCACCGCTCCCGTTGCCGATGGAGATGGCGATCATCACCGGCACTTTTTTCTCCGCAATCAGGTTGTCGAGCACCGTGAACAGCAGCCGGTCCGGCCCGTCGGCGCCTACGATAAACGGCGCCTCAGCCCCCGCCACGTACTGCGCGGGCACATACACCTCGACGTGCCGCGTGTAAGGCGCGGGATGGCTCGTGGTCACGATCAGCTTCGCGGGATTCTCCGGGTCAGGCGTGCCGAAGGTCCCTTTATCGCGCGCAATCCCTGGATAGATCTTGCTCTCTGCCGACTCCATCGTGAACTCGTAGATGGTTCCGTGGGGTACGCCCGCGTGCACGGTTGCTTCCGGCGCGGGCGGGTGCGTGGGTCCCAGGATGAAGTTGCCGTCCGCATCCGGCGGAGGATTTTGTCCATCCGGCAGCTCCGTCGCCTGCACAAATCCCGGCGCATGCGGATCGCGCGTGGGCGGCGTCGGCCGCGCGGCTACCTGCTGCGCAGCTGTCAGCACCGGCGCCGGCGCGGAACTCCCCGTGCCGGTGGTGCTCGAGCTCTGCGCCTGGCCGGCGCTTGCCGCGCTCGTCCCTTGTGCCCCAATCAACCCCGCGCTCGCAACCACGCACGCCCACGCCGCCCCTCGCTTCATCCATTGCACACGCAAATCCCTCGCTTTCCCCTTGCAATCGAATCTCTGTTCACTGGCCACTGACCAATGACCAATGATCACTGGACACGGACAACCATCTTCCCGAAATGCCCGCCGCGCTCCATCCGCCTGAGCACCGCGTGCGTCTCCTGCCAATCAAACTCCTCGCACACCGGTCGCAGCTGCGCGAGCTCGATAGCGCGATTCATCTCCACAAAGTCCGCGCGCGAGCCGACGTAGATTCCCTGGAGGCGCGCCATCTTGTGCAGGACGAGCGGAATGGGAAACGGCTCCGCCGACTGCGCCAACACCCCGATCTGCGCCACCGTTCCACCCGTGCGGATGGCCTTAAGCGAACGCTCGAGCGTCCCGGGGCCGCCCACCTCCACCACCAGGTCCACACCCGTGTCCCGGCCTGCGCCGCCGGTTTCGTCCGCGGCCCAACGCTCCCAGTCCGGGTGATTGCGATAATTCAGGCCGGCGGCGAGTCCCAGCCTCTGCGCGCGCTCGAGCTTCTCGTCACTGCTCGAGATCCCCAGCACGCGCGCGCCGCGCATCCTGGCAAACTGCAGCGCAAAGATGGAAACTCCGCCCGTGCCCTGGATCAGCACCGTCGAGCCCGGCTTCACGTCGCCTGCCTTGAGGGCATTCCATGCCGTCACCGCCGCGCAGGGCAGCGTGGAGGCTTCGGCAAAGCTCAGGTGCCCGGGAATCCGCACCAGCCCGCTCTCGCGCAGCACCACTTCCTCGGCCAGCATTCCGTCGATATCCCCGCCCAGAGCGCCGCGGCTCTTTGCCGGCGTCAGATCGCCCTCCAGCCAGTTTTGCATGAAGATGCCGGCCACGCGGTCGCCGGGTTTCCACTGTGTTACGCCCGCGCCGACTTCCAGCACTTCGCCTGCGCCATCGGAGCAGGGAATGCGCGGCAGCGCCATGCGCGGGTTATACCGCCCTGTCACCACCAACAGGTCGCGATAATTAAAGGAAACTGCGCGCACCCGCACCCGCACTTCTCCCGCTTGCAGCGCGGGCTCCGGCCGTTCTGCCAGTTGCAGCTCTTCGATCCCGAACCTGGTAATCTGCCATGCCCGCATACGCCGTCTCCTGTCCGGAAGGGTAGAGGCCTCAGCCTGCACGTCGATGGTCACAACAGCAAAAAGAGGCCTTGGCCTCCGGGAAGACCTTCAGAGGCGCAACCCGTCACCCTGTGGGACGCAACGCGGCCGGCCCCGCGTACAATGAAGATATGGCCCGCGGATGGGAAAGTAAATCGGTCGAAGAGCAAAGATCCGACGCCTCCGATCGTACGGCTCTGGGGCTCTCTCAAGACGAGCAGTTGCGCGTCGCATCCCAGGAACGCGCCGCGCGCGAGCGCCAGAAGCAGTCGCTCCATTTGCAGCGGGAGTTAATCCTCTCGAGCAGGCCGTCGAACCCGGGCCGCCGCGCCGCGCTCGAAGACGCGCTCAAGCAGATCGAAGCCCAGATCGCCGCCATCAGCTGAATCGCCGCTCCGCTTCGCCTCGGTGCTTTTGGACTGGGCGCCTTCCTTAATATCGCCACGACTTAATATCCGCGCCCGGCGGAGCCGTGGCCAGCATGTGCTTCACCATCTCTGGAAGAACCCGCTGCGTCCAGTCGGCGTTGTTCTCCTGCATGGTGTACTCGACGGGGCCCCCGGTGTAGCAGTGCGGCATGCCCGGCCCGTACTGGAACGTCGCATCCGAATGCGGATTCCGGGTCGCATCAAGCTGCTTTTGGAGCAGGTGCATCGCGTTGTTCAGGAAATAAGTATCCCCGTCGCCCACCGCAAAGTGCAGCTTGCCTTCGAGCTTCGGTCCCAGCGTGCCCCAGTCGCGCTCGAGGATGGCGGCGAGATCGTAGTGATCGTGCCAGTAGGCGACGATGTTCCTGTCGATCGCGCCCGTCAGCGGATCGATGGCCTGCGCCGGATACCCATCCGCCCCGGCGGGTGAAAACACGGCGTCCCAGATGGCCCACTGCTCCGTCGAGCGTCCACGAGTCCCCAGCACGTGCTCATAGGCGAACTCGGCGCTCGTCTCCGCAATGATCGACCCATCGGGCTTGCGATCGGCCGCGATCGGCACTTCGCCGAAATCGCCCTTGCGCACAAACGCGTTCGCGTCGTCATAGAGATCGATGTTCTGGTAGGCGTGAAAATCCACCGGGTCAGGGCAAGCCACATAGGCGCCGTTGTACATATCGGGATAAAACACCTGCGTGGCCAGAGCTTCCCATCCGCCTGTCGAGCCGCCATACGTCGCCCGCGCCCATCCCTGCCCGATGCCGCGATACTTCTTCTCGATGGCCGGAATCAACTCCTCGTTGATCGCGGTCCCATACGGGCCCACATTGGCCGAGTCCACGTCGTACGAATCGTCGTAGTAGGGGTTCGCGCACTGCACATAAATCAGGATCACGCGCGGCAGGCGGCCGCTCGTCCAGTCCTGAAAGAACCGGTAGCCGGCCTGCTCGCGCCGGTAGCCCGGCGACTTGGGATCAGGCTGCGAAGTGACGAAGGGCAACGGCCGGAACCCAGGATTGAAGTGATCCTGGTAGACGACTACCGGATAATGCGCGTCGGGATGTTCGTCGAATCCATCCGGCAGGAGAATCCACGCGCCCAGATATACGTCGCGCCCCCAGAACGCGCTCAGCTTCTCGCTGCGCAGGTGCATATACTTGAGCCATTTTGCCGCCGGCTCTTTTTGTGCAAGCACCTCCGGGTCGCGGTCCGTTCCCTCAATGGGCGGAATCGTTTCGTTGAGCGTGAGCTTGATCGTCTGCTGCGCCCTGGGGTCGAAATGAATCTTCGCCGGTTTGTCGTAAGGATTTCCCGGCTTCTCATACCACCGCTGCCCTTCGCCCTTCTCCGGCGGCAGCCACACCGTTCTGCCCGAGGCCAGATGAAATTCCTCGTACACGTTGAAGACCGCCTGCACAAAATAATCGCCGGCGTCGAGATCGTCTAAGGACCGCCGCGGATAGCCGAAGGTCCGCGCGTCGATGACAAACGGCTGCCCCGGCGCGAGCCCGTCCGCATCCACGCCGAACCCCTCGGCCGACGTGTACGTTTCGTCAAGCTGAAAGCGCGGCTCTTCGCTCGCGTTCTTCGCGAATACGAGGATCAGGTGCCCGTGCAGCGGCGCCGTCGCCGGCACCGTCACTTCAATGCGCTGTGCGAAACATGAGCCCGGACAGGCCGCGGCGAACAACACCCAGGTGGTCAATAGAAAAGGACTCAGCGCAGAGAGACGGGGCATTGGAACCTCATTCTAGAGTCTCTCATCCCCATACCGCAGGCCGTTGCCCCATCATTTGCGCGCTTGCGGTTCGGTTGGCAGACATAAATTCCCCAGAGTGGGTGGCATGAAATGCCTCAAGCTTCAGGATAACGTACCTCAGGAGCTAAAGCCCCAATGTTTATGGGGCTTTTGCGGCCCGGCTAAAGCCGTGCCCTTTTACAAGGCCATTGATGCAACCAGCTCTAATCGCCCCAGCCTTTTTCGTCTGACCGGCGAACGGAAGGGTGGCAACCACGCTGACTTGCTGACTTGCCGACTCGCTGACTCCCTAGCTCGCTCGTCCGCGCCTCTGCGCCATTTTGTACTGCGCCACCGCCCAATCCTCTTCGCCCAATCCAACCTTTCGCGCCTCGGCAAAGATCTCCGCCATCGCATCGGCCAGGCTCAGCCGCGTGCTGCGTCCGGCTGCAGCCTCGCGCAGGAGGCGCAGGTCTTTTGCGCCCACCATCATGGTCGCTCCCGGTTCCTTCGGCGGATGGAGCATTACCTTTCCATACGCTGCATAAAATGGAGATTGAAACAGCGCATTGTTCACCGTTTCGAAAAACGTCTCCACTGCGATTCCCTGCGCTTCAGCAAACACGAACGACTCGCCCAGCGCGTGAATCATGGCGCTGATCAAGAAATTTCCCCCCAGCTTCACCGCGTGCGCCTGCCGGGGCTCGCGGCCCACCACCGAGATTCCGCGCGCCATGGGCTCGAGCGCCGGCCGCGCCCGCTCCACTGCGTTTTTCGCGCCCGCAACCACAATCCATAACTTGCCCTGCTCCGCCACCACAGGCCGCCCGAACACCGGCGCGGCCACAAAATCGATCCCGCGCCGCGCATGCTCTTCCGTCAATCGCTCGCTCAACGCCACGCTGATGGTGCTGCACACAATGTGCAGCGCTCCGGGCGAGAGCGCATCCATCAGTCCGTTGGCGCCGAACAACACTTCTTCATGTGCTGCATCGTCGAAGAGCATGGTGATGACGGCATCCGCGCCCAGCTCCGCCTCGGCCGGCGTGGCTGCGGCAATGGCGCCCTCGTGGATCAACGGCTTCGTGCGCCCCTCCGTCCGGTTCCACACCGCCAGCTCGTACCCGGCGGCAATCAACCGCAGCGCCATGGGCACGCCCATTTTTCCCATTCCCAGAAACCCGATCCGCATTGCTCACCGTCTCCGTCTTGGTTCCAATCGCTGTTGCCCCATCCTTTCGCGCTTTTTGCCAAAGGGTGGGGAGGCTAAGGGCCCGGAGCCCTCACTCCACTCGAACGATACACTGGAGCCATGCCGATCTGGAAAGTCGTGGTTCTCGCTCTCATCCAGGGTTTCGCCGAGCTGCTGCCCATATCCAGCTCCGCGCATGTCGTGGTGGCGGAAAAACTCATGGGCCTCGATCCTTCGGCGCCGCAGATGACGCTGCTTCTGGTCATGCTCCACACCGGAACCATGTTTGCCGTGCTGGTCTATTTCTGGAAGACCTGGAAGAAGGTGTACTTCTCCACGCGCGATGCCTTCCGCCGCTTCGCCATCCTTGCCGTCTGGGCCACGCTGCTCACGGGCATTGTGGGCGAACTGCTCAAGAAGCTCATCGAGAAGACGCTTTTCCGCGGCGCGCCTAAGGCGCAGATCGAAGATTTGTTCAGCCATCTTGAGCTCATCGCGCCCGCGCTGCTGGCCGCCGGCATCCTTATTCTTGTCGCCGGTCTTCTCGAGAAGAAAACCGCGCCGCGCGCTTCCGCAAGCGGACGCTCCCGCGCGGGCTTCGAAGGCACGCTCACGCTCAAGCAGGCCGGGTGGATGGGCCTTATCCAAGGCCTCGCGCTGCCGTTCCGCGGATTCTCCCGCTCCGGGTCGACGATTTCTACCGGGATGCTCACCGGCGCGGCCAAAGGACCCGCCGAGCGCTTCAGCTTCGCGCTCGCTGTCATCCTCACGCCGCCCGTGGTCTTTGTGGAAGCGCTGCGCCTGGTGAGGGCCGCGCACGCCTCCTCCTCAGGCGGCGTGCACATCCATCTCCACGCCGCCATTGCCACCAGCCTTCTCGGCACCGTCTGCGCTTTCTTCGCCGGGCTGCTCGCGCTCAAGTGGCTTTCGAGCTGGCTCGAGTCAGGCAAGTGGCACTGGTTCGGCGTGTATTGCATCCTTGCGTCCGGCGTGGTGTTCTATCTGCACGCACGGGGATTCTGAATCCGATGCATTCCGGAACCGGAGCCAGTGTGTATTCGTATCCCCGTCAGCCGTCCGAATGAACGGCACGGCGATCCTGAACATGGAGGGTGGACCCTTATGCGGGCGATTGGGCAAGATCTGAAATTTGCCATCCGGCAGATGCGCCGCAATCCGGGATTCGTCGCTGCCGTCGTCTTCACCCTTTCTCTGGCCATCGGGGCGAACACCGCTATCTTTTCGATTGTGAACGCGCTGATCCTCGAGAGCTTGCCCTATCCGCATCCCGAGCGTTTGGGAACAATCTTCCGGCATGAGGAAGGGCTAAGACCTTACGACGGGCCACACGGCATCGATGGGCGGGAGTGGGAGCTGCTGCGGGACAACGTACCTTCGCTCATCCCGGCGGTCTCCGGCTCGGTTGCGGGCGTCAATCTTCAGGCCGGCACCCGCGCCGCATATATACAGGACGCACGCGTCTCGGCAAGCTACTTTGACGTACTGGGTATACACCTCGCGGCCGGCCGCGCTTTCGATGCAGAGGAGGATACGCCGCATGGGCCCAACGCCGCGATTCTCAGCTACGGCCTGTGGCGCGATGTCTTTGGCAGCAACCGCAATGTCGTGGGGCAGGCGATCCATCTGCGGGGCGAGTTATATACCGTGGTCGGCGTCCTGCCGCAGGGGGCAACGACCCCCTCCAATGCCGATATCTACACGCCGCTCCAGCCCAGCACACTAGGGGAAGGTGGAGGCAGCAATTTCGACGTCATTACCCGGCTACGTGATGGCGCCAGCTGGCAGCAGGCCGATGCCGAGATCAACCGCGCCTGGGCCGGCGAAGCGATATTGCTGGCCAATCAAAACCACGCGACCAGGGTGTCATTCCACTCTCGATCGCTGCAGCAAGGCGAGACCGCCACGTTGCGCCCGAAGGCAATAGCGCTGATGCTCGCCGCAGGGCTGATTCTGCTGATTGCCTGTGCCAATCTTGCGGGGCTGACGCTGGTGCGCATGTTGAAGCGCACGCCGGAGATCGCCACGCGGCTGGCCCTTGGCGCCTCGCGCTGGCAGATCGAGCGGCAGCTCTGGGTGGAAAATCTCCTGCTTGCCCTGGTGGGCGGCGCGGCCGGCGTGGGAGTGGGTTTTGTGGCGCTGCGCGGTTTGCTTTCGATGCTTCCCCTGCGGTTTTTGCCGGTTGCGGCGGTGCGGCTTGACCTCCGGGTGCTCGCATTCACGCTGGCGGTTTCCGTCTTTACCAGCCTGCTCTTCGGAATGCTGCCGGCGCTTGCCACGCGCAGAATCGATCTGCGCTCTGCGATCGCGAGCCGCAGCGCCGCCGGCACCGAGCGCCTGCGCCTTCGGCAGACTTTGATTGCGGCGGAGGTGGCGCTCACGGTGGTGCTGCTGGCGGGTTCCGGGCTGCTAATGCGCACCCTTCTGCACCTGGAAACGCTGCCTCCGGGGTTTAATCCGCAGAGTGTAATGACAGCGAAGGCCTCGCTCAATGACGCGCGCTTCAGCGATCCCGCAAAATTCCATGAGCTGATGGAAGAAAGTACGACGGCGATGCTGCGCATTCCCGGTGTAGAGAGCGCGGCTGCGGGACTGACGCTGCCTTTTGAACGCACCATGAATAACCTGGTGACACTGGCCGACGGCAGGGAAGCGGGTGAGGAGGCGGGCACCGATGAAGTTTATGTGACGCCCGGCTATTTCCATGTCCTCCAGATCCCGCTCTTTGCCGGGCGCGTGTTCACGAGCTCGGATGGACCCGCCAGTCCGCGTGTCGCCATCGTCAACCGCTCGTTTGCCGAGAAGTTCTATCACGGCGCGAATCCTGTTGGGCGGACGCTCGACAAGGGCACGGTCATTGTCGGCGAGGTGGGCGACGTCCAGCTCTCTTCGGGACTGAACCCGATTGCTCCGCTGCAGACAGAGGAGACCATGTATGTTCCGGCGGCGCAGATAGTCGATCCTCAGATGCTTTCTCTGATCCACACCTGGATGCAGCCGAGCTGGATAGTGCGCACTCGGGGACCGGTGGAGGGATTGACCGGGCAAATGCAGCTCGCCATGGCCAGCGTCGACCCGGGTCTGCCTTTTTCGGGCTTTTCCAGCATGAACGATGTGCTGGCGCGCACGCTGGCGATGCAGCGGGTCGAAGTCGCGCTGCTGGGCGCAATGGCTGGGCTGGCGCTGCTGATGAGCGCCGTGGGCATTTTTTCGCTGGTCGCCAGTGTGGTGGCCCAGAGGACGCGCGAAATCGGCATTCGCATCGCCCTTGGTTCGCCCGTGCACCGGGCGATGATCCATGTGGGAGCTCCGGGAGTTCGCGCTGCTGCAATAGGACTCATGCTGGGCCTGGCTTTATGTTCCGGAGTCCTGCGCGTATTGCGGGACGTGCTTTATGGAGTGGGTGTGTACGACGGGCTTACGATTCTCGCGGTCGTGGGGGTGCTGGGAACGACAGCCCTGGTTGCGACTGTGTTTCCGACGTTGCGTGTGGCGAGGATTGCGCCCGCCAGGACGCTGCGGGAGGAGTGAAGCGGTCGCGCGCTGAGGTTTTTTCGGACGAGATTCAGTGGAGCTTGCCGGTGGTTTCCATCGCGTCGAGCGTACACTCGCCGCACTGGCACATCCGCCGCAGATACTCCCACGAATAGATCCCGCCCGAGTGCCCATCCGACCAGTTGAACTGGATGGCGTATCGCCCCACCCCATGTGCGCTTCTCGGCTTCGCCGGCGGCGTATAGAGGGGCAGCAACTCGGCCGTCTTCGCTTTTGCCTCGCCCGGCTTGCGCCCCTCGAGCGTCCTCTCTTCGACGCAGGTTGCGCACGGGCAGGCGGCGCGCAGCCACGCGAAGCTCCAGGCGCTTT
This sequence comes from Acidobacteriaceae bacterium, assembly GCA_030040425.1. GTDB lineage: Bacteria > Acidobacteriota > Terriglobia > Terriglobales > Acidobacteriaceae > Telmatobacter. Next base: position 23,015 of record JASHTS010000204.1, on the reverse strand, counting down.
TGTGCCCATCCTGCCAGTCGATCTCGAGCCCCTTGCCTTCGGTCAGCAGCACGCGCACCTTGTTGGGCATTACCGCCGTGCGCTCGAGCGGCCGGTTCTGCGCCTCATCCCGTGCCTGTTCTTCCTTCGACGCGAAGCGGATGCCCTCGTGGGTCATGGATACAGTTTACAGGGAACAGGGAATAGGGGATAGGGAGCAGTGCCGATTCGACAGCGCGCGATCTACATCCACTCTCTAACCAGTGACAACTAATCACTAATCACTAATTACTGATCACTGACCACGGAAACACTGAACACTGAACACTGACGACTGTTCACTGCCTTACAAAAAACCACGCCGCCATCCCGAGGCCGATGAACACCACAAGCCCGCGCAGCACCGGCTGGGGCACGCGCCGCGCCATGCTCGCCGAGGCGTAGCCGCCGATGGCCGCTGCACCCATGGCCGCCAGGCAGTATCGCCACACCACCTGCCCATCGGCGATGAAAATCACGAAGGCAATTCCGTTGGCGAGCATGTTGGCCACCACTTTGAGCGCATTGATGACGTTGATGTCCTGGTAGCCGAAGAGCGCGAGCACGGTCATGAAGACGAAACCTGCACCCGCGCCGAAGTAACCCACGTAAAAGCTCACCACCATCGCGACCACGAACAGCGGCAGCCGCCGCGGCGCAAACTCCTCGCCCTCGGCCGCACGCTCGGCCCGCTTCACTTGCAGCCGCTTGAGCGCGCGTGAGACCGGCCCGCTCACCGCAAACGTCGACGCCGCACCCAGCAGCAGCCATGGCACCAGGCGCATGAAGGTCCTCTGCGGGGTGCTCAGCAGCACCACCGCGCCCACGGATCCGCCGGCCAGCCCGGCGAGCCCCATCAGCCACGCGGAGCTCAGGTTTCTGCGCACATCGTCGCGATAGGCAGCCACGCTCGTCAGTTGTCCCGGCCAGATGGCAACCGTATTGGTCGCGTTTGCCTGCACGGGCAGCATGTTCATGCCCAGCAGCGCCGGAAAGGAAAGAAACGAGCCGCCTCCGGCCACGGCATTCAGCACTCCGGCCAGAAAGGCGGCCGCCACCAGCCACACCCATCGCAACGAAGGAGCAGCGAAGAGAACCTGCACGTGTGTCATTCGGTCCCATTGTAGAGTCCGGGCTATCGAACCGGGGACTGCGCACCATCGTTGTGCCCATTCCGTCTTTCAATCCCGCGTCAAAGGACGTTCAGCGGAACCCCTTGAGAATCTTCTACCGAATTCGCCAGCGGCGTCGTATCCTCATCGCATGATTCCCCACCGCTTTCTGAGGCTTGTGGGACTGGTCTGCGTTTTATTTCCTCTGGTCCCTGGAATCGTCACTGCGCAAATCGTGCCCGCCATGCTCCAAGCGCCGGTCCTGCAAATCGATGGCCTGGGCAAAGGCGCAGCGCCGCTTGACGGTCCCTGGCAGTTCCACCTCGGCGACAACTCCGCTTACGCCATCCCGCAGACGCCCGATGCGACGGGTGAGAACGGGTGGGAGCAGATCACCACCGATACCACCTGGGGCGCGCAGGGCCATCCCGCCTACGTCGGCTACGCCTGGTACCGCAAACATTTGAGCCTCACCCCTGCGCCCGGCGCCTCGCCCGATTTCTACCTCCTCATCGAGCACGTCGAGGATGTTTACCAGGTCTTCTGGAACGGCCGGATTGTGGGCCACAACGGCTCGATGCCGCCGCACCCTTCTCACCTGTACTCCCAGGCGCCGCAGATTGTCCATCTCGGCCCGGTGCGCTACGGCATCCTCGCCGTCCGCGTTTGGAAGGCCCCTCTCATCTCCTTCGATCCCGACTCCCTCGGTGGATTTGCGGCCACACCTCTCGCCGGTTCTCTTCAGACCCTTGCGTCCATCAAAACCAGCGACGATTACACGTGGCTGCAGAGTCGTCAGTATTACTTCGCCATGCGCTCGCTTTATGCGCTGGTCATGCTCCTCAGCTTGCTGGCCTGGTTCCGCGACCGCTCCCATCCCCTGTTGCTGGCCATGGCCGTCTTCTGCGGCGCGCCCTTCGTGGACATGTTTCTGGTTGGCTTGCGTTTGCCCATCTCCCACGACGTCGCACTCGCCGCCATTCAGCCGCTGGGCAGCCTGCAGGACATCGGCCTCTGGTATCTCCTGCTCTATCTGCTTGATCTCGATGGCAACCGCCGTCTCGCCCGGACCACGCGCCTCCTCGCCATTACCAGCCTGATTGCCACTTCCCTCGACGGCGCGCTTGCCTTGTTCGATTGGAGCAAGCCATGGATCGCCTCCTGGGTTCAGCCGGTCGATGGCGCGCTCACCGCTGTCTTTACCGCCCTCCAGTTTTTTCCCTGGGTGCTGCTCGCTTTCGGCCTGCGTAAGCGCCTCGAGCCGGCGCGCTGGCTGGTCGCCATCACCGCATTCCTCACGCAATTCCTCTTCGTCTTCCGTATCGCCTCCTCGCAGGGTTCTCGCTACACCCACTGGACGCTTGGACAGCGCCTCGACCATCCGCTCTTTTTGGTTCTCGGCAACGCCTTCACCGTGCAAACCATCACGGATACGCTGCTGCTGCTGGCTATCATCTACGCCGTCTACCGCTACATGCAGGAGACCTCTGTCCGCCAGGGCCTGCTGGAGCAGGAGTTCAAGAGTGCGCGCGAGCTGCAGCGGGTGCTTATCCCGGAGATTCTCCCCGAGCTGCCCGGTTACGCCGTCACCAGCGCCTACAAGCCCGCGCAAGAGGTGGGCGGCGACTTCTTCCAGATCATCCCCCTTGAAGGCGCCTTCGCCCGCTCCACGCTGATCGTTCTCGGCGACGTCAGCGGCAAGGGGCTGCGCGCCGCCATGGCCGTCTCCCTCATCGTCGGCGCCATCCGCGCGCTGGCCAGTTTCGATCCGCGTCCCTCCCGTCTGCTTGGGGAGCTCAACCAGCGCCTCTTCGCCCGCCTGCAGGGCGGCTTCGCCACCTGCGTCGTGGTCCTGCTTTCGCACGACGGACGCTGCGTGGTGGCCAGCGCCGGCCATCCGCCGCCGTTCCTCAATCGCCGCGAGCTCTCCCTGCCCGGCGCGCTGCCGCTGGGCGTGGCGCCCAACGCCGTCTTCCAGGAGTCGGCCCACCAGCTCGAGCCAGGCGACCACCTCGCTCTCTACACCGACGGCCTGCTCGAGGCCCGCTCGCCCGCAGGCGAGATCTTCGGATTCGAGCGACTCAACGCCCTCTTCGCTCGCGGTCCCGCCGCCGGAGAAGCCACGGAGGCCGCCGTCCGCTTCGGCCAGGAGGACGACATCACCGTGCTCACCATCACGCGCCTGGCCAAAGGTCAGCAATCCACCACCGAGCTCACCATCCCGGTCTTTGCGGAGGCCTGAGGACCGGGATGAATCTTTCTGCCGGCAAGTTTTTCCCGTTGCTTTTCCTGCTCGCGCCCGCGATGCTTCCCGCCGCGCTTTTGGCCCAATCTGTCCTCACCGTCTCGCCGCAGCAGTGCTTCTGGCGCGCCGGAGACAATCCGGCCTGGGCCACGCCGAATCTGGACGAGTCCGGCTGGCAGCCGTATACGCAATGGCGTCCGCATTCTGACCAGGCCCATATTTGGATTCGCTGTCACACCGACCTGGTCGCTCTCCGAACCGACCCGCACGCTGCCCTGCAAGTGAGCCTTTACGGTGCTTACGCGCTTTACCTCGACGGCAATAAAGTTGGCGGCGCGGGCGATCTGCGCAGCGGGTACTTCAGCGTGAATGTCATCCGGACCTATCCGCTGTCATCGGCGCAGATTCTGGACGAGCCCGCGACCATTGCGCTGCGGATTACCTATCGTCTGTTGGGCGCGCCATGGCCCCTCCCAACCTCTCCACTTGCAATGGACGCAGGGGACACGAAGATCCTGGACTGGCGGCGTTCCAATATCGTTTTGGGTCAACTCCCCACGCCTTTCAAGAACCTGGTCATCTTCGGAGTCAACGCCATTTTCGGGTTGATGCTGCTTGCCCTGTTTGTCTACGACCGTAGCCGCAGGGAGTTGCTGATTCTCAGTGTTGCCTGCATCGGAGTGGCCGGAATCTTTGTGACCTTCTTCGGCCAGGCCGCACTCGCAGGTGTACCAGTTTGGCTGGACATGCTTTCCGGCAGCGTTTCGGCGCTCGCAGCCGGTTTGGGTCAGGTATGGTTCCCATTCGCCGTTGCGCGACGGCGCATGCCCCTCTTCTTCTGGCTTCTGTTCAGTCTCTACGCGCTGAGGCTCCTACTGATGATATTGGGACTCTTCCTTCCTGCGCCCTCGTCCCTATCTCTTCAGGGCGCCATGGGGTTCCTTCGAGCCGATGGGATAGGCAATTACAGCCACATACTCAGCTACACAGGAGCTTTCGTCGCCTTTTGGCCCTGGAAGCGCATTGCTCGGCGCATGATCCCGATCGCCGCCATCTGCATGGCCTGGGGGACAATCATGATGCTCTATTTCTTCCCAGCCCTGGAGGTGCTCTCGGGGTGGGTCAGCTCCAAAAACGAGATCCAGGCCCTGGTTACGCTGTGTGCGACGGCTGCCTTGCTTGGCCTACTTTTTCGTGAACAGCAGCGTACCGCGCGGGAACGTGCCGAGCTCGCCGGCGAGATGCAGGCGGCGGGTGAAATCCAACAAATGCTCGCCCCGGCGCGAGTCGAAACTGCGCCTGGCCTGCGCATCGACGTTGCCTTTCATCCCATGCGCGAGGTGGGCGGCGATTTCTATCTCTGCCGTGTTCTCCCCGATGGCCGCCAGCGGGTGTTGTTGGGTGACGTGAGCGGCAAGGGCGCGGCTGCGGCGATGGCCGCTACACTGATCCTGGGCGCGGCCTCTGCGCGCGATTCCGATCCCCCCGCGGTCCTCCTCGCCAACCTCAATCGCGTGTTCCGGGAAAACCATCTCAGCGGTCTCGCCACCTGCCTCTGCGTTGACGTGACGAGGCATGGCGAGCTGGTGCTGGCCAATGCGGGCCACCTGCCGCCTTACCGCAATGGCGAGGAACTCAACCTCGGCCCGGGGTTGCCGCTGGGAGTTGCCGCCTCTGCGGATTATTCGGAATCCGCTGTGTGCCTTTCGCCCAGTGACACCCTGACCCTCCTCTCGGACGGCGTGGTGGAAGCCCGTAACCAGCACGGCCAGCTCTTCGGCTTCGAGCGCACACGAGACATCAGCAGCAAATCAGCAGACGAGATTGCGCAGGCGGCCCAACAATTCGGCCAGGAGGACGACATCACCGTGCTGACGCTGGCCTTTGCGCCGGTCCCGGCCGAATTTGGAGCCGCGCATGCATAAACCGGGCCTCTTCGCGCTGGTTCTCGCGCTTTCCCTTTGGCTCGCCGCGGCCGCCGCACTCAGCGCGCAGACCGCGCTCGAGAAGCCGGCTGAAATCACTCGTTGGGACTCGGGGCTCATCGAGTTGAATCAGGGCTGGGTGGAGCACGATGGCGACAACCTGGCGTGGGCGAGCCCTGGTTTCGACGACAGTGCGTGGCAGGCGGTCGATCTCGAGGACATGGGTCCCGCACAGCGGGGATGGCACTGGTTTCGCAAGCACGTGAGCGTCGGACCGGATCACAAGAATGTTCATTTTCTGATCGACGGCGGCGACGGCACCTACGAGCTGTACGTCAACGGGCAATGCATGCTGGGGGCGCAGATCAAGTCCCAATTTGCCGTCAGCCGTCCTACGGAACGTGAGTTCGAGCTCAGCAACGATCAGGGAGATTTCTATCTCGCCTTGCGCACCCGCGCCACGCCCGATTATGCCGCCTACCAGCTTCCGCTTTTTATCGGAGTCACGCTGGGCGATCACGATGCCATCGAATATGAACTTCAGTCTCTCCAAAGCGATCGCATGTATTCCGCGGTTCCCTCGGTCGCCATCAACCTGCTGCTGATTCTGGCGGGCCTGGGCGCGCTGGCCCTTTACATCGGCCAGCGCTCCGAGCGCGATTACCTGTTCCTCGGACTCTTTCTTCTGCTCACAGGCATATCGAATCTGCTCTGGCACCTGCAGCAGGCCGGCGTTCTGCCCCTCTCTGCCAACACCCTGCTCGCCGATCCGTTGGTTTATCCCATCGCCATCGCCGAGCTCGAGTTCACTCTCAGTTTCGTCAAGCGGCGCGTGGGGCGCGGCTGGCGAATCTACGAGGGCGTGATTCTTCTGCCACTGCTGCTGGTGCTGCCCGTCTGGCTGGGGCATTTTTCAGTGAATGCCTATGACCTGCTGCAGACCGTGGTGACGGCGCCGCTCGTGTATCTGCTGCCCGCGCTTCTGATCGCGTGGTACCGGCGCGGAAATCGCGAGGCGGGATGGTTGATCCTTCCCAGTCTGCTGCCTACGGCCGCCGGGGTGCTGTTCAATCTGGGTCTTCTTTCCTTCTACTTCGGCTGGACTCGCTTCAATATATTCATTCAACCCCTCCCCATCGGCCCCATTTCGCTTGAAATCTCCGACCTGGGAAACCTGCTTTTCCTCGTGGCCATCGCGATTGTCATGTTCTTCCGCTTCACGCGCGTCAGCCGTGAACAGGCGCACGCCGCCGCCGAACTCGAAGCCGCGCGCTCCGTGCAGCAGATGCTGGTCGGAATCGAAATCCCCGAGATTCCCGGCATTCGGATGGAAAGCGCCTATCGGCCCGCCGGCGAGGTCGGCGGGGACTTTTTCCAGGTCCTGGCCGCGCCCGGAGGCTGCGCCCTCGTCGTCATCGGCGACGTCAGCGGAAAAGGCATGGCCGCGGCCCTGACCGTCTCCCTGCTTGTGGGCGCGCTGCGCACCCTGGCGCAGAGCACCCGCAACCCCGCCGAAATCCTGCACGGCATGAACCTGCAGATGCTCGCGCAGAAATGCGGAGGCTTCACCACCTGTCTCGTTCTGTGCATCGCTCCTAACGGCACAATCAGGGCCGCCAACGCCGGCCACATCCCGCCCTATCTCAACGGCGAGGAGCTCTTAATCGGCAATGGACTTCCTCTGGGGCTGAGATCCGACGCGGCTTATACGGAATCCGCCATTCCATTGCACCCCCACGCCCGGCTGACTCTTCTCACCGACGGCGTGGTCGAAGCGCGGAACAAAAGCGGCGAACTCCTCGGCTTTGATCGCGCAGCCAACCTCAGCACACAACCCGCCGACAAAATCGCCCAGGCTGCGCAAGCATTCGGCCAGGAAGACGACATCACAGTTCTTACTCTCACGCTCGCATCCGCCGAGGTTCTGCATGCTTAGAGCTCTTTGTGTGACGATTCTTTTCCTACTCTCACTCCCCGCCGCGCTTTGCCAGTATGCTGACGTTTCCACGGCAGGAGGTCCGGTCGCCATCGCATCGCCCTGGCGTTTCCACACCGGCGATGATCCTGCGTGGGCCGCGCCCAACTTCGATGATTCCCATTGGTCACTCCTGCGTCTCGACAAATCCTGGCCTGCACAGGGGTACAAGGATTACTCCGGTTTTGCGTGGTACCGCATCAAGCTGAAACTCCCGGCCACAGGATCGTCTTTGGCGCTGGGTTTGTACGAGATAGGCAACGCCGATGAAGTCTACGCCGACGGCCGCCTCGTGGGGACCATCGGCAAGATGCGTCCTGTTCCCGTTTGGCTGGGCTACTCTCCTTTGGTCTTCCCCGTTGCGCTCCCGCGCGCCCTGAACGGAAAAACCTTCCTGCTTGCCATTCGTGTCTGGCAGCCGCAGGAGCCTTCGGGCGGGTTCTTTACGGGCCTGTCGTCGAATCCGAGCGTGGGAACGGCGCGGGCCATTGCCAGCCTCCGCGACCTCGAAACCCTCCGGTACGCAATCGGCCAGCTTCCCATCTGGCTGGTCGGCGCCGTCTCCGGCTGCGTCGGCATGTTCAGCCTTGGGCTGTTCCTTCTGCGCCGGCGCGCCGACGAGTACGCCTGGGCAGCCCTGTTTCTTCTTCTGAATGCCTGTTATAGCTTCGGGTACTGGTTTTACCGCACTTGCCCACTGCCCGCATACGGCTGGGTCTTCGCAGAGGCATGTTTCGAAGCGGCCATCTTGATCTTCTGGCTGCTCTTCATCTGGCGCTTTCTCCGGATTCCTGTCGATAACCTGCTCCGCGTGAGCATCATTTTGTTATTGCTGGCGCCCATCCCCGTTGGGCTGCCCCGATACGGTTCCATCAGCATCACCGAGGCCAATCTGCCCTGGGTCTTTATCTCACTTGCCCTTGCCATTCTGGTCTTCGCGCGCCTGGTGAGGCTCGCCTGGCGCGGTAGCCGCTACGCTCAATTTTTGCTGGTTCCGTTCGTACTTAGCGCCCTCATGACCGCGATTTCCGGCGCCTACACTTCCCTGTATTACATGTCGATCATCAAATCTGCCCCGGTCCTCTGGCTCTATCGCGGTCCAGAGTTTGCAATCAACTGGAACCAGGTGTTCATGCTGCTGGCCGAATTGGCCGTGGCTGCCATTCTGCTGCTTCGCTTCGCGGAATCGGCCGAGCGCGACGAGCGCCTCTCTGCCGAGATGGAAGCGGCGCACAGCGTGCAGGCCCAGCTGGTGCCCGCGCAGCTTCCGCGCACGCAGCACTTCCAGTTTGAGGCCGCCTATCTCGCCGCGAGCGAAGTGGGCGGCGACTTCTACCAGGTTTTTCCAGAGCCCGACGGCTCAGTTCTGCTGGCCATTGGCGACGTGAGCGGCAAAGGGCTGAAGGCCGCCATGCTGGGTACGCTGGTGGTGGGTGCACTGCGCACGCTCGCCGCAGAGAGTCTTCGCCCGGCAGAGATCCTGGCGCGACTGAACGGACAACTGGTGGCCACTACCGACGGCGGGTTTGTCACATGCAGCGTGGCGCATCTTTCCGACGGCGGCCAGCTCACCTTCGCCAACGCCGGCCATCTTGCTCCGTATCGCAACGGCATCGAATGCAAGTCCGGCTCCGGGCTCCCGCTGGGCGTGGTTCCTGGAACTTCGTACACCGAATTCACGTTGTCCCTCGATCCCGGCGACCGCCTCACCTTCCTCTCGGACGGCGTGGTCGAGGCCCGCAACAAGGCCGGCGAGCTCTTCGGCTTCGAGCGCGCAGCCGACATCTCCGCCCAACCCGCCGAAACCATCGCTGCCGCCGCGCAGGCCCACGGCCAGGAGGACGACATCACCGTGCTGACCGTGATTCGCGCGGAGGCGGACGGACAGCGTCGCGCGCTCGAACTCGCCATGCCGGACCAAGTGCAGGCCTGAGGCCGCCTAAAAGGCGCTTGCTATTCCATACAGAAAACAAATGAGTTATGGATGATTCTCAATCTATTAGCATAAAACACTCATATTTTATGAATCAAATATGCTATAGTTTTATCAAATTGATTGAGCGGCGGTGAGTCAGGCTCCCGCCCGATCTATGAATTTGAATTCACCAGGAGGAATTCATCATGGCAATCACCCGTTGGGACCCATTCCGCGAAGTGGCGGTGTTGCAGAACCGCGTCAACTCGCTCTTCCGCGACTTTAGTGACGGCGAGAGCGCCCTCACCCCGGCCAGCTTTATTCCCGCCGTCGACATCTACGAGGACGACAAGAAGGTCGTACTCAAGCTCGAAGTCCCCGGCATCGAGGAGAAGGACCTGGACGTGAGCGTCGAGAACCACACCCTGACAGTCAAGGGCGAGCGCAAATTCGAAAAGGAAGAGAAGGAGGAGAACTTCCATCGCGTAGAGCGCCGCTACGGCAGCTTCTATTGCGCCTTCACTCTGCCGAACACCGTGGACACGGAGAGCGTGGCGGCCAGCTACTCGGCTGGGGTGCTCAAGCTCGAGCTCAAAAAGAAGCCCGAGGCGCAGCCCCGGCAGATCAAGGTCAACGTGGGCGTGAATGCGGGCAACAAGCTGGCAGCGTAAAAGCAGCTTCCAGCCGCTAGCCTCTAGCTTCTAGCTTTCCGTGCTTTGGCTGGCCGAACATATTTCAGGCGCCGGGGGTAAAGTAGAAATCCCCGGCGCGTTCGCTTCAGAAACAAAGAATAAATCAAAATCATTTCAGAACGACTGGACGCCGGCTCCTCGCAAGATCAAGCTAGAAGTTAGCGGCTAGGAGCTAGGAGCTGTTTTCATGGCCATTCGCTGGGACAAATTCACGGTCAAATCGCAGCAGGCGATTGAGCAGGCGCGCAACCGCGCCGCCGAGCTCGGCAACGCCGAGATGCAGCCGGTGCATCTTTTGCTCGCGCTGGTCGAAGACCGCGAGGGCGTCATCCCCGCAGTGCTCGAAAAAATTGGTGTGCCTACGGAGCGCCTCGAAAACGACCTGCACCAGATCGAGGAGAAACTTCCGCGCGTCTCCGGCGGCGCCGGCCAGCCTGGTCTGAGCCAGGCGCTCAACAAGGTTCTCGATCAGGCCTTCCGCGAAGCCTCGAACTTCAAGGACGAGTACGTTTCCACTGAACATTTGTTGCTGGGCGTCGCGCGGCAGAAGAACGATCCCGCGAATGCAGCCCTCACCGCCCTCGGCGCCTCGCACGAAGCAATTCTGCAGGCGCTCACGGCCGTGCGCGGCTCGCAGCGCGTGACCGACCAGAACCCCGAAGGCAAATTCCAGGCGCTCGAAAAATATGCCAAAGATCTCACCGATCTCGCCCGCCGCGGGAAGCTCGATCCGGTTATCGGCCGCGACGAGGAGATTCGCCGCGTGGTGCAGGTGCTGAGCCGCCGGACGAAGAATAATCCTGTCCTTATTGGTGAGCCTGGCGTGGGCAAAACCGCCATCGTTGAAGGCCTTGCCCGGCGCATCGTCTCCGGCGACGTGCCGGAGAGCCTGCGCGACAAACGGGTCATCTCGCTCGATCTCGGCTCGATGCTTGCCGGCGCCAAATATCGCGGCGAGTTCGAAGACCGTCTCAAGGCCGTGCTGAAAGAGATCGAAGAGTCCAATGGGCAGATTGTTTTGTTTATCGATGAGCTGCATACGCTCGTCGGCGCCGGCGCCGCGGAAGGCGCCATCGACGCCAGCAACATGCTCAAGCCCGCCCTTGCCCGTGGTGAGCTGCGCGCCATCGGCGCCACCACGCTGAACGAGTACCGCAAGTACATCGAGAAAGACGCGGCCCTCGAGCGCCGCTTCCAGATCGTCTACGTCGGCGAGCCCAACGTCGAAGACACGATTGCGATTTTGCGCGGGCTCAAGGAACGCTACGAGGCGCACCACAACGTGCGGATCAAGGATGCAGCCATTGTGGCCGCAGCCACGCTCTCGCACCGCTACATCTCCGACCGCTTTCTGCCCGACAAGGCGATCGACCTCGTCGACGAAGCGGCCGCTTCGCTCGCTATCCAGATCGGCTCCGTGCCCACGGAGATCGACCAGCTGGAGCGCCAGGCCACGTCGCTCGAGATCGAGCGCGCCGCCCTCAAGCGCGAGTCGGACAAGAACAGCAAGGAGCGCCTCGAAGAAGTGGAGCGCGAAGTCGCCGCGGTCCGGGAGCAGGCGACGGCTCTCCGCGCCCGCTGGACGAAGGAACGCGACGCAATCGCCCGCATTTCCGAAACCAAGAAGAAGATTGAGGCCCTGCGTTTCGAAGCGGAGGAGCAAACCCGCAAGGGGCAGCTTGAGCGCGCCGCGCAGATCCAATATGGTGAGCTGCCCAAACTCGAGCGCGAGCTCAAGCAACTGAACGCCGCGCAGGACGGCGCCAACGCGGCCGTGCGCATGCTCAAGGAAGAGGTCGACGAAGAAGACGTGGCCAAAATCGTCAGCAAATGGACCGGTATTCCCGTCAGCCGCATGCTCGAAGGCGAGGTGAAAAAGCTGGTGCAGATGGAGCAGCGCCTCAAGGAGCGCGTGGTCGGCCAGGACGCGGCTCTCACCGTCGTTGCCAACGCCATCCGCCGCTCCCGCGCCGGTTTGAGCGATCCCAAGCGCCCCATCGGCTCTTTTATTTTCCTTGGACCAACGGGAGTGGGCAAAACGGAGACCGCGCGCGCCCTCGCCGAGTTTCTCTTCGATGACGAGCAGGCCATGGTCCGCATCGACATGAGCGAGTACATGGAGAAGCATGCCGTCGCACGTCTCATCGGCGCGCCTCCGGGCTACGTGGGCTACGACGAAGGCGGCCAGCTTACGGAGGCTGTGCGCCGCCGTCCCTACGCGGTGATTCTCTTCGACGAGATCGAGAAGGCTCACCCTGACGTCTTCAACATTTTGCTGCAGGTGATGGACGATGGCCGGCTGACGGACTCCAAAGGTCGCACGGTGGACTTCAAAAACACCGTGCTCATCATGACCTCGAACCTGGGTGCGGCCTTTCTCGCCGGCGAAGCGCTGAAGACGGAGCACGATTTCGACATGGCGCGCGAGAGCGTGATGCGCACACTGCGCGAGCATTTCCGGCCGGAGTTTTTGAACCGCGTCGATGACATCGTCATCTTCCGCCCGCTGGGTCACGCGCAGATGAACGCCATCCTCGAGTTGCGCATGAACGAGATTCGCAAGCTCCTCGAAGATCGCCAGATTTCGCTCGAGCTCACCGAGCCGGCGCGCCAGCTCATCCTGGCCTCCGGTTCCGACGCGGCTTACGGCGCCCGTCCGCTCAAGCGCGCGCTGCAGCGCATGATCCAGGACCCGCTCGCCATCAAGATTCTCGACGGCGAAATCCTGCACGGCGCGCACGTGCGCATCGGCGCCGACCGCAACTCAAATCATCTGACCTTCGAGCCCATGGGCCGCGAAGCCATGGCGTAGTAACAGGGGTCAGGGTTCAGGTGTCAGGGATCAGTAAACGGGCTCCGCCAACGCGGAGCCTTTTGTTTTGCTTTTGCGGGTTATCCTAGTAATCCAGCGCCTTGGTTACCGCAATCCAAAGCAAAAGCGCAAACACTTCCAGAAAAATCAGCTCCAGCGCTCCGGCATGTGCCCGAGGCCCGGCGAACGGGTCGCCGTAGAGGAAATCCTGAACGCCGGGGTAGTTGTGCCTCCTCGCTTCCACATAGAGCGGGGCCATTCCGAGCATTGCTGCCATGCCCACCAGGTTTCTCCGCGGAAAGACAAGGGCCGCGGCCGCAATCAGAAAGAGCAGGGCATACATGGACCCAAATCCGAGAACCGCGTCGAGAATCAGAAACACCGCCCTCGTTCGCGGGTCCCCGCAGGTTGAGAACGTTCCGCCGGAACAGGGAGGGAGTGTGCCCTCCTCGAGATCGATGGCGATTTGAAGCGGCGACCATTGCGTCCTGCCAAGGACAGGCGAGTCCGTCCGGATGAGAGGAGCGAACAGGGTAGTGAGCCCGATCGCCGCGACGACCAGCACCATCATCCGCCGTCGGCGGCCCAGCCAGCCGGAACGCGAGGGCTCGATGGCCGGGAGCGCCGGAATATCGCCCAACGGAGGCTGTTCGCTCTCCGTGCGCTCATCGTCTGACTCCATCGCTCCATCCTACGCTTAGGCATACGGCAACCAGCTGGGAACGGACAGCCGGCAGATCGCCCTCTACTGCCGCAGCTCCACCATCGTGGCGCCCATGCCGCCCTCGTTCTGCGCCGCCTCTTCAATGCCCGCCACGTGCGGATGGCCCCTCAAAAACTCCCGCACCCCGCGCCGCAACACGCCCGCGCCGTGACCATGAATCACCCGCACGCGTTCCAGACCCGCGAGAAATGCGCGGTCCAGATACTTCTCCAACTCCTCGCGCGCCTCATCCACGGTCCGCCCGATCAGGTTGATCTCCGTGCGCAGGTCGTCTGTGTTCGCGCCCGTCACCGAAACATGAACGTTCTTATGCAGCCGCGCGGCGCTGAGCGGATCGGCTTTTTGTCCTCCAGAACCCGGAAGTGCGGAGCACTCGTCACGCTTCACCCGCATCTTAATCGGCCCCAGCGCCACTTCGAAAAGGTCCTTCTCAACCTCCCGCTGCACCACGGCTACCTTATTCATCGACTTCAGCAGCACCTTGTCGCCGGGCGCAATGTGCTTCAACACGTGGGGTTGCGCGTGCGCATCGCCCGCGTCCGCGCCCGTCCGGTGCGCCACGACGGTCTGGTTGAAACTCTCCTGGAACTCGCGCCGGAGCCGGTTGATGCGCCGCTCGGCATCTTTGGAGAGCTTCTGCTGGGCCGCGCGGTCCTCGATGGCGCGCACGTTCTCCCGCATCTGGAACTCAAAGTCCTTGAGCAGCGAAGCCAGCTTCTGTTCGAGTTCGCGCACGCGGTTGCGCATCTCCACATCGCCCTCGCGCTCCAGCTTCTTGCGCTCCTGGTTCAGCGCGTACTGCTGCTCCCGCGCTTTCTTTTTGTCTTCTTCGAGCTCCGCCAGCTCGCGATGCAATTTGTCGAGGAACCGGGCCACGTCCGTTTGCTGCGTGCCCAGCCGCTTACGCGCGGCAGCAACAATTTCTTTGCGCAATCCCAGCCGCTCCGCGGTCTGGACGCCCGCCGAAGCGCCCGGCACGCCCGGCACCAATTTGTAATTCGGCGCCAGCGTTGTCTCCTCCATGCCTTCGGCCGCGTTGCGCACGCCGGGGGTGTTGGCCGCATACACCTTGAGCGAGGTGTGATGCGTCGAGATCAGCGTCCACGCCCGTGCTTCGAGAAAGAACTCCGCCACCGCCACGGCCAGCGCCGCACCCTCTTCGGGATCGGTGGCCGAACCCAGCTCATCGAGCAGGACAAGCGAGCGCGCACCGGCGAGCCGCGCCAGCCGGTCGAGGTTGGTAATGTGAGCAGAGAACGTCGACAGCGCCGCCTCGATCGACTGCACATCGCCAATATCGGCCAGGAACGTGGTGAACACGGGAAACTCCGCCGCCGCAGCCGGCACGGGCAAACCCGCCTGCGCCATCATCGCCAGCAGCGCCGCCGTCTTCAGGGCCACCGTCTTGCCGCCTGCGTTCGGCCCGCTGATCACAAGCTGCCGCTCGTCGGCGGTGAGCTCCAGGACCAGCGGAACAATGTTGCCGCCAGTCTCGCGCAATCTCTTCTCGAGCAGCGGATGCCGGGCGTCCTCGAGCCGCAGGCTTTCTCCAAAGGTTGGCTCCACGCATTGGTAGGCGCGCGCAAAGCGCGCCCGCGCCTGCATGCCGTCCACCGTGGCCAGCACTCGCGCTCCCTCCATGAGCGCCTCGGCCAGCGCGCCTACCTGGCGCGTCAGCGCCACAAAGATCCGGTGAATCTCAGCCTGCTCCTCTTCGATCAACCGCACCAGCTCGTTGTTCTGGTCAATGGTTTCGAGCGGCTCCACATATACCGTCTGCCCCGACGAGCTCGCTCCGTGCACCACGCCGCTCACCCGCCGCTTCATCTCCGTGCGCACCGGGATCACGAAGCGCTCGCCGCGGATGGTGATCACGTCATCCTGCGTTGAGCCCTCGCTGGCCAGCTTTCTGAGCGCCGTCCGCAGACTCTCTTCGATCGCCCGCTTTTGCCGCTCCTGCTCCCGCCGGATGCGCCTGAGCTCCGGCGACGCGTCGTCGGCGATCGACCCGTCGTGCTGAATTGTCCGCTCGATCGTTTCCGCGAGCGTGCGCAGATTCTGATTTTGATTCAGGGTTGCCGAAAGCTTGCTGAGACTCTCCAGTTTGCCCGCCACGCGCGATGGCGGCTCGCGCAACAGCGCGGCCCAGGCGTAGCCATCGCGCGCCAGTCGGGCCACGGCTTGCAGATCCGCCGCCTCGAGAGCAGCATCGGGAATCCGCGCCTTCGCCGCCAATTCCGTGGGATCGAGCAATCCGCCCAGCGCAATGGATACTTGCTCCTCAAGCAAGAGACGCATTTCGCTCGTGAGCGCATGCTGCGTCGCAATCCAGGCTTCGTCTGTCGAGGGAACAAGCGCGAGAATCCCCGCGCGGCCGACCGGCGAAACCGCAAACCTGGCAACCAGCCTGAGCAGCGGCTCCCACTCGAGCGCTGCAAGATCGGCGTGCTCCACCGGCATCGAAATGGGATCAAGCAGGGACATGTCTGTCCATTATCTCAACGTTCGAATCGTTCCGTCCCCTGGTCTCTAATCCCCGATTCCTGTTTCCTGAAGGTCGCCCTCCCACCGCGCCACGACCGCGCACGCCAGGCAATTGCCGATGACGTTCATCGCGGTGCGGCCCATGTCCATCAGCGTGTCTACGCCGAGAATGATCAGGATCGCCGCGGTGGGAATATGAAATGAGGCCGCCGTGCCCATCAGGATGACAAACACCGCGCGCGGTACGCCGGCCACGCCTTTGCTGGTCAGCACCAGCGTGGCCAGCATGGCCACCTGCTCGCCGGCCGTGAGGTGCATGCCTGCGGCCTGTGTGGCGAAAAGGGCCGCCATCGAAAGGTACAGGCTCGATCCCGTCATATTGAAGCTGTAGCCGGTGGGAATTACAAAGGAGACAATCCATCGCGGCACCCCGAACTCTTCCATGCGCTCCATGGCTAGCGGCAACGCGGCCTCGGAGGTCGTGGTTGCGAACCCGATGGCCGCCGGTTCGGCCACGGCCGCCACAAACCGCCGCAGCGGGATGCGCGCGATGAACACGACCGGCGCCAGCGCCAGCACCACGAAGGCAGCCAGCGCCGCATAGTAGGTCGCGACCAGTTTCGCAAGGGGCAGCAGCGTCGACAATCCCATGCTGCCCACGGCGTAGGCCAGGGCGGCTCCCGCCGCAAGCGGAGCCATATACATCACGATCCGCGTCATGCTGAACATGGTTTCGGTCAGCGCCTGCAGCACGTTCGCCAGCGGCCGACGGCGCGGCTCGGGCAGCAAGGCCAGCGCTACACCGAAGAGCACCGAGAAGACGGCGACCTGGAGAATCTGGTTTTGCGCGACTGCCTGGGCAATGTTCTCAGGAAATGCGTTGAGCAAAATTTCCTGCCAGCCGGTATGCACGGCCGCCGATGCCGGCGCGGCGCCGGCAGGCAGCGCTACGCCCACGCCGGCGCGCGAGATGTGGATGGCCAGCGCGCCAAGAAGCAGGCCGATCGTCGTGACCACCTCAAAAAACACCAGCGCCTTGACGGCAACGCGGCCCACGCCGCGCAAATTTCCGGCGGACGCATTCTTGCTGCTCGCGTGAAGCTCGCCGTGGCCGGCGATTCCGGTTACCAGTCCGCCAAAAATCAGCGGCGCCACAATCATGCGGATCAGGCGAAGGAAGATGTCGGCGGGGAAGCGCGTCTGCGCGGCGAAAGCCGGAGCATCAAGACCCAGCTCTGCGCCCACTGCCATCGCGAAAAACGTCCACTTGAGCAGCGATGGTCTGCGCACAATAAACGGGAAAAATGCCGCAAGCCCTATCCAGCGGAGGATGAGGCCAATCTGCCCATGCGGGCGATGAACGCCGGCCATTACGCCGGCGGCGAAGAACACACCGGCGGCTGCGGCCAGAACGAGGCGGACCATTTGCCCCTGGGAGGAGCGGCCCACCCGCGGCCGTTTGCGCTCGGTCTGCGCTTCCGGTGTAAGGTTGGATTTCATTGCGGAGCCCCGGAGACGAAAGTCTCCACCATTCTAGGACGGCGCAGAAGATTCGGGCCTTGCGCGCGAGAAATCGATTACGCCCGGGCTCGGGCGCTCTCGCTCAGCTCGTCGTCGAGCTCGGTTTTGCAGCCGGAGCGGAAGGGGTCGAGCCAGTCGCGCTCGAACTCGCCCCGCTCGACTCGCCTCCCGAGGCCGTCTTCGTCTCCGTTTTTGCCTCGGTCTTGGATTCGGTCTTCGCCTCCGGCTTCTTTTCGCCGGGGGCGCTGTCTCCGCCGGACGAGCTGCTCTTTGGCGCGTAGTCGTTCACGTACCAGCCCGCGCCTTTGAACTGCAGTCCTGGCGCGGTCAAAACGCGTTCCACCGCGCCGCCGCACTGCGGGCATACCTTCACCGGCGCGGCGCTGAAGCTCTGGATTTTCTCGAATCGATGGCCGCACTGCGTGCAGCGATAGGGGTACAGCGGCAACTCTTTATCCCTCTCGGCAGAAAAATTCTCTTTAATCTATTCTACCGGGAGAGCAGCCCTTCGCGCCCTCTTAAGGCCTTTATCCGCATTTCGCCGGAATCCATCCACTTGGAATCGAAAGGCCGCTGTCATGCTCGGCGAAGTCCGCTCGCCGGGGCGAGCGGACAATGCCGGGGGATCTGCGGTATTCTTCGAAGACCAGCCTAAAGATCAATGCACATCAATGCACCGTGATCGGCACGCTCGCACTCACGTTCTCCCAGGCCAGCGTCAGCGTGCCCTTGTCGCCGCCGTCGTCGCTAATCGTATAGGTCAAGTCCTCCACAAGGCTCGGGGGCGTCGACATGGTCATGGGTGTTTTGCCCAGATCCTGCGTCCCGTCATACGCCAGTCCCCACTCGCCCGTCTTCTTGTTCACAATCAGTGTCCAGTTGGCGGGGTCGGAGATGTCCACAAACAGCGTGTACGTCCCGGCGGGAACATCCAGGTCCCCGATGGTCAGATCGCCGTCCGTTTTGAGCGTAGTGGCGGAGTTCGCGCCCGCGCGCCACACTGGATAATGCGGATCGTGGCTGATCAGCCCATCCTTGGTGAAGATCTTTCCCGCGCGCCCGCGCACCCGCGGCGAGCTGTAAGTAATGGTGATGGACTTTCCGCCAATGGTCGCCGAAGCCGTCTCCGGCGGGCTGAGCGGCGGCTTCTTCGGTTGCTGCTGCGCCATCACGCCCGCGGCGCACAGCGCGAGCAGCCCCGCACACGGCAATATTTGTGCACAAGCGACTCGCCAAAACACTCGTCTCGTCATGCCTTTCTCCTTCGCACGGCGGCCATCTCAGAAATCGCGCGGCCCCGTACCGTCGATTCTCGACCCGTTGATTGTCGCACTGCACCCCGCATTCGCGGATAAAAATGTGACGAGCCTGCTATCATGCGGCGAAGAAGAGCATGACAAAGCCTCCTCAGACCGCGACCCCCGGAGCTCGCTTCCGCGCCGCGCTCGCCCAGGAAAAGCCGCTCCAGGTGGCCGGGGCCATCAACGCCTATACCGCGCGCCTGGCGCAGGCTGCTGGTTTCCGCGTGCTCTATCTCTCGGGCGGCGGCCTGGCCGCCAATTCCCTCGGCCTTCCCGATCTCGGCATCAGCACTCTCGACGACGTTCTCATCGATGTCCGCCGCATTGCTGACGCTTCATCCCTCCCGCTGCTCGTCGATATCGACACCGGCTTCGGCGGCGCGTTCTCGATCGCCCGCGCCATCCGCTCGCTCATCAAGGCCGGCGGCGCCGCCGTGCACATCGAAGACCAGGTGGGCCAGAAACGCTGCGGCCATCGCCCGGGTAAAGAATTGGTTCCGAAAGAAGAGATGGTCGATCGCATCGTGGCCGCCGTCGACGCCAGAAACGGCGCCGATCCGGCCTTTGTGATCATGGCCCGCACCGATGCCCTCGCCGTCGAAGGCCTCGCGGCGGCCATCGACCGCGCCCGCGCCTACGTAAGCGCCGGCGCCGACATGCTCTTCGCCGAAGCCGTCACCGAACTCGGCCAGTACGCCGAATTCAAGCGCGCCGTCGGTGTGCCCATCCTGGCCAACATCACCGAGTTCGGCCGGACGCCGCTCTGGACGCGCGATGAGCTTGCCCAGGTCGGCGTCGACATCGTCCTTTACTGCTGCGCCGCTTATCGAGCGATGAACGCGGCGGCGCTCAAGGTTTATGAGACCATCCGCGCCGAGGGCACACAGAAAGATCTGCTGCCGCTCATGCAAACGCGCGAAGAGCTTTACAAATTTCTCGATTACCACGGCTACGAAGAAAAGCTGGACGAGTTATTCGCAAAGCAAAAGCCGCAGAATCGCTGAACCATTGCTAGAGATCCCGCATTGCCTCCAGCCCCACCGGCTCGAGATACACGCCCAGCAACCGCCGCGACCACCACGCTCTCGTGGCGCGCCGCTCTTCGCCTGTGGTGAACCGGTACTGGTAAAACAGCGCGCGCATTCTGGCCGGCGGTGCATCCCTGAATGGATTCTTCCCCATCAGCCCCAGCACCGCGCGATCGCCCTCGAGCAGCTTCTTCATGAGGCGCAGAAACCACACCGGGTGCCCGGGCACACGAATTCCGCTGCTCGAGACCACCACCGAGAACGGCAGGAACCAAACCAGCCAATCCAGCCGCAGATGATACGGCGCCACCTGCGGCGGAATGCGCCGCACATCACCGGGTTTGCCCTTGAACCCATATTCTTTCCATTCCGTCGCCGCCGTCACCACGCGATCGCTCGTCCCTTCGAGGACAATCTCGTACCGCTCCCGGCCCACGCGCCCGAACGCACCATAGCTGCTCACCAGGTGGAAGGGGTTGTAGTTGCGGTTCATCGCCTGCTCGCGGGAGATGAGATTGAGCGCCGGCTGCACGCTCAGGAGCACCGTGCCCGCCGTGACGACCCACAGGACGATCTCGAGCGTCTGCGGCCGCACCAGCAATGTGGGCTGCGCCAGGGGAATCGCCCATCGCAGCATGCCATCGCTCAATCCGGCGATGCCCAGCACGGCCGTCAGCCAGTTCAGCCAGGAGTAGTTTCCGCTCACGATCAGCCAAAGCTGATGCACGATGATCAACGCCGCCGCTGCGGCCGCCACCGGCTGCGGCGCAAAGAGCGCGAAGGGCGCCCCCACCTGCACCACGTGACTCACCATGACGGCAAAGCGGTGCAGCGCCCTGGGCAGACGATGGAACCACCAACTCAGCGGATTGGGCAGCGGCTGCGTTTCGTAGTGGTAGTAGAGGCACGTGAGGTTGCGCCAGCAGGGGTCGTGGCGCAGCTTGATCAATCCCGCGCCCACCTCGGTGCGAAAGAGCATCCAGCGCAAGATCAGCAGCGGCAGGATCGAAGGCTCCATCCGCATAGGCCCCAAAAACGCCGTGAAGAATCCCGCCTCGAGCAGCATCGACTCCCACCCGAACCCATAAAACCGCTGCCCCACGTTGACTACGGAGAGATAGAGCGCCCAGAGTGCCAGCCATGCTGCCACGCTGGCCCACCACGACCCCATCTCGGTCACCCCGAGGACCGCGCACCCTGAAAGCAGCAGCCCCGCACACGCCACGGCATCCAATCCACGGTCGGAGTACTTCCAGCTGAAAATTCCCGGCGCATTCCAAAAACGCAGCCTGCGCGTGTACTCGGGCACCGGCAGCAGCCCGCGCTCGCCCAGCAGCGGCTTGAACTCGAGGGCCACGTTCAAAAAGGCGACAAGGTACATGGCCGCCATTCCCCGCTGCACCAGCAGCCGCGTGATCCAAACCTCGCCGAAGTACCTGTGCATCGGCCCGTGCCTCGCTTGCCTCTTTGGATGAGGGCGCCCGATTCCGCGGCTTTCAGCCGCCACGGCCATTTTCGCCTCATCCGCCAGCGCTTGCCACTTTCGCTCCGCGTCCATTACGTTGAATGTCTCAGGAGTTGCGATGAACCCGGCTGAAGTTTCCGCTGCATTTCGCCCCAAAAAATCTGTTGCGCTCTCCGGCACGGCCGCAGGCAACACCGCCATCTGCACCGTGGGCCAGAGCGGCAACGACCTTCATTATCGCGGCTACGACATCGCCGACCTCGCCGCGCACTGCGAGTTTGAAGAAGTTGCCCACCTGCTCATCTATGGCGCTCTGCCCACGAGTGCCCAACTCGCCGCCTACAAGGCGCGTCTGCGCTCCCTGCGCGGGCTTCCCGCGCAGCTTAAGTCCGCGCTTGAACTCCTCCCCGCCTCTGCGCATCCCATGGACGTGTTCCGCACCGGCGTCTCCGTGCTCGGCTGCCTCAAGCCCGAGGCCGAGGACCACAACGAATCCGGCGCGCGCTCGATCGCCGACGCTCTGCTCGCAACGCTCCCGTCGATGCTCGTCTACTGGTACCAGTTCGCGCGCAGTGGGGGCAAGCGTATTGACGTCGAAGCGGGCGGTGACTCCATCGCCGAGCACTTTCTCCATCTCCTCCACGGCGCCGCGCCCTCGAAGGAATGGATCGCGGCCATGCAGGCCTCGCTCATCCTCTACGCGGAGCACGAATTCAACGCCTCTACTTTCACCGCGCGCGTGATCGCCGGCACCGGCTCCGATCTTTATTCCTCTATCACCGGCGCCATCGGCGCGCTCAAGGGCCCTAAGCACGGCGGTGCGAACGAAGTCGCCCTCGCCATTCAGCAGCGCTACGCCTCGCCCGACGAAGCCGAGTCCGACATCCTTCGCCGCGTCGAAAACCGCGAAGTCATCATCGGCTTCGGCCATCCCGTCTACACCATCGCCGATCCGCGCAACGCGATCATCCGCGCATCGGCCCGCTCGCTGGCCACCACGCCCGAAGGCCGGCGCCTCTACGCGGTTGCCGAACGCATCGAGACCACCATGCAACGGGCGAAGAAGATGTTTCCCAACCTCGACTGGTACTCCGCCGTCGCCTATCACCTTATGCAGATACCCATCGATCTTTTCACGCCACTCTTCGTCCTCGCCCGCACCGCCGGTTGGAGCGCCCACGTCATCGAGCAGCGCCAGGACGGCAAGATCATTCGACCCTCAGCCAACTACGTCGGCCCTGAAAACCTGCGCTTCATCCCCCTCAACCAACGGACGTAGAATCTCTCCCGTCCGCGTGACTCTGGGTGCCCCAGGTTCGGCGCGCTTTTGTTCTTGCGCCTAACCTCGGAAAGCACGGACATGACTCATTCCCTCGGCTCCGCGATCTAAAATCGAAGACGAGACAGCATCTGCCAAAACTCGCATGTCCGCTCACCCCAGCACCTCCCGCCCCACCCCCGACTCCGTCCTTACCGACATTGCCGACTACGCGCTCAACTACGCAATCGACTCCGACCTCGCTTATTCCACCGCGCGCTTCTGCCTCATCGACACGCTCGGCTGCGGCCTGGAAGCACTCGACTATCCCGCCTGTACCAATCTCCTCGGCCCTATCGTTCCCGGGACCACAGTTCCCAACGGCGCGCGCGTTCCCGGGACCGATTTCGTTCTCGATCCGGTGCAAGCTGCCTTCAACATCGGCGCCCTCATTCGCTGGCTCGACTTCAACGACACCTTCCTCGCCGCCGAGTGGGGCCATCCCAGCGACAATCTCGGCGCCATCCTCGCCGTCGCCGA
>JASHTS010000203.1 GCA_030040425.1 Acidobacteriaceae bacterium | reverse complement strand
GTAGCGGACTTTCCCAACGCGCGCATCGTCTTCCAGAACAATCCCATTCCTTCGCTTCATCCCGAAGCCGAGACCGCGGCCGAGTATGGTGTCTGCGTGAACAAGCTGGGAGGAAGCACCGACTTCTTTCAGTACGCTTCCGCCGTGTTTGACGGCCAGGAAGGCCTGGCTACGCCCGACGGTGCTACGCTCACGCTGAACAGTGCCGTCACCAAGGCCGGTCTCGATCCGGCCAAGATCTCCGCCTGCGCAGCCACGCCGGAAGTCAGGCAGCAGGTCGAAGACTCGATCAAGCTGGCCAGTGACGTTGGGGTCGTCTCCGTTCCCACGCTCATGGTCAACGGCCGCGCCATCCCCGCCAACGTCCCCTATGACACGCTCAAGAAGGTCATCGAATACCAGGCCAAGCTCGACGGCGTCACCGCCCAGTAGCCCAACACGATCTCCGCGCATCCCCATCCTCCGCGAAATCTGAAACCGTGAAGGATGGGAGAGCCTGCGGGCTTTCCGCGGCCTGATCGCATTTCTCCTTCAAATGTGTCTCTAGCCGCGGGTTGCGTTGCGGTGATTTCCTGGGGAATCGCCGCTTGCCGGTTGCGGCTTCGCCATCCGGCAGAAGAAGAAATGCTCCAGTTTCCTGTTGAATCTGGCCGCGCCCGGGACGTAGAATGGGCGCCAGCTTCAACCCAGGGCAAACGAGATTGGAGATGTCGCTCGCGATCGCGCGATCAGGCTTGGCGTCTCCAAGACAGGCTCACAGGAAAGGCGTGAGATGCCAACTACAATCTTTGTCGCCGTCGCTGGTAGTGTTGCCGATTCCCGGTTCGCCGTAATCGACTTTTCCGATTCCGCAAAACCGACCACGGTGCTGGTTCCGTCGCCGTTCCCTACCGGATGCGTGGTCGATTGCTCCAACAACCTCGGGAACCAGGCCGTAGGCACTCTGGCTGATTCCACCAGCGCGCTGGCGGCCGTGGGCGACTACACCGGCGGGACGCTCGCAATCTACAACCTGCTCAACCCGGCCGCGCCCGCGCTGCAAAGTTCCTTTGACACAGGACTGTCCGGCATCGGCGCCGTTGCCTTCGACGCGCAGAGCGGGAACCGGCTCGTGGTCGGATCAGCCAATGGGGCGAACTTCGTTCTAATGGACATAAGCAAGCCGCCTTCGAGTGCGATCGTCTCCACCTGTAACGCGGGCGGATCGTTCGTCAGCGGTGGTGTGTATTCGATCGCGCTCAGCGGAACCACGGCCTTCGCCTCAGGTCAGGGTGCGTTTGTATGGATCGACTTCAGCAACCCCACTTCGCCACAACCGGCCGCATTTGAGCAGGCGGGCCCGAATAACCTGAAGGGGCTGGTCGCCCTTGATTTTGACGGCGGTACCCTGGCGGTGGGCGATGGCAGCGGGAATGTGTACACCTTCGACCGCAACGCGAACTTCACGGGCAGCTACGGTACGGGATTAGGCAACGGCATCTCATCGGTTGCGGTGGAGACGGGCATGTCCGCGGAGATAGCCGCCGGGTTCGTTGGCGACGGCACAATCTGGCTGTTCAGTGTTCCTCCTCCCAGTCCCCCGGTGAGCAGCACACAGGTGCAGATTTGGAGCGGCCAGGGGCCGAATCCCGGAGGTGCGCTCGCCTTCTTCGGTCTGCCTTACCTGTTTGCCAGCTCCGTGACCGGAAGCACGGTTACCCTGTTGGACGAGTTCGTTTGGCCCAGTAAAACGAAACTGGGCGTCGCCAGCGGTGTAACCCTGGCGCAATCGGAACAGCCCACGCTCGGCGCTACCGCGTTCAATCCCCTTCGCGGATGTCTCTCGATGTTGCTTGGGCGAGGAGGGCCCAGGCGGCGCTGAAAGGCCGAAAGCGAGAAGCAGGCGCTCCTTCTTTAGGCGTTCTGTGGGAAACGGGGGAACGCTCTCTGCGTCCCGGCGCGAAATGAGTGCCCAGGTTCCATGTCGCCGCGGCAGCCGCGACCTGGGATACCAAATCGCTAATCACTGAACCCCTGACCCCTGTCCCCTGTCCCCTGATCACTGACCACTGACCACTGTACTCTGTTCACTGTATCGTCCCGCTCTTATCCACCAGCATCATGGGCGTGTGCCCCGCGGCTTGCGTGCCGCGCACCACGTGCGGCGTGATCACGATGATCAGCGTGGCGTAGTTCGACTGCAGGTTCTTGTCTGTCACGTTGTTCAGCCCCGGAATCTCGCTCAATCCCGGCGTGCCGCTGATGGCCAGGCTCTGCGACTTGTTCAGATTCGCCGCCAGCACCGTGGCATCCCCCTCCTTGAGCGTGGCCACGCCGGAGTACGACTGGCTGTTGAGAATCGGGTTGCCGTCAATCGACGAGCCGGAGAGCGAATCGAGCTTCATGTCGAGCGTGATCGCGACCGTATCCTTGCGCATCACCTTGGGCGTGGCTTTGAGCGTGAGACCAAGATCCTGGTACTCCACCATGGGGATGTTGGGCACCGTGCTGGTCAGCGCTCCCAGCAGCGAGCCCAGCCCGCTCGAGTTACCGGCTCCCGTCAGCCCAGGAATGCTTGAAAGGTTGGGAGACAGGCTCGAATACGACGAGGTTTGGATGGGATACCTCTCGCCTTCCTTGATGGTCCCCGCCTCATCGTCGCCCAGGCGCAGTTGGATGTCGTCGAGTTCCCGCGAGTCCGAGGTGTTCAGGTTGAGATTGAACGTGACCGAGCCCAGCTCAACGCCCGAGGCCGTCAATCCCCCGCCGAACAGCGCCAGCCCGTTTTGAAAGATCGAGCTCGAAACCTGGCCGGAAGCCAGCAGAATGGCGAGAATCGCCAGCGTATCGCCGGGTGCAGCCAGTCCTGAGGAGATGATCTGTTGCACCAGGCTCGCGTTCTGGTTCAGCAGCGATTGCTCCTCGGCGTACACATTGAATCCGGTCACCGTCTGCGGCAACTGCGCGCCCGTGTTGCGCGTCGCGTTGTGCGCCACCTGGATCATCTTGATGTCCAGCAGCACCTGGTTGCGCCCGTCCAGCAGCACGCGGATGGTTGAGTTGAATGCGGCCAGTGTCTCCGGCGGCGCGCGCAAAGTGAGGCTGCTCTCCCCGGCATCCGTGGCCACCTGCTGCACGTTGAAGACGTTCTTGGCCACGTTGCCCACTTCGGTGAGTTCGCTCTCATCCCCGGTGTCGCTCAGGCCGGGAAGATGGATCGTCTCCATCTCCTCGCGCGTGAAGCGCTCGCGCAGCTCGCGCGTGTCCTTGGCCACGAGGGCGCGATGCGCATCCAGGGGAACATAGAACGTCTGCGTCACCAAGCCCAGCAGGCGCATCGCCTCGTCGAAGCGGGCATCGTCCACGTCCAGCCGCGTCGCCTCCGTGGACACGCTGTCATCCAGCATCGCGGTGATGCCGTAGGCCTTGAAGACCTGCTCGATTACGTTGCGCCGGTCGCTGCGCAGGTGAAAGCTGTGCACCCCGGCTTCGGGCTCCAGCACCACCACGTCCTCGAGCTCGCTTCCGGCTTGCGGATAAAGCGGCTTCTCCTGCGCGCGCAGAGCGTCGTCGCCGAGTTCATCCAGATGCTCGGTGGCCTCCATGTTTCTGGGGTCGAGCGCCAGTGCGCGTTCAAGATCGGCCCGCGCCGAGCCGTCGTCGCCAAGCAGCCGCGCTTTGGACGCGGACTGGATCAGCGCCGTGACCGCATGGCTGCGCGCGACCTCCACCGAAAGCCGGTAATCAGTGTTTCCAGGATCGAGCTTCGTCGCGAGCTGGTACTCGTCCATGGCCGCCTCGAATTGCCCGTTCACAAACAGCTTGCTCGCCTCGAGGTAAAGCTTCGCGGCTTTGCGTCTCTCGCCGCTCGTCGTCTTGGTGGGGCTCTGCGTCTGCGCCGGTGCGGAAGCGTCGCTGTCCGCAGGCGCAGATGCTTGAGGACCCTGCGCAGCCTGCCGGCTCGCAACCGACGCACCCGGATTCGTTGCCTGCGCGCCCATCTCCGCCGTTGTCGCGCCCGGGAAGATGCACAGCAGCATCAGCGCCGTCCAGGCGCGAACGGATTCGCGCATCTTGCGCGTGCTTGATTGGGATCGCGTCAAACCCACGGGCCGGCTCACAGTCCAGGCTCCGACTTGAACCCACCTCCGGTGGTGGATGCGCTCTTCTTGAGCGCCAGCAGGTCGGCCAGCGAAGTCGTGCATACGTCCGGCTCACACGCGGCCAGCTCGTCAAAACTCGAGTTGCCCGTAGCCACGGCGATTACCGAAAGAGAGTTCGCACGCGCCGCCTCAATGTCCCGCGGCGTATCGCCCACCACGCAGATCTTCTCTCCCGCCGTCAGCTCCCGCGCCTTCTGCGCCGCCTGCGCCACCAGTTCCGCGCGGACTGGCAAGTGATCGCTGAATCCGCCGAAACGGAACCACTCCCGCAAGCCCGCCTGCTCGATCTTGATCCAGCCGATCATCTCCAGATTGCCCGTGGCCACGCCCAGCAGCGCGCCGCGCCGGGCCAGGTGACGCAGCACCTCTTCGACGCCCGGCATCTTCACCAGGTCCAGCTCGTGGCGGCGCTCGGCCACGGTCGCACACATGGCCTCGAGAATCGCCTCCGTCTGCGCTTCCATCACCTCGCCGGGAATCCCCGCCTGCCTGCAGGCCTCGCGCAGAATCGCCGTGTCCGTGTTTCCGGCCAGCCGCACGCCGGCCAGCGTGATCTCGAATCCGGTCACGCGCTGCACGCTCAAGGCCACCGACTCGATGTGAATGCGGTCGCGGCTCCGCAACAGCGTGCCGTCGATGTCGAAGAGATAGGCGTCCTGCCCGTCCCATTCGAAATCCGGCGAAACGACGACACGGGGTTCCGTGCTCTGCGGTAAGGTTTGCATCGTGAAAGCGGAGCGCACTCACCCGCCGGGCGCAATCTTAGCGATAGCCCTGCCGGAGTGCTCCGTATACAGGACGTTCCGAGCGCGGCGGACGCTTGAGTCCCGCCCGCACTTCTGCGAGCTCCAGCCCCAGCTCGGCCATGGTGCGGCTGAGGGTATTGCGGTGCATTCCCAGCTCTTCGGCAGCCTTGCACTGGTTCCCCCGGTGCGCAATCAGGACCTCGCGTAAATATTGCCTCTTGAACTCCCGCACCGCATCGTCGTAGCGGATGCCGCTGGAGTGCATTTGCGTCACCAGGCTATCCAGTTCTCGTCTCACGTCCACCTCTGGCTTGGGTCGTTCGAAATAGTTTACCGGGTCCGTATGCGAAGGCAAGGGGATTGTTTTGCCCCCGAATTTTACCTCCATCGCCCCGCCACGATCCCCATCTCGCATCGTCTGCCGGGCGCCGCCCACTCCACTCTTCAACTGCCGCTGTTGGGGTGCATCCACTTGGGCGATTCCAGCTCCAGCGTCCTCAGTCCCTGGCGCACGCGATCGGCCAGCTCCGCCGGAGTCATATGCGTGCTGATGTGGCACGCCCCGAAAAACTGTCGCGGCAGCCGCGATTCTGTCAGCCACTGCGCCTGGGGGAAAAAAGCCACGGTCACAAGAATACACAGGGTCACCAGCACCACGCCCTGAAAAAATCCAAGCACCGCGCCGCCCAGCATGTCCAGGCATCCCAGCCCCATCCAGTCCAGCGCTTTGCCCAGGAGATTGCCGACCACGTTCGCCAAAGCCAGAACCAGAATGGCAATCAGGAAAAACGCAATCGTATCCGCAACCGCCTCGATCCGCACCATCGGCATCAGGATCGCCGCCAGTCGCCCGTAATTCCACGCCGCCAGCGAAAGCCCGAACAACAATCCCACCAGTGAGCAGGCGGTGCGGAAAAAGCCTTGAAACAATCCCGCCAATACCGAGACCAGCAGTCCAAATACGATGGCCCAATCGACCCAGGTCATGTTTTCTTCCCATCCTCCGGCATTGGACGGAGCCGCGTTCCGCCTCGTCTCCGTCTAAGCCTCGATCGTGCGCCCGGTCAAGCGGCGGAAGGCCTCCAGGTACTTGGCCTTCGTGCGCTCCACCACGCTGTCGGGAAGACCCGGTGCAGGCGCTTGTTTATTCCAGTGGATCGATTCCAGATAATCCCTCACATATTGCTTGTCGAAGGAAGGCTGCGGACCTCCGGGCGTCCAGCGTTCCGCCTCCCAGAACCGGGACGAGTCCGGCGTCAGGACCTCATCGGCAAGAATAATCCCTTCCGCCGTCCTGCCAAACTCAAATTTTGTGTCGGCTAGAATCAGGCCGCGCGCCTGTGAGTAAGATTCCGCTCGTTGATACAGCGCCAGCGTGAGCCGCCGTAATTCGGACGCGTTTTCCACACCCACCCGCGCCTCGGTCTCCGCAAACGAAATGTTTTCGTCGTGCGCGCCATCCTGGCTCTTGGTCGCCGGCGTGAAGATCGCCTCGGGCAGCCGCGATCCATCCTGCAGCTCCGCCGGCAGCCGCATCCCGCATACCGTCCCCGTGGCGCGATACTCCTTCCAGCCCGACCCCGCCAGATACCCGCGCGCTACGCACTCCACCGGAAACATCTGCGCACGCTTCACCAGCATGGAGCGGCCTTCCAGTTGATCCACGTACGGCCGCAGCGAAGACGGATACGCGTTCACATCGGCGGTGATCAGATGGTTGGCCGCAACCCCGCCGAGCAGCTCGAACCAGAAGAGCGAAATCTGCGTCAGGATCTTTCCTTTGCCCGGTATCCCCGTGCCCAGCACGTGGTCGAACGCCGAAATCCGGTCCGTCGCCACCAACAGAAGCGCGCCGTCCACCGCGTACAGATCGCGCACCTTGCCCCGCCCCAGCAAAGGCATCGAGCCCAGATCGGTTGTCAGCAGGGCATTCAAAAAAATCTCTCGCGCCGGGTTCGGCTTCAATCTCCGCTTCCGAATCTCCGATTCTCTGGAGCGAAGCCGCGCTTTGTCAACGCGTCGTGGAGGAACCGGGACCCGTTCCCGGCGCCCGAACCCCTGTGACCGCCGTCACGGACGCCCGCCCCGGCTCAGGAGACACTCTTCTTGTCGACATGGTTCGGAGAACGGGCACGAAAGTTCTCCTTGAGCCGGGAGACGCGAGGCGGCGGTGGAATGGGGAAGCCGCTACCGCTTCGTTATCAAGGGATCACCAGTAGCCGCGCGCTACGACCTCCAACGCCGGCTACTGGTCCCCCCAATCCTACCTTGTGTTTTGACGCAAGCGCCTCCGAAGCGAAGAGTTCCTTCGGGGGCGATTTTTTTCCCCACGCGACGATGCCTGCCCTGCAGCGGCAGAAGAAAAACTTTAGTTATGTGAATCCCTTCAATTTCCCGGCGCACTTCTCTTTTCCGCGCCGCACCGGCGCAACCAACCTTAGCTGAGGCGTTTCTGAATGCGCCGGATAGCGCGCAACTCCCCTGGCGTCTCGCTTTCCGGGCGCAGCCACTCCGGAAAAATCTGCTCCGCCTGCTCCTTGCCTGGCACGTAACCTTGGAGCCTTGGCTGCCGATAAGGTTCATGAGCGGCGCCTGCGCCGCAATTGCCCGGAGGCCTCATTGTGCCGCACCCGAACAACAAGCCTGACCCCACCGGCAAGCCCGACCCTGCCGGCCAACCCAGGAAAGTGCCCTTGCTGTTGACCGTCTCCTGCTTCGTGCTGCCTCTTCCCTCCGGCTCCACATTCGCCGCGGCTGGCGAAGAAGAGACGTCCGGCAGTTCGACAAACCTTGATCCTGCTATGCAACTGCTTCAGCGGGAACGGCGCATCTATCGCGGCGCCGTGTACGAGAAAGGGGAGGACCGCCAATGGCATCTCCTGCACGAATAGCCAAACCGCTGCCCGCCACGCTGCCCGCCGATTTTGGCGAGTGGGATGAAAGCGCCGGCTCGCCTCAGCCGGATGAAACTGCCCCGGCCCAGCCTGCGCCCGAGCCGCACACCGCGCCCGCATCGAATGCCGCGCCCCCTGCGCAGGCCGAGTCTTCGCGCCATCGCATCCCGGCCCCGCAGCAGAAGGTCTTCGCCAGCGACAAGGCCTTCCTCGATCAGCTCATCTCCGTGCACCCGGAAACCGGCGCACCCAATCGGATTTCCGCGCAGCATCCGGCTTCGGCCGGCGCAATCTATGAAGTGCTGTCGCCGCGGCCTGTGTCTTCACGGTCCCGAACCGAGACTCGGCCCGAATCCCGGCTCGAATCCCGGCTCGACCGGTCCCATCGCGCTCGCATCGAAACACGCCCTCCCCGGCCGGCTCCCCGGGAAACCGCAAAAGCGCAGCCAGGCGCCGTCGCTCTTCCGTCCTTCGCGCCTCAGCCGGATGAGTCCGCATCGCGCAAGCTTTTTCTGGCCGCGCTCGCCAGGATCGGGCTCGCTCGAAACAGAAAATGGGCCGTCGCCCTCGCGGCTGCCGCTGCCTCCGTTCTCGCGCTTCTTTTGTTCCTCGCCTTCGCCCTCGGCCGCACCGGCCGGCATGCATCGAATGTCCGCCCCGCGCAGTCTCAGCCCGCGGCGCCCGTCGCCTATCCATCGCAGGATGTGCCCAAGCCATCGCCGGCTGACCCGCTCAGCGCTGTCCAGGTTACTGCGGCTCCCGTTCAACCCTCTGACCCTGCGCAGTCCGCGCAAACGGCAAGCGCTGCCCAGAACCCTCCGCCCGCCGACGCTCCTGCGCCGCCTCAGGTTCAGTCGCAGATGATGAACGATCAGTTGAGCGCCCCGGCAAAGATCACACCGGAAATGAAGACGAAGCCCTCCGACGATGCGCCGCCCGCGACGCTTGATGCCTCCGGCCTCGGTGGCTCCGCTTCGCCCGGAAGCGTTCTGAGCGCGCAGGCCGCGCCTCATGTCCAGGCTGCGCCTCCCAAATTCGTCAACGTCTCCGCCGGCGTGGCCATCGGCTTGCTCGTGCAGAGCACGCCTCCCATCTATCCCGCCATCGCCCGGACCGCGCGGGTCTCCGGCACCGTGGTCCTTGAAGCCACCATCTCCAAAGCCGGCGCCATCGAGAACCTGCGCATGGTCAGCGGACCGGCCATGTTGCGCCAGGCCGCCCTCGACGCGGTGCACACCTGGCGCTACAAGCCCTACAAAGTCAACAACCAGCCCACCGCAATCGAAACCACCATCAACGTAGTCTTCAAGCTTCAGTAGTACCCGCGCAATCCCGAGTTGCTGCAACGCCTCCGGCAGGAAACTCTTCCGGAGGCTTTTTTTGCCATCCGCCACAAGATTCATCGCCCCATCCTTCCCGCGTTCTATGCGGGAAGAGTGGGAGGCCGCATAATCGCTGAAGGAGTCCTGCGTTCTCCACCAACCTGAATGAAACCTAAATCTCTCCTTCGAGCGGCAGTCATCGTCATCGGCGCGGCGCTTCTCTTTTTCGTGAATCGGCCGGCCACGCACCATCCATCGCGCCCCTACCCGGCCCCGGAATTTGGCTTGCCGGACCTCAACGGCCATCCGGTTCATCTCTCCGATTTTCGCGGCAAAGCGGTGGTCCTCAATTTCTGGGCAACCTGGTGCGCACCTTGCAGGCGGGAGATCCCCTGGTTCGTTGACTTCCAGAAAGAATATGGCGCGCAGGGCCTTCAAATCATCGGCGTTTCGATGGACGACAGCGGGAAGGATGCCGTTGCCCCGTTCGTTCGCAAGATGGGCATCGACTATCCCGTTCTTCTCGACGACACGCGCGTCAGCTCTCTTTATGGAGCGGAGGATGTCTTGCCGACCACCTTCTACATCTCCCGTCGTGGCTATGTCATTGCATCCGCCACCGGCATGATCGGCAAGACCGAAGTGGAACGCAACATCCACGAGGCGCTCGACGGCGGCGCGTGATAAA
>JASHTS010000027.1 GCA_030040425.1 Acidobacteriaceae bacterium | reverse complement strand
ATTTCCGGATTGGCGGTGACTCGGCCGGAATGGCCGCTTGCTATCATCGACCGATGGACCGCTCCACTGGTTACGAGGCGGTTTCCGAGCACTTTCTAGCGCGTCGCGGCAAGAGCCCATCTGTCGGAATTGGGGTTAAGGAAGTGCGCAAGTGGGCGAGGACGATACCGTCCCGCAGCACCGTCCTCGATCTCGGCTGCGGGCCTGGCTTTCCTCTTACTGCCGTCCTGGTTGAGGAAGGACTCGATGTCTTCGGCGTGGATGGAGCGCCGACTTTTGTCGCTGCATTTCGGCGCAACTTTCCCGACATTCCGATCCTTTGCGAAGCAGTTCAGGATTCGAGAATGTTCGACCGACGTTTCGATGCGGCGTTAGCTTGGGGGCTGATTTTTCTTCTCAAAGTTGATGAGCAGCATCGCCTGATAGAAAGATTCTCCGAGGTTTTGGTGCCTGGTGGACGCCTGCTGTTCACTTCAACCGCAAAGCCAACGATCTGGATCGATGGGATGACCGACGTAGAATCAGTATCTCTAGGTGCGGAGAAGTACAAGGATTTGCTCAAAACCTCTGGTCTCACAGTTTCCGAAGAATACGAAGACGAAGGTGAGAATCACTACTTTGACGCGTTCAAGCGAAAGTAGCGGAGCATTGGCTGTGTTCTCGCCAATCATGACGTTACCACTTCGTTATTTCCGGATTGGCGGTGATCCGCTCGGAACGGCATTGCGGATGCCAGCGGCGAAGGCTCGCGGCATATCGCACGTTCCCCGCACGTCGGGCTATTGTTTCCCGCAGATCGATGATGTCAGCTAGTTTTCCGATGGTTTCTCGACAGAGTCGATTACCAATACAGGGACCGGGCCTTTGGCGGGAACCAGCCTCAGGCCGAGTTGCTCCTTGAGCGCGGTAAAGATGGCGGGGCCCGATGGCGTGTCGGCTGAGGCGGCCGGCGCGTCATGCGCCCAGTCCAGAGTGAGGTCGTAGCTTCCGGTGAGACCCGTCTTGTCCACCACCATTCGGTCGACTTCATTTGTCAACAGCGACGCAATCCGGGCGGCGGTTACCCCAGTTGCCGTAGTGTGCATCTGAAGCCCATGGCTGCTCGTGGAGCTTGAGTTCTGTTTGATTGCCTCAGCCGTCGTCTCCTTTAACTTCGCTCCCCCCTTCGCCTGCACCAGTTCGTAGACAGGCATCTGCTTCACTGCCAGGTGGCACTTCAGTTGGAAGCGGTCCATCAACATTGCCTGTATCTGCTGCATGCGTTTGTCGAGCAGCGCCTGCAACTCCGCCCGGCTCAGTTTGGAGAAGTCGGGTGCGGGTGTGTCGCTCTTCGCATGAACCGCCCAGGTCGAGGTCGACACCCAGTCCGGACCGCCGGTGAGCTGGAACTCGTGCAGGCTGTAGCCGAACAGGATCATCCGCCGGAGGGAGCCGGTG
This sequence comes from Acidobacteriaceae bacterium, assembly GCA_030040425.1. Classification (GTDB taxonomy): domain Bacteria; phylum Acidobacteriota; class Terriglobia; order Terriglobales; family Acidobacteriaceae; genus Telmatobacter. The sequence continues at coordinate 3,800 of JASHTS010000027.1, read as the reverse complement.
ATGCTCACCCCGTCGGGAGTTCCATTCATGGTGGAGCTTTCGCTCGGCGTCTGGCTTGGCCTGATGGAGACAACGTCGAAACTGGCGCGCGCGTCCGCCGCGCATGGGTCGGGCGCAGCAGCATCCTGTGCCTCCGCGGGTAATACGGCCATCAGTAAACAGGTTGCAAACAGCGCTTTTCGCACATCGCCCTCCAGGGTTTCAGTAACGAATACGCCCTAAGAAACCGATACGTTCCATAAAACTTTATGCTGCTTGCGTCAGGCCGGACGAAGACCGGTTCCCGTCGTGTTGTCGCCAATCCGGAACTTACCAGAAATGGTGCAACTTCCGAGTAGGCGGTCAACCGGCAACAACGGGTCGCCAAACAATCGGCTTATTCGGAGACGCGCCACGTTTCTGCTAGGCTCTTCAGCTTATCGAACTCCGGCAGGGTTTTCGGGACATACACGAAGCCCAACATGCGCGCTGCCAACTCCTTCCTCTCAGAGATTCCAATGCCCCCAGGCCGGAGAGATGTAGCCTTGATCTCAAAGATGCTCCGCACCTTTCCCTTGCGAACCATCCTCCGCGATTGTCGATTTCCCCAACTCGGATATACAGCGGTCATGGAATCAGCGTCTACAAGTAGCTTGAAGTTTAGCTTGAGATCACGGCCTAGTTTCCTCCAAATGGGACTCAAGAAAACCATTCCTAGGGCCCAGACTAGGCTCACCAATCCTATCTCGATTGCAAGGCTGCTAAGAGTTCGGCTTCTCTCCGTCTGGGACGGCGACAGGACACTCAAGCCGAACCGAAGGACGAAGAAGATGCCTGCGATCAGAAAGACGCCAATCACCTTGTGCTTTAACTTCGGCTGATACCGTTCGTTTGCTACTTCATAGGTGACCATAGAGGATATCGCTGAAATCAGCAGACAGCGCGCAAGAATCTGGCGGATTAATTCTACAGACTTCAGTTCGCGGACGTATCGTCGTCCATCCGGAAGTTATCTTCTGGTTAACAGCTGCCGAAAAAAGAGGAGCCGGAGCGTTTCCCGCCTCGCGAATGATCGCAAAAGCACTCTGTGACACCAGTTTGTATCGCAAGCTGGCCGTTTGTCGGGATCAATCCCAGCTCTAGGAATCAAGCAGGGATCGCGTTGATATGAGTCCGCGCAAGCGAGCCAGAATCGCTGAAACATGCCCAGTACGGACCATCAACGCAAAGTGGCCATCCCAAAAGTGCTCCAGTCGAGAATGGAGGGTCAACAGCTTGATGCAATCACCTATGTCGGCTCGCCGCAGGATCTCAGGCTGAGAATAAAATCGCACCGCCTGCGCCTGCCAGGCAATCCAATCAAAGTCCCGGACAAAGCCGTGGCCGTAGAAGGCGGATATGAATTCGGTCACCAACGCGTGATTTTCACCCCGGTCGATGACAAGCTGACCACCTTCTTCACGAATCCCAGGCTGGCGAAGCGTCGCTGGATCAAGATCACGGAACCGGGGGATGAAGGCGAGAATCGCATCTAAATCGGCTGCGTGGACCGGATCGTCAATATTATTGAGCTTCATCTATTAATCTTCCGCAGCTGAGGTCGATTCGCCTTTTGCAAAATCCGGTTCACAACTACTCCGTGCCAGCGCTTACCAGTCCGCGTGGCGATCCCCTCCGCATTGAGCCGCTCGGCAATCCTGTCGAATGCTAAACCGTCGGCCCGGAGAGCCCGCATCCGCTCGATGGCCATGTTCTCGGCTTCATCCCTCCCAAACGGCTTACGGCCCTCGCAGCGACCCTCTGCGTCCCGCTTCCGCATCCTGGCTGCGCGGAGCTTCAACACAATCTGGCTCTTGTCGTACTGTGCCACCGCTCCCATCATCTGGCGCATCAGAATCCGGGTCGGATCGCTCGCCATCAGATCCGGTTCGGCCACGGAAATGAGAGTAACGCCGTTCTTCTCCAGGTCCGCGATTGTCGCCTCCTGAACCCTAACCGACGCTCTTCAATAACCGGGTTTCTAATCGAGGCCAGACTCGCTTTCCCACCTATCAGGCTGCTCATCAGATTGAAGACCGATCCACTCTGGGTCAATCAGGTGGAGAGAGGCTCTCCCAGCAATTCTTCGCCAAAGAACGCTTGCACCATTCAAATTGCACGGATCAAGACCTCTGATAAGAACGTGAAAAAAACGTAACTCTTGCGGCATTGGCGAGCGGGGTCCGCCGCGCCATTCAAGCAGAGAGCGATTCCCGGCTTGCAATTTCCCCATCCATTGATCAAACAATTGCTCAGCTTTCTCAGATCGAATGCTCTCTTGGAATCGAAGGGTACCGACAATCGCCGACCTGTCATCTCCTAGCCAACTTGTCCACAGCTTAACGAGTTCTCGTCTTTCGTGCGCCAAGAAATACGCGTCAGGAAAACTGAAAGCGGACATGAGTTATTTTGCCACTTCCCGATCAAGCGGTCTTTGTACGCCTTCGGATCTGGACCAGCATTTTTCAGTGCATCGCGGATTCGACTTTCGACTGAATGGTCGAGGATTCCGCCGAAAATACTTCGAAAAGGACCCTTGAACAGCTGCGTTAGGCCGATGACCCACTAAACCCAGTTGCCAGGCTGCCCGGTGTTCCCTCAATTTTGGCTTTGGGGCCATTTCTGGCAGCCAAGTGGCCCTGTGAGGCCTCCAGAGCCTTTCCTCGAGCCGTGTGCGCCCCTGTGGCGCATGAATGAAGTCCCGGGATTGCCGCGGCTGCTCCCATTTGATCCTTTCTTCCCTTCTTGGCTCTCGGCGCAGGCCGAATCGGACAAAGTCAGAATGTTTTCATCGTTGGTTCAGCAGCGACAGATTCTGACCAAGTCCGTCGGGTTTCGCCGCGTCACTCTATACTTAACCTCCAGCTCACAGAACAACTCCTCTGAATAGGGCCTGTACGTCTTGGAAGAGCGCTGGCCTCCGCTCCTCGCCGCGCTGGCGCCCCTGCGCCACTCGCGCATCGGGGTAGCGCCGATTGCGCGTCGGAGAAGGAAGAGGACATCAGAACCACATCAGATAATTTGAAATTGAGTATCTGATCTATTTAGAAAGTCAACCAACATCCAGAGAATCGTCGTTCGTTCTATGGGATTACTCATTGTCTTTCAACCAACATGCCAACCAACATGCCAACCAACTTATGCTTAGTTGGCGTTGCCTCGACCTGTGTATATGAACAGAGTAGCTTCCCGATGGGGGACATGCTCACGCAAAACTTTGATAATGCCTTGTGCAATCGCCCACTTCCGGAACCGGCTGATTTCTTTGGGGTCGCACCCAAGAAGCCTACTGACCTTCACTACTGGAAGCATAAGGGGCAGTTCCGGCTGGAGTTTGTGAAGATGCCTGATTACCGCCACAAGTTTCTGCCAGCGGGTGCCGTGCCGCTCCTTTTCTACGAGACCCCATGCCTTGTCGAAGTTGGATTCCTTGACATATCGTTGAACATTCGCCGCAATGGTTCTCACCTCTCCGTCATCGAGAGGAGGGACACACCGGTGGCTATTCACAGCAAGGAGTTTTCGTTCGATCTCTCGCCGGGATGCGCCTTTCTGCCACCAAGACCGTGCCAATCGGAACAGAGATTGGTTCCGAAATCCCTCATGGATTACATTTGACCTGCGAAGATCTTCGCCTGAGCGCCACGGCTTCGTGAGTTTCTCAATCAGCGCAGGCCGGGCTTTCGCCAACGGCTGATCAGGATTGATCCACTCGTATCGCTTCCCGGACTTGTGCAATGAAGGTGGAGCAACAAGATATCCGCTTTCGCCGCGGACATCCA
>JASHTS010000202.1 GCA_030040425.1 Acidobacteriaceae bacterium | reverse complement strand
GCCCCGTTCCTCCACTGCTTTCCTTTGCAGTGCTGGCCGTGGTCGGAAATGGCCATTTCCCGGGAAATCTTCAGTCGAGGCGAGATGAGCGGAGACATGCCAGCGCGCTCCGCGCAACCCTCCTTTCCCCCCAGTTCTACTTTCGCCCACCCCCTTCATTCACCATTTCTTCGAATGCATCTTAACCGGGTAGCAGCTTAACTGCAGGCAGGCTTGCTCCGGCATCCTGGCCGTGGCTGCGGCCAATCCTGGCAAGGTTCAGGTTGCACGGTGCGTCCTTCTGCCCGGGTGGGTTCCCTTGCAAGGTTGAATGCAGGCGCGTGCACGGTGTTTCCGTCCCCGGCGTGATGCAATCGAAGCCGCATCACATTCCATCCTTCGCGTTTTCGTTTTCGTTACTCCCTGCGCCTTCTCGTCGATGGGCGCAATCAAGCAGGAGTTCAACAGGTATGAGCAAAATACTTCTCATCTTTTCTGCCGCCTTGGCCACTTCAGCGGCGCTTGGAGTAGCCGCGTGCCGCTCCGGCTCAGGCGCCGCGGCCGCGCAGGCAATGCCCTTTGCGCGCGTCGCCGCGGCCCAGCGCGGCGACATCAACCACGTGCTTACGCTGGCCGGGCAGTTCCAACCCTACCAGGTGGTCGATGTCCATCCCAAGGTGAGCGGATACATGAAGCAGATTAACGTGGACATCGGCGACATCGTGCACCAGGGCGAGACACTCGCAGTGCTTGAGGTCCCGGAACTGAAAGCCCAGGTGCAGCAGACCGCCTTTGAGCTGAAACAGAGCCAGGAGGAGATCACGCGCGCGCAGCACGAGATCAACAGCGCCGAAGCGCTGCACGCGGCGCTACACGCCGAATCCGAACGCCTGAAGCAGGCAGCCGCCACGCGGCCGGGCCTGATTGCGCAGCAGGAATTGGACGATGCGCAGGCCAAGGATCTCTCTTCCCAGGCGCAGGTGGATGCGGCCAAAGCCTCTATGGCCGCAGCACAGCAGAGCGCCGAAGCCGCGCGCGCCGATAACGAGCGGGTGCAGGCGCTCGAGAATTACACCAACGTGGTTGCCCCCATCGCCGGCGTAGTGGTGTGGCGTTACGCCGATACCGGCGCGCTCATCCAGGGCGGCACCACCTCCAATGACGCCTCCCTCCCCATCGTCCGCCTCTCGCAAAGCTCGCTGCTGCGCCTGCGCATCCCCGTTCCCGAAGATGATGTGCAGTTCGTGCACGTCGGCGATGTGCTCAATGTCCGCGTTGACGCTATCGGCAGGTCCTTCGCGGGAAAGATCGTTCGCTTCACGCGCAACGTGAACTTTGAAACGCGCACGATGGAGACGGAAGTCGACGTCGAAAACAGGAACCTTTCCATCACCCCGGGCATGTATGCCAACACCATGCTGCAGCTCGCCGCCGCGCGCAACGTGGTCACTATACCCGTCGAGGCGCTGGTGCTGAATGCGCACAACCAGCCCACCGTCTACGCGCTTGGCGAGGGCAATCACGTGCACATTCGACCGGTAACTGTGGGCATCGAGGGGACAAAGCTGGCGGATATCACTTCCGGCCTCAGTCCCGGAGACCGCGTGCTCGTCGGCGGGCAGGAGAAGTACCAGGACGGCGAGGAAGTGAGTCCTCTAGCCGTTTCCACGCCTGCCTCTGAAACTGTGCAGGAGACGGGCGGCATGATCGACCTGAAAGCGGACGCCGACGGAGGTGGCCGCTAATGCCTAAGTTTGCCCTCCGTTATCCCTTCTTCATCCTCATGATCTGCCTGGTGATCACCCTCATCGGCACAGTGACGATGAAGAGCATGCCCGTCGACCTGTTCCCCGACATCGATATGCCGGTAGTGGTGGTGGCCACGTTTTACAACGGCATGCCGCCCCAGCAGATCGAAGCCGACATCACCGACACCTTCGAGCGCTTCTTCACCCTGGCTGCGAACGTCGATCACAGCGAATCGCGCTCGCTTACCGGCGTAAGCCTCATCAAGATTTACTTCAAGCCCGGCACCGATGCCAACGCGGCCCTGAGCAACGTCGCCAATCTGGCCATGGCCGATCTGCGCCGGCTCCCCCCGGGCACGCTCCCGCCGGTTGTGCTGGGCATGACGGCCTCGACGCAGCCCGTCTGTCTGGTCACGCTCAAGGGCGAGGGTCTAAATGAAACCCGCCTGAAGGACCTGGCGCAGTTTCAGGTGCGTAACCAGATCTCGAGCGTGCAGGGCGCCTCCGTGCCGCAACCCTACGGCGGGACCTATCGGCAAATTCAGATTTACGTCGATCCGCTCAAGCTGGAGGCGCGCAACCTGAGCCTCAACGACGTAGTGAAATCGGTCGACAGCTCCAACCTGATTCTGCCCGCCGGCGACGTGCGCATCGGCTCCAAGGACTACAACATCTACGCCAACAGCCAGTTTCCCGATGCCAAGGCCATGAACGAAATGCCGCTCAAGTCGGTCGGCAATTCGTCGGTGCTGGTGGCAGACGTGGGCAAGGCGGTCGACTCGGGAGCCCTGCAATACAACATTGTGCGCATCGATGGCCAGCGCTCGGTCTACGTGCCCATCTTCAAGCAGGGCGGCAACAGCAACACCAT
>JASHTS010000201.1 GCA_030040425.1 Acidobacteriaceae bacterium | reverse complement strand
AGCGGCGTGGCGTCGGGATTCCTGGTGGTGTTGAAGGTGGCCATAATGCCGGCCACACGCTGTTTCTCCTGCTGCTTCAGTTCCTCTTCTGCTTTTTGCCGCTGCGTCTGTTGGGCGCTCGGCTGCGGCGCGGCGCTCTGCGATGAGCTCGAAGACTGCGAGGTGTTCGCCGGTTGCGAAGGGGCGGGCTGCTGCGGCTGCTGCGTCGTTTGTGGGTCGCCGGCCGAAGAGGCCGCGATTTGCGGAACGGGAGCTTCGGGAATTGCATCCTCGGACACCAGCGAAGCGGGAGCGTTCTGCGCCGCCAATGCGGGCGCGCCCATCCACGGGAGAAGGAGGCATAGGCCCGCTCCCAGCATTGCGTAGATCGGTCTTACAGGGTGGCGCATGCATTGCCCACGTGATGGCTCGATAGCGTCTGCGATCCGTCTTTGCGGCCCGCCTCAGCGAGGACGATACGGCAGATGCGCCGCGATGTCCGGCCAGAACTCGCGAAAGGAATTCGTGAGGGCATCACGCCCCACTGCGCAGGCGTACTTTTCGGCGAACGTTCCAAACGTCTGTTCCTTGCTGGGATAATACGTAAGCGAAATGGCGTTGGCGATGCCGCCGCCCGGAATCTCCGATGCGTTGACCGCATTTTCTCCGTGATAGTCCGGCGTGATGAACACGCGTGTAGAGGCATAAACCCCACGATGGAGAATTCCTCCCTCGCCTTTGGCGTAATAACGCTCATCTTCATGCAGGACGGAACGCAAGGCCCAAATGACTCAAGAATTGCCATCGGTCTTGTCGGCAAAACCGCGCCAGGAGCAGCCCCTGTAGCCGCCCACCCCCTTGCCCAGCCGCGGATGCGCATCGGTTCCTTCCGCCAGCAGCGAGTTGATGCCGGCCAAGATGAAGAATGAGTTGTCGAAGCTGTTCTCAGTGGCCATCTTGAAGGCTTCGCACGGCGCGAGCGGCGGAAGTTCGCCGGCGCTGACCGCGCAATAGTTGGGCATCACGCCCAGAATGCGCTTCGGCCGCGGAGGAAGCGTGCGGCCATTCGACGTTTTTTCGCACCTCTCGGACACAGAGATTCCGCGCCGGGACGGCTGCGGGTGAGAGTGCCCGCCGGCCTGGCCGGAAGCCTGGGATTATTCAGAAACCAAAGGACTTAGACTGCGAAGTCAATGTAACCGCGCTCCGGATCGGTGTTCACCAGTTTCACCGTCACCCTGTCGCCTACGTCCAAACCTTTCGCGCCGCGCACCACCATGCCCTCCACATGCGGATCGAGCGTGCGTACAAAAGTGCCGCTCTGGTTGGCGCCGGTCACAATTGCCGGATAGCTCTGGCCGATGTGGGAATGAAGCGCCACGGCCGCGATGCGCTTCTGCATCGCGCGCTCCACCTTGCGCGCCGCGTCCTCCATCTCTGTGCAGCGCGAGGCAATGGCGTTGAGCGCGTCTTCGGAATACGGCCCGGGAGCGCGTGCGAGCCACGCCTTGAGCAGCCGCTGCGTGATCACGTCAGGAAAGCGCCGGTTGGGAGCCGTGGAGTGGGTGTAGTCCTGGACGGCGAGACCGAAGTGGCCCGGCGAGGGTTGGTTGGGCTTCACCAGGATGTACTCGCCCGGCCCCATGAGCTTGATGACCGTGAGCGAGATGTCGGGAAAGTGATCGGGATCTTTCTGCTTCTGATCGAGCAGAAAATCGTTGAGCGCTTTCGAGTCGGGCTCCGCGGGAAGATTCACTCCCTTTCTTTCCCTGGCTAATTCCACAATGCGGTCCCAGCGCTTGGGCGTGCGCACCACGCGGCGGATGGAGGCGACGCCCGCATCTTCAAACGTGCGCGCGATCACGCCGTTGGCCGCCACCATGAACTCCTCGATGAGCGAGGTGGCGCGATTCTTGACGATGGGCGCGATCCCGATGACCTGATCCGTAATCAGCACCGGGCGCGTCTCGATGGTTTCAAGGTCGAGCGCGCCGTGCTGAAAGCGATTGCCCATCATGCGCTGCGCCGCCTCGTCCTGCAGCTTGAGCTGCGCGGCCAGATCGGCATTGGCCGCCACTTTGGCGGGCGCCGCGCCTTTGCCTTCGAGCCACGCGCCCACGCCCGGGTAAGCCAGTTGCGCGCGATTCCGCACCAGCGCGCGATAGGCTTTGCCGTCGCTCGCCGTTCCATCCGCTGCTACGGAGATTTCAATCGCAATGGCGGCGCGATCCTGGTTCTCGTTCAGCGAGGTCGCGCCTTCCGAAAGCTCCACCGGCAGCATGGGAAAGACTTTGACGCCGGTGTAGACCGAAGTAGTCTCGCTCTGCGCGTGTTTATCGATCAGCGAGCCCTTGTGCACGCGCTCGTCCACGTCGGCCACGCCCACCAGCACGCGGATGCGCCCGTCCGCCAGCCGCTCGGCCCACTCGATCTGGTCCAGGTCCTTCGAGGTATCGTTGTCGATCGAGGACCAAAGCAGATGGCGCAGATCCTGGATGCCGGCCCCCGGGGGCAGCGCGTTGGATTGAATGGCCGCCTCAATGGCGGCGAGCTCCTTGTCCGTGCCGGCGGGAAAATCCGGCTGAAAACCGTGCTCGATCATGGCCGCGTGCGCCGCGGCCACCAGGTTGAAGTGGAAGGGATGGCCGGGGTGGTTGGATGACATCGGGAAGTGAGCCCCTTTCCAAACGAAATGCCAGCCTATCACGAGCGGGCCGGCACTTCGCTGGGGGGAGCTTGCTTCATTTCACGCCGATTATGGTTGCGACGGTTGCGGAATCGAAAATCCGCCCAGGTAGCCGTCCCCTCCGTTGAGGGAGACCTCAAACAAGTCGCCGAAGACGCCATCCTGCAAGACAGAGAAACTCACATCGCCGTTGCTGTCGGTTGTGAAGTTGTCCTGGTTCTGGCTGTTGTAGAGCACATACGAGTCGGAGCTGCCCAGGCCCAGGGCGTTTTCGGAGCTCCCGACACTCGTATTCGCAGGCGCGCCCTCCAGCACGAATTCGAGCGAGCCGTTCGCATACAGGACGGCGCCTGTGGTTAGAGGTGCCTGTTTGCTGGCGCCCCCGGCAAATATTCCCTGGTTCACCGTCGTGATCGGCTGCAGCGTAGACATGTACACCTGCGTCGAGTTGTCGCCGGTTACATCGGTGGTGAAGCCGATGGTCCCGGCGCCCGAGGCGGACGCGGGCTGGTTGGAAGTCAATTGAAAGTCGCCGGCCCAACTGCCCGCCTGAGGAAACTTCATGGTCGCACTGGCGTTGCCTTTCGCGTCCGTCGTGAGGCTTCCCATCGGGATGCAACTGGGTTGCGTGTCACCCGAGTTGAAGGCCGGGCAGAACTCGATCGCGAACTGCAGGCTGGCCACGGATCCCGTGACCATCACCGTGGTATTGCCCGCGGTATCCACGGCGACCAGGCCGCTTCCACTCGCGCCGTCCAGCGTGGCCAGATATTGAATCGCGGGTGCGGACGTATCGGGAACCGAGAACCCGCCCACGAAGCCGTTGTCGCCGTTACTGGGCCCGACGGTAAAGATGTCGCCGCCCGAACCGTCCTGCGGCGCGGTGAAGGTGAGGTTGCCGTTGGCGTCGCTCGTTCCGCCGCCGATGTCGTAGCTGTTCGAATCGCCGATCTGATCGTCCTCTTCCACGGCGTCGAAAACCTCATTGGGCGTGGTTCCCGTTAGTGCGTAGGTGATTGACCCGGTGGTGCTCGAACCATTCGACCAGGTCACCGTTCCGCTGGTCAGCGGCGCCTGGGAACCCTTGATCGCAAATTCGCCCTGGTCCACCGTCTGCATCGGCTCGAGCGTGGACATGTATATCTGCCCGTTGTCGTATTGCTTGGACTGTATGTCGGTTTCGTAAGTCGGCGAGTTTACCGTTGCCGTGCTGGATAAGAGCTTGAAATCTCCGGCCCAGCTTCCCGTCTTCGGGAACATGGTTTTGAAGCTGCCGTCGCCGTTGCTGTCTGTTGTGACCGTGCCCAGCGTCATGCACGTGGGCGGATTCTGCGAATTATTGATGGGGCAGAACTCGACCGTCATCTTCGTGCTGGCCACGGCGCCGCTCAGTTGCACCAGGACGTTGCCGGCCGTGTCCACGGAAACCTGACCGCCGTTGGTCGCGCCTTCGAGCGTCGCCTCATATTGAAGCGTCGCCGTTCCGCCGGCCGAGCCGCTGCCCGGAGTGCCTCCGCCCGGGGAGGGCGAGGATGTGGTGCTCACCGTGGCGAAGTTCGAGGTGAACGGCGCAGACATGGCCGTACCCGCGGAGCTGCTCACGCCGGTCACGGTTACGGTAAAGGTGCTGTCCTGCGGCAGCGCTGCGGACGGCGTAAACGTGGCGGTATCGGTGTTGGCATCGTAAGCTACCGTGCCGGAGACGGGCTTGGGATCGGTGACCTGGATGTTGGTGGTGTTCACCGTCGAGGCATCGGCCGCCGAATTGAACGTGATCTGTATGGTCGACGTGAGGGCCACCTGGCTCGTGCCGTTTGCGGGCGTGATCGACGCAACCGCGAACGCGGCTGGCGTTGCCGGCTGCGAGGGCTGCGTCGGCGTCGTGGTAGAAGCCTGATTGCCGCTCCCGCAACCGGCGACAAAGGCGATGAGTACTGCGAAAGGAAGAGCGAAAGGAATTGACCGCTTCGATAAGACAGGCTTTACCCAGCTAGATAGTTTTGGCATCACACGACTCCAAAGTTTCAATTTAGTTAGGCGAACTCTTGTTCAAACGAAGGCCAGCTCTTGCCAGTACTTGGATGCCTGCGGATTTCCTGCCAGTTGTTCCCGCTCCTCGCCGCCCGGCGAGCCGAATCGGCCAATGAAACCCCACACTTCCGGCAATCGGCGCATATATGCTCGACGCCATGAAAAAAAAAGCCGCCCCGGCGGGCGGCTTCTCCTGCGGCTCTCGGGCGCCGCTACTGTATGCCCAGGTCCCCGAGCACCTTGGGCTTGGCCTCTTCCACGGCGAGCAGATTGTGGCAGGCGGAGCAATCCTGCGTGATGCTGGCGCCGGACTGGGTGACGTGATCGCCGTCGTGGCAGCGGAAACAGCCGGGATAGCTGTTGTGGCCGATGTTGTTGGGGTGCGTTCCCCAGGTCACGTTCATGTACGGAAAGACATTCTGGTCGTAGAGCGTGACCAGCTCCCGGCCGGCGGAGCGGACCAGCGCCGCCTTGCCGGTAAGCACGCTGGGATTGGATGCGCGGTAGAAAGCCTCAAGCTGAGCGGGAATCTTCTCGCTCGCCTCTTCCTGGCTCGCGTAACTTGCTTTCAGCAGAGAGAGACCAACCTTGTGCACCCAGGGCAGATCGGGACTGATGGAACCTGCCGCCATGGCCTGGTTGATGGCTTCCTCGGCAGTGACGAAGGTGTGCGCGGCGCGGTTATGGCAGTCGATGCAGTCCATCACGCGGCGCTCGCCTTGCGGCATGGCGCCTTTGAGCGCAGAGGCCACGTAGGTGGATTTCGATCCGTCAGGATTGGTGCGCTGCACCCAGGGAATGGTGGTGCGCGTGGCATCGGCGGCAATGTATTCGATGTGGCCCAGGTGCATGCCGTGAATGCCCACGTAGCGCGAGAGCGAGTCCACGCCGCCCAGGTGCAGCACCAGCACCGTCTGCGACTCGGTGTTGGCTGCGTCGTCGGCGAACTCCGACTTCACCAGCAGCTTGTCGCCATCGAAGCGCGTAGGCGTGTGGCAGGACTCGCAGATGTACCGCGCCGGACGCAGGCTGGTGACCGGCGAGGGGATCGGCGTGGGGTAATCGGGAACGATCTTCGGCGCGAAATGCGCCACGGGATGAAATGTGACCTCGATGAGCTGCTTGGTCCCGTTGATCTTGGCTTCGAAGTAAGAAGAGGCGCCCGAGCCGATGTGACACTCGACGCAGGGAACATGGGAGTGCGCGGAGATCCGGTAGGCCGTGTACTCGGGGTGCATCACGTGGCAGGATTGCCCGCAGAACTGCGGCGAGTCCATGTACGAGGCGCCGCGATAGCTGGCCGTGGCCACCACCAGCAGGTTCACGATGGTGGCTACGAAGACGATGTCGAGACCGTGCCGGAAGATACGGTCGTTGAGATCGATCCTGGGAAACTCGGCGGGAATCGCACCCGCCTTCTTGAGATTCTTGCGGCGCAGATAAACGCCCACGGGAATGAGCGCGAGGCCGAGAATGAACAGCGCCGGCAGGATCAGGAAAAAGATGATGCCAAGATAAGGATTGGCATTGGGTCGGCCGAAGAGCTCCAGCAGCCAGTAGCCGATCATGGTTACGCCGGAGGCGCTGGTGATGGCGCCGCCCGCGAGGCTGATGGGATTGTTGCCGAAGTAGAGCGCCGGGCGCACCCAGTTTTCACGGAATTTTTCGAAGAGCGGCACGGGCGCGTTCCTCCACGCGAAGATTGCCCGCCGCGATCGGGCGGGCCGGTTCGATCGTTGGCAGCGACGAACTGCTTATTTCAGGGTCTTGAAATACGCCGCAACTTCCTTGATCTGTTCATCGGTCAGCCCGGTGACGGGATGCATCTTGCCCTTGCCGTTTTTCACCGCCGACTCCACCTGATCGAGGGTGAGCTTCTGCATATACGGGTCCGACGTGGGCTTGACGCCCAGCATCTTGGCGATTGCCGGACTCGGCGTCCCAGCGGCGCCGTGGCAGCTCTGGCATTTGGCCTTGTAAGTCGCTTCTCCGTTCTGGGCGAAGCTCATTGTGCCGGCCACGGCAACCAGTGCGGCCAGCACCACCTTTGAGCGCAACGCATTCCTCATGGCGAGACTCCTTGGTTTTTTTTCGTCCCCGCGCGCGGAAGTTCTCGCCGGGAAGATTTGCTGCGCGCCTGCTTCCGGCATGGGTCAGCGACCGGCGGCAAGCAGAAAAGGCCAATGGGGGTTTGCCGCCATCTTAAATCAACCCGCCATCCGATCAGAACTCGTAACGCATGCCCATGGTCACGTTATTCGCATGGAAGTTGCGCGGCGCCGTTTCACCCGCCGGCGCGATGGTCAGGCCGGTCTGGGCCGTGAGCGAAGCGCACGGAACCACCGTGGAGGTTGTCGACGTGGAAAAGCTGCAGGACTGCGCCCCCGAAGGTCCGCCTTCGCCGTAGCCGTAAAAGTTGTAATCCGCTCTCAGCGTCAATCCGGGATGAACCTTGTAGGCAACGTTGAGATACGGTGATTCGTACGTGGAGACCAGCGAGCCGTTGACCGCGCGCGCGTCGTTGAAGAACTGGCTGCCGTTCACCGAGCTGATCGAGTAGCCGAGGCCGTAGCGCACCTTGTCCGAGGGCGAGAGCGTGATGGCCGCGAAGCCGAACTCGGTCGGCGCATCCATGAAGTCGCGGCCGAACCAGTCGGCCAGCTGCGTCGTCGATCCGCGGGTGAAGACGCCGGGGCAAACGTTCGCAGCGCCGGAACTCGTGACCGAGGCCACGCCCGGGAATGCGCCCGACGTGGTGCTGGGGTTCTGGTCGCCGTTATCGAAGCAGATATTGGTGGCCGCGTACACGTCGGTATAGGAGTAGCTGAAATCGAAGGTATAGTGCTCGCCGGGCGCGAGGGAGGCGGTCATACTTACAAAGCGGCTGTGATCCACGTGATCGAGCGGGCCCTCGTAGGGGTCGTCGCCCGCGCTCACGGCAGCCTGGTTGTTGTTGGTGTTGTTGTGCCGCTCCAGATCGTTGAAGACTCCGGAGACCGTCGCCCAGGCTTTGGGCTTGTAAACGGTGTGCACGCGGTAGTGGCGCAACTGGCGCGGCGAAACCGGGGTGAGCGCGTTGTCGTTGTAGCCCACTTCCACTGAGCCGTTCAGATCCCAGTTGGGCGCCGGGCGCGTGGCCACGTTGAGGATACCGGCATTCTCGTGGATGGTGACCGTGCCGCCGGTCACCGCGCCCAGGGGAAGCGGCGCGTTGTGCGGAGTGCCCTCGGCGATATCGTGGTCCTGATACCGGTACGTGAACGAGATCGTGGTGCGCGACGAAACATCCCAGCCGGCGGTGAGGTTGTTGGTGATATAAAGCTGGCCCATGAAGCCGTGGGCCGGAACGCCGATGCTCGGGCTGCCCTCCAGTGTGGATGCGCCCTGGGCGGCAATCTTGGTGGTCAGCGTGGCGGAGTTGATGGTCTCGTTCGGGTTCAGGCTTGTGGTCAGCGTGGTTCCGCTGGCGAACTCAGTGGTCCCGGGCTGGTGCCAGGTGGAATAGTCGATCTGCTCGGCGAGACTCACCCGTTCGCTCGTTTGCCAGAAGATGCCGTAATCGGCGGCGAGCACCTCGCGCCGGCCGCTGGCGTTGCCCAGGTAGGCGATCGAGCGCGTCGCCGGATTCGTTGCCGACCCTGCAACCAGCCCCTCGAAGCTGTCTTCGTAGCTGGGCAGGTTCATGTGCGCGTCGGTGAAGCGCGCATCGCCATTCATCGCGATGCGCTTGAGCGTGGCGCTCTGCATGCGCAACACCTCTGTGGGGAACAGCACCCGCGTCGGTTGCGAGCGCATGTAGCTGGTGATCACCGAGCAGGCGGGGTTGATCACCGGCAGGTTTCCCGTGGTGGGCGCGGAAAAGAGCGTGTACGTGGGCGGCGGACCGGCGCTGTAGCTGCTGCCCATGCTCCCCGTGCTGCAGGAGCCGATGCCGTAGGGCGAAAGATTGTAATAGCTGGTCAGCAGCGAGACGATGGTTCCATCGGCCTCCTGCGCGTTGAGGTAATTCGGCCCTCCGGCGAGCGTGAAGTAGGAATCGCCCTTGTAGTGCGCGAACTCCTGCTCGTACGTGAACCGGGTGCCCCGCACGGGCTTCCAGTCGAGCGAAGCCGTGTAGTCGTCGGTACTGTTGCGCTGATATTCATTGAGCAACATCGCATAAGCGCCCCCCAGCTGATAGCCGCTGGGGCTCGAGCTCGGCCCTTCCATCACGCTCTTCGCGTAAGCCAGATGGAATGTCCAGGCGGCCAGCGGAAGCACCGTCACGCTGGTATCGGTCATGCGGCGCACAGTATTGAAGAAAAAAGGCGATTGCCTGACCTGCGGCCAGGCAAACGTGCCCGTAGGCGCGTTCGAGGGCCCGATGGGCATGGTCTCACCCGAGGGAATGTTGGGATTGCCCAGCAGGTCGTAGTCGAAATACTTGCGGTCGCGCCGGAAGAGCGCCGAAAACTCGTAGTCTTTGGCTTTGGAAAAATTGAGCCGGGCGATGTTCTCCGGATCGCCGCCGAAACCGCTGCCGAAGGCAGTCAGATCGTCGAGAACCGTGTTCTTCCTCCCCGGCAATGCGTGCATCTCGAAGCTCTCGGCCAGGACGCGCGGGCCGGTGTGCAGGTTCATGAGTGAGTCATACATGGCGCCGCTGCCCACGGTGTCATTCAGGCGCCCGCCCACGTCGACGGATTGGTGAACACTGTAACCTCCCGGAACCGACATCTGCGCCTGCGGCGGCGGCGCGGGAGACGTCGCATCCTGCGCGGCCGCCGCGACGGCGAGCAAAAGACCCGCTTGCGCTGCCGCGGCCACGCGCCGCAGCCCCGCGGAAAAGAACCGTTGATGGAAGAGCCGAGATAACCGGACTTTCATGATGAAGCCTCGCTTGCAAAAAACCCTGTTTCCCCTCGAGCCGCGCCCCGTCATCGATGGCGTGAGCGCACCCGGTAACGCTCAACGCAGAAAGGCCACGTTCATGTTCGAGCCGTGAATGTAGGTGTGGCAGCTGGTGCAGGGCGCCAGCTCCGACGATCCCGCTCCCTGGCCGTGAATGGTGGCCGAGGCCACCGGGCTGTGGCACTGGTTGCAGAGCATGTTGATGCTCGGCATGTTCAGCAGCCGTGCATTCTGCGAGCCGTGCGGCGTGTGGCAGCCCATGCAGCCCTCTGCCTTCACCGGGGTGTGCTCGTAGACGAAAGGCCCGCGCATCTCCGTGTGGCACTTGGTGCAGATCAGGTTGGAATCGTTGCGCGAACGCAGGTTGCTCTTCTCGAATGTCCCGTGCACGTCATGGCAGTCGCTGCACTTGATCAGGCCTTCGGGCACCTGGTGATGGAACGGCATGCTGAAGGACGCCCGCGTATCCGCGTGGCAGCCGAAGCAAAGCCCGGGCTGCGCCACCTTAAGCAACTGCTCCTTCACTTCGCTGTGGTGAATGCTGTGGCAACTGGCGCAGCCCACGCCGGCCTTGGCGTGCGGCGAGCGCTCAAAGTCAGGATGGGCGCCCGCGTGGCAGCCCAGGCAGGTTTGATCCACCTGCTTGGGCGCGCCCTTGCCGGGATTGAAGATCTTGGTCACGTCGCCGCCGCCCTCGACGTGCGCGCGGCCCGGCCCATGGCAGTTCTCGCAGGTCACGCCGTTCGAGCCATGCATCAGCACCATCTTGCTGTGCGGATTGGTGGGAAAATCCTTTCCCTCCGCTTCGTGGCAGGTGGCGCAGACCTCGGCTCCCACGTAGTCGGTGGCGGGCGCCATCTTGGCTGCAGGCGCGTTGCTTTTGTCCTGGGGAGCAGCAGCGGCCAGCGTGGTAGCGCACAGAAGGCTCGCGCCCAGCACCAGAATCCTGCAGCTTCGCAGCCCCGGCCGCCTCATCGGAGCTGCCCCGTTGCCCTTGAGCGTGTGGTTGGCCAATTGCCTGTCAGGCCCTTCTTTCTCCATGAAACGTACCGCCTCGGATGCTCTCCTTGCAGTCTTCCGGGAGCAGATGCCAGCGAGTTTCATTCGGCGTCACACGAGCTGCCTGAGGCCTGCAGCAGAACGCGCACTGCTGGATCACTTGCCGCGGATGCTGCGCCTGGTGCGGAGCATCACCATGAGCAAAGATTACGTGCTTCAATGCGCCGGGACGGTGATGCGTGTCACACGCGAATGAAACGATCGTTCCACTTTGAATTGCTGTCCCGGAATGACTTACCGCCCTCTCCGCGGCCCTGTGCTCGCGCTTCGTCACAGGAAAATGCGCGGATTCTGTCTGCAGCGCGCGCTCTCAAAGGGCTTGAGACCGATTTGGATAAGCGAGATCAGCCCGGTGTGCGCCTCATCACAGCGCGCCCCGGCCCCCAGGACGCAGAATCGTCGCAGGCAAATCTTTCTACGACGGAAATCCGGGAATCCAGGTCCCCGTGAACGCCAGGGGCGCGGAGGGCGCGCAAGGCCTGCGGACACGGGGCGCCTAGACGAAACAGGCAAGACCATGGCGGAACAGCAGATCCCGGAATTAGTCCATGCGCCGGAGCAGCGCGGGCCGCGGCTGGCCCCGCCGGGATGCGCAGCCTGCGCCAATCGCCGGCCGGGATGGTTCTGCGCGCTGGGCGCGGCCGTGCTCGCAGAGCTGGAGCTGGCCAGCAGCAGCATTCTGCTTCCCGCGCAGACGGCGCTGTTCACACAGGGCGAAAACGCGCGCTGCCTCTACCTGGTCTGCAGCGGATATATCAAGCTGGCCACCGGCCCCGCCGCCACCGGACCGTCCGGCGACCGGCAGATGATTGTCCGCGTCGCCGGACCGGGCTCCATCCTCGGCCTCTACGCGGTGCTGGCCCACGGCGTCTATGAAGTCTCCGCCGAGTCGCTCACCGCGGCGCAGTTGCGGCCGGTGGAACGCGATCGCTTTCTCGCCTTCCTGCGCGCCCACAAAGAGGCGCAGATGCGCGCCGTGCAGTGCATCTGCCAGGAGTACCGCTTTGCCCTGCAGGATGCATGCCGCCTCGCGCTCTCAGAGACCGTGGCCACGCGCCTGGGACGGCTGCTGATGGAGCTCGCGCAGCAGATCGGCGAGCAGATGCCCGGAGGCGAATTCCGCTTTCCGCTTCTGCTCACGCATGAAGAGATGGCCTCCATGACCTCCACCACGCGTGAAACCGTCACCCGCACGCTGGGCCAGTTCCGCAAGGATGGATGGATCGCCATTGAAGATTCCCTGGTGACCATTCGCGAACCGGAGCGCCTGCAAATGCTTGCCTGAGCGGCCCTTCCCCTTTTCTCGCTCTCCTCCCGCCATCGCCCTCAGTCCAAGAGCTATGATTCTCTCTTGGGCCCCTTCCAGGGCAAATCGACGCCAATCTTATCTGGCCGGGAGTTTTCACTTTCTATGAATCGCTTTTTTACCTCTTTAACTTTCGTTGTGCTCGCCTGCTGTACGCTGCCGGCTCAGACTCCCGACGCGGATGCGGGCGCTGCCGCGGGAGCTACATCCACGCAGCCGGCCGAGGTTGCCCAGTTTCAGAAGATCGAAGACTCCTGGTCCGACGCCGTCAATCGCCGCGACCAGTACGGCCTGGAACTGGTGCTCTCGCCCCTGCTCGTCGATATCTCCTCTACCGGCAATGTGACCACCCGCAATCAACAAGTCGCGCAGGCGATCAGTAACGACGACAAAACCCTCGACCTCACCCAGAAAGTCGTGACCGTTCGCATGCTGGGCGACATAGCCATCGCCACCGGTACCTACGAGCTGCACCACAAGGTGAACGCATCCCCGGTGGACGAAAAGGGCGTCTTCACGCATGTCTTTGCGCATGTGCACGGCGGCTGGCTGTGCATCAACTCCCAGCGCACGGTGCTGCGCGCCGATGCGGGCGGGAAATCGAAGAAGACGCAGCAGTCCACGGCGGAAGAACCGTTTCACATTCCGTTTTTCTCCAAGAGCGACAAGAGCGGCCCTCAGTAGCCGCGCGAGTCAGCAAGTCAGCCGTTGCCCCATCCTTTTCGCGCTCTTTGCGAAAAGGGTGAGAAGACTGAATCCCCATCAATCCGCTGACTTGCTGACTCGCTGGATCGCTGACCCGCTGACCCGCCGCGCTCCCTGCAGGCGAATCGACACGTGAACCAGGCTCAGCGCCGCCGGTGTGACGCCCGGAATGCGGCTGGCCTGGCCGATGGTGAGCGGCCGCACGCGCTCCAGTTTTTCGCGCATCTCGCGCGACAGGCCGCTGATGGCGCCGTACTCCATCCATTCGGGAATCTGCACCGCCTCGGCGGCCTTCAGTTTTTCGATCGATTTCTTCTGCTGCTCGAGATAGCCCGCGAACTTGATCTCGGTTTCTACCGCACGGGCCTCATTGCGCACGGCCGCACGCTGCAATTTCATTGCAACCCCTGGGACCCCGTCCGCAACTCTGTCATCCCGAGCGCAGGCCGCGTCAGCGGCCGCAGTCGAAGGATCTGCGGATAAAACCCCTGCCCAGGAGGCCAGCGCCGGTTCGCGCTCCAGTTCCGAGCGCACTGCGCTGAGCACCGGCTCGATCGTCACCTCCGGCCGCTTGAGCAGTTGCGCCCAGGTGAGGCCGGCGGTTGCCGGCAAATCTCCCAGGCCGCATGCGCGCAGCTTCTCGGCATCGACTTTTCCTGAGGCGAGTAACCGCACCAGCGCCGTCATCCGCGCCTGCTTCTGCTCGTACGCAGCCCAGGCTTCGTCGTTGATCAGTCCCAGCCTGCGTCCGTGCGGGGTCAACCGCCGGTCGGCGTTGTCGATGCGCAGATGCAGCCGGAATTCCGCGCGCGACGTGAACATGCGGTAGGGCTCATTCGTCCCTTTGGAAATGAGATCGTCGATGAGGATGCCGGTGTAGCCCTCGCTGCGGTCCATCGTGAACGGCGCTTCGCCCTTGAGCCAGAGCGCCGCGTTGATGCCCGCCATGATCCCCTGGCACGCAGCCTCTTCGTATCCGCTCGTGCCGTTGATCTGCCCGGCAAGATACAGGCCCTCCATCGATTTCACGCGCAGCGTTCGGTCGAGCTCGGTCGCGTCCACGCTGTCGTACTCGATGGCGTAGCCGGGCCGCAGCATCTCCGCCTCTTCGAGGCCGGGAATCGAGTGCACGATCTGCCATTGCACCTCCATGGGCAGCGAGGTAGACATGCCGTTCACGTAGACTTCGTGCGTGTTCAGGCCTTCGGGCTCGAGGAAGAACTGGTGCTGCGTCTTGTCGGGGAACTTGACAATCTTGTCTTCGATCGACGGGCAGTAGCGCGGGCCGATGCCCTCGATGCGCCCCGAATACATGGCCGAGCGGTGCACGTTCTCGCGGATCAGGCGCAGCGTCTCCGGCGTGGTGAAAGCGATGTGGCAGCTCACCTGCGGCTGCGCGATCCGTTTCGTGCGGAAGCTGAACGGCGTGGGCTCCGCATCGCCGGGCTGCTCTTCAAAGCGATCCCAATGGATCGTGCGCCCGTCGAGCCGCGGCGGCGTGCCGGTCTTCAGCCTGCACGTCCGCAGGCCCAGCCGGCGCAATGCTTCCCCCAGCAGCACGCTGGCGGGCTCGCCGCTGCGGCCCGCGGGATACTGCTGTTCGCCGCAGTGGATCAGCCCGTTCAAGAATGTGCCGGTGGTGATGATGGTCGCGCCCGCAAGCAGATTGCGCCCGTCGCGCAGCTTCAGCCCCAGCACACGCCGGTGCGGTCTTTGTCCGCCCAATGTTCTGTCGGAGCGAAGCGAAGCCGAAAGACCTGCTTCTCCTGATCCCTGATCCCTGGCCCCTGATCCCTCCTCGTCCAAGACGAGATCGACCACCTCCGCCTGCCGTATGTGCAGCCCCGGCTGGCTTTCCAGCACTTCACGCATCTTCACGCGGTAAAGCTGCTTGTCGCACTGCGCGCGCGGGCTCCAGACCGCCGGGCCACGCGAAGCGTTCAGCAGCCGGAACTGGATGCCCACCGCATCGGCCACCTCGCCCATCACGCCGCCCAGCGCGTCGACTTCGCGCACCAGATGGCCTTTGGCCACGCCGCCGATGGCCGGGTTGCAGCTCATCTGCGCAATCAGATCGAGGTTCATGGTGATCAGCGCGGTCTTCAGGCCCATGCGCGCCGCAGCCATGGCCGCTTCGCATCCGGCATGGCCCGCGCCCACCACCGCCACCTCGTATTGTTCTGTAAACGGCATCTCTTCCTTCATTTTATGGACAAGTTACGAAGAAGCACAGCGGATAGCACCTTTCGGTGAGAGCGGCGCAGGCAAAATCTTTTTATAATCAAGCGGATCACACTCAGCGGATTGTCGCCATGCACACCTGTCCCTGCGGTCGCGAGGCTGAAGACGCGGGCAAACTCTGCGCGCGCTGCGCGGCTTTGCAGGCTCTCGATCTGGACGCGCAGGCCGGCGAGAAAGAGATTCGCGGCGCCTACCGCGTGCTGGTGAAGGTCTGGCATCCGGACCGGTTTCAATCGGACTTGAAGCTCAGGGAGGCGGCAGAAGCCAAGCTGAAAGCCATCAACGCCGCTTTTCTCCTGCTCACCGCGAAGGATGGCGGCAGGGAAACGCCGCGGCGGGCACGGCCGGCCGCGCACCGCCCGCGACCCTCCGCCCAGCCCCCAAGGCCGCACCGGCATCCACAAAGAGCGCCTCGCCCGCGATTCCGTTTGCCCGCCGTCACTCTGCTGAAAATCGGCGTGCTCGTGGCCGGCGTGCTGGTGGCCGGCGTTTTTCTCATGGCGATGGATTCGTTTTTCGCCTCGGATCCCACCACAGGAAGAATCTACGGCGAGATGCGCGCCCACGTGCTGGCCAACGCGCGCCAGACGGCCGGCAACCTCTGGAGCCAGGCCGGCGAGCATCTGCACGGGCTCATTCCGCAGAAGAGCGGGACGGTGCCGGTAGCGGCCGCTGTTTACCCTGATGCCGATCCCCAGCAGGCCAATGCGCAGAGCGGCGATGGCCAGTCTATTCCGCAAAGCCTGCACCGGCGTGAGCCGGGCGCTTCGCGCGCTGAAGCCGTGAGGTTGCAGCCTTACATCACGGCCGGCCTCACGCGGGACGAGGTGATCGCGGTCCTGGGCGCGCCGACGGCCTCAACGGAGAGCAAGCTCACCTACGGCGCATCGGAGCTCGATTTCACGAATGGAAAGTTGAGCGGGTGGAAGATCGCAGCATCGGCGCCGATCCGCGTAAAGCTGTGGCCCGAGTCGCCTGTCGATCCCGACCTCGCCTCGTTTCATGTGGGCTCAACCAAAGACGAGGTCCTGGTGGTGCAGGGCACGCCGACGCTCTTTTCCGAAAATACCTTCGGCTACGGCGGCTCGCGCGTCTTCTTTGAGAACAACCGCGTGGTGAGCTGGAAGAACGATCCCGCCACGGTGCCGCTGCGCGTCGCGCCGTAGCCTTCACTCCTCTACCTTCTTTTTCTCTCGAGGTTTCCTCTTCGATTCCGATGCGAACATGCGCGCGTCGAAGACGAAGGGTTGCGGCGCATCGATGCGCATCTCGCTCCTGCGCGGATGAAGCGGGTTTACCAGAACATTCCACTCCGAGCGGATGGGCACGGAGGGAACCTGAAGCGCGAGCGACGAGCCCTCGCGAATCCACGCGTCGCCGGGCGTGCGCGTAATTTCAGAATCGGCCCACCAATCCGGAGGAAGCTCCTCGGCCGTGAGTGTGCGCGCCGGTTCGCCGTCGGGTAGCCGCGCCGCAATCGCCGCCAGGTCGTCGGGCGCCAGCGCCGGCTCAAGATGCACGAAGAGTTCGATCGCCGCCAGCGCCAATGATGAGGAGCAATAAACCATGGGCACGCCGCGCGAGTTCCAGCGGCCCCCATAGCGCCGGGCGCCGTCGCCGGAGAACGCCTGCGCCGCATGCCGCGCGCGGCAGAGACGCCAGACGAGCATCAGGTGTAAACGCCGTAGGCGATGCGCCCCAGCACGTCCTCGACTTCGCGCACGCCGGGATCGGTATCGAGTTGGTCGAGCGGCCTTCCGCCGCGCAGCGCGCGGTTGGGCGTCTTCAGCCATTGCGTGGCTTTGTCCTCGCTGCCCAGCGCCTCGACGGCCGACGTGTACACCTGCGCAAGGCGCATGGTGCGGTCGCTTTCCGCAGCCGTGAGCCGCGCGCGGCGGTGCAATCGGCGCGACAGCGTGCGCTGGGGTATGCCGATCTTCTCCGAGATCTCCGCCTGGCGCAGATCGAGCCGCCGCGCCAGCAGAAACAGAGACTGCGCCGGAAGGCCTTCGCGCACCAGCTTGGCCAGCGCCCCGCCCTGCCGCGCCGTGCGGCCCAGCACCGGCTCACCGCCCAGAAGATCGGGAATGGAACGGGCAGCCATGAAAATCCTCCATCGTAATGATACGCCATTTGGCGTATCTGAACATGCCAAATTTACGCAATCACCGCAATCTTGGCTCGCTTGCCCATCCGGACGGCCAAACGAACCGGCAACGCCCCGATCGTAACTATCAGACTCTCAGTAACTTCGCCATCGACCCGAACCGCTTTCTCACCGATCTTGCGGTTGGGTTTCCCAGGTGGTGCCGGCGCCCACACGTCCCTATTGAAAGCAGGGAAGGCCACGCCTTGTATCAGGGCACGGCTTCAGCCGTGCCGAAAACGCCTCAATTAGGGAGAGGGGGCTTTAGCCCCGGAAGAACGGCTTAGGTGATCACCGCAATCTTCAGTTGCTTGCCGATCCTGACGGTTAGCTCTCGAGGGCGAGAATCAATGGTGATCAACTGCTGCGTGGTTTTTTCATTGTCAATCGTTACGCCCGCACGTACCTGCCTCTCGGCCTCGCTCCGGGAAGGCTTCATTCCCAGCCGCACAATTAGCCGCGCAATATCGATCGGAACGCTCATTCTTAGGTCCCTTTCGGCTTTTTGAAGTGAGGCTGCGTCCAGCCTGGCAACCTCCCGGATGGGAATTGAAACCTTCTCCACTTCGGATGGTAGCCTCCTCTGCTGAAACATCCGCGCCCAGTTTTCATCCGCCACGCGCGCGGCCTCTTCGCCGTGGAAACCGGTCACGATGGTCCGCGC
>JASHTS010000200.1 GCA_030040425.1 Acidobacteriaceae bacterium | reverse complement strand
CTCCTCGGGGTAAACGATAAATACCGGGAAAAACGGAGCCCAAACGGTTGGAGTGCTCCCAAGTTTACTCCTCTGCGGCAAGGGCGGAAAAGGAAAACCACGCGCTGCGGCTAACCATGGTTACGTGAAGCGGTTGCAGGCCTTGCGCAGCGTGGCCGGCGCCCGATTGCCGCCAGGAGGAGGTACACGCGGGCTCCCGGAAGATAGGGCAGAGGAAAGCTCCGGCGTTTCGTGATCCGCCCAAGAAAAGAGGAGCGGCGCGGGTGCGCCTTTTGTCAATCCCTCCAAAATCCACTTGCGCGATTGACTCGCCGGGTTGATGATGCAAGCGGTCCCCCCAAGCAAGATCTTCGTACGCAAACATCGAGGAGCTCCTATGCGTGACGTATTTCTTGCAGCTTGCTCGTTGCTGCTTTGTCCTCTACTCGTTGCCCAGCAAGTCCCGCCAACCACAGCTTCACCGCAACAGCCGCCGGTTCAAGCGGCTCCGTCTGCAGGTTCGGCATCGACATCGCCCGCCAACCCATCCCAGCCTCCTCCACCGAACACGCTGCTCGATGGCACGCCGGTCAAGCTCCGGTTGAGCCAGACGATCTCTTCGGCCGACGCCAAAGTAGGCCAGGAAGTTCCCTTCGAAGTTGTGGAAGAGGTCAAGGTCGATGATGCCGTGGTGCTGCCCAAGGGAGCCACAGCCATTGGAACCGTAACCGAGGCAGAGCCCAGAAGGCACATGGGACGCGGTGGCAAGCTCAACGTGAACATCAGTTACGCGCGGCTGGCCGACCAGGAAAAAGCGGCGCTGCGTGCGAACAAGGACACGCAGGGCGGCGGCCACGTGGGAGCCATGACGGGGGCCATGGTGGCAACGGCGATTGTGTTCTTTCCGGCTGCTCCGCTCTTCCTGTTTATGAAGGGAAAAGACATCACCATTCCGCAGGGAACGGAGATTACGGCCTTCGTCGACGGCGACATGCACCTGGACATGGCGAGGTTCGGCGGCGCTCCGTCCGCGCCGGCCGGAGCCGCGTCCGCGCCGGCGGCTGAAGCGAGCGTGACCATCGATTCGACGCCTCCGGGAGCCGACATCGATTTAGATGGCGCGTTCGTGGGCAGCACGCCGTCGACAGTCAACGTGACACCGGGAACCCATGAGATTGCAGTGAAGAAAAAAGGATTCACGGACTGGACGCGCAAGCTCAACGTCACCGGCGGCAACATCCATCTGAGTGCGGATCTGGAGGCTGCTGAGGCGCCGCAGCCATCGGCGCCGCAGCAAACGCCGCCGCCTCAACCGGCAGCCTCGCAGGGGGCGCCGTCGCCACAATAATGCGGTCGGCTTAACGGGCATCGAAGCCGAAGGTCAGGTGATACCTTGATCTCTGACGGCTCCGCATGAACCGACGCACGCGTAGAACGCTTCTCATTGTGGCCGCGGTCCTGGTTTTGCTGGTCCTGGCCGTCTTTCTGCGCTCCAAGGCCCCGCCTGAAGCCGCGCGGCTCCTGCCCGAGTCCGACGGCATCCTCTACATCAATCTCAAGCCCATTCGCAGCTTCTTCAAGAAGGTGAAAACGCCGGAGCGCGCGCCCGATTACCAGCAGTTTGTGGACGCAACCGGCATCGACTGGGAGAAAGATCTCGACCAGGTCGCGATCGGGCTGCACCGCATGCCCGACCCCAACGGGCCCAACGGCCCGGTGGCGTACTCCCTGGTGCTGGTGGGCCGGGTCACAGGCAAGAAGCTCAATGCATGGCTTGACGCGCACGCCGCCTCGCGCGAGAACTACGCCGGCAAGACCATCTACAACATTCCTTCCCAGGGCCGCACCGTGCGCGTGGCGCAGATCGGCTACGACATGCTGGCCGTCTCGAACACGCCCACGCCGGAGCAGATTCACTCCATCATTGACCGGCATCGCACCGCCGCGCTGCCCTTTGCCGGCTCGTCGCTGCTGGCCGCGCACTATCACGAGGTGCCGCTGCTCTCCGTCGCCTGGGGCGTCGGCCAGATCGGTCTGCCGTTTTCTGAGAGCGGAGCCATTCGCGTCTTCGGCTTCTCTCTGCCGCTGCAATCGGACTCGACCATCATCGCCAGCGTGGCGCCGGCGCTGCCCGTGCCCGGCTCCTTGGGCGCGCTGCGCATGAAGGTGGAGGAGATTGCGCCCACCGAGCAGGCAGCGGTGAGACAGGCCGCCGACCTGGCCATGCTGGTCACGCTGGCGCGCGGCTTCGCTGCGCCGCTCGGCGGCAACGCGGCCAATAATGGCCTCAAGGAGCTGCTGAAGACCGCCGAAGTCACCCAGCACCGCGATCATGTGGTCGTCACCGCCACGCTGCCGGCCAGCTTTCTCGCCGCGCTGGCCGAGGGCAAAGCGATGGACACGACGGCAAGCAAGTGAGGCGGCGAGCGGGGTGAACGGAGTTAGCCGCGCTTCGCGCGTGTTCGCGGGGTTAAATTCCCCACGTGACCCCACTCGCCTCTGTGCCCTCGGGCAGCTTCGCTAACCCCGCTGACTCCGCTCACGGCATCTTGAGCCCCAGCGCCTCCACCGTTTGCGGGTCGGCCACGGACTTGCCTTCCTGGTCCTTCACCGCGACGCCGAACCCGCCGTTGTAATCCCACATCGCCCATCCGATGCCATCGGCTTCGAGCGCGGTGCGCACATCGCGAATCCAGTTGCTGCGCGAAACCGGATCGGCCACCTTGCGATAGACGCCGAACTCATTGCAGACGAGCGGCACATGATTCACCAGCGCCCACCCCGCGGCTTCATCGATTAACCGGCGGATGTGATCCGCGTTCCAGTCGTCGAGAAAATAATTCTCGAGCTGAAAGCGCGCGGCGCGGTCGGGGATCTCCTTGAGCAGTTCCTGCATGGAGCTCCCGGTGGCCGGATAGGGAATGCCATGCTCATAGCGCCACCACAAAAGCCCCCACGTGGCGCCCTGATGCGTGAACTCGTGCGGATCGTAAAAGTGGAAGTTGTAAATCACATTGCCGTCGTCGAGCGGATGCAGGCTGAGCAGGTCGGCGATGTCGGAGTAATTGGGGCCGGTGGCGATGATGGTGTTGGCCGGCGCGGCCTCGCGGATGGCTGCGGCCGCGCGCGCCTGGATCCCTGCCCAGCGGTAGGGATCGTTCACCTCGGGCTCGTTGAGAATCTCAAAGAAGACGCGGTCGGGATCGCGGCCCGCATAGTGCGCAGCCAGCTTGCGCCACAGCGCCACCAGGCGATCGACGGCGGCATTGTCGGTGCGCAGCGGCTGCTTGTAGCTGTCCTCCGGGTGCAGATCGATGGTCACCGCCATGCCGTCGGCCAGAATAGTATCCACGGCGCGATCTAGACGCGCAACAAAGTCGTCGTTCAGTCCGTCGTCGCCGCGCGGGTACTGCTCGAGCGGCGCCGCGTCAACGCTCACGCGCACGTTATCGAAGCCCAGCCGCGCCATGGTGGCAATGTCGTCCGCGGTGATCTCGGTATCCGTGTGCTGGGCGGAGTAGTCGCGGGGATTCTGCGCAAACCAGCTCGATGCGTTGATGCCCCGCCGCAAATGCTCTCGGGCGCGCGTGAAGGCAGTCTGAAGGCCGGCAGCGCGATCCGCCGCCGGCGCCTGGGCCGCAACCTGCTCCTGCGCCACCTGCTCCTGCGCCCCGCCCGAGATCGCCACTCCCAGCAACGCAGCCGCCAGGCTGCAACGGAAGAACACGCGTCAACCCTCCCTTCACGGGCCTGCTACACCAACGGAATCTCCCGCAGGTAATCGCGGCCAGTGCCCACCATAACACCGGGAGCCGAATTCTGCCTTGCGCGGCGCTATGGAACATGAGAAGAATGAAGCCATCACTTGCGAAAGCAGGCCACTTGCGAAAGCAGGTTTCGATGAGTTCATTGCATTCCCCCTGGCTCTTTCAACGCACAAACCCCTTCCGGCTGGCTGCCTTCGCAGCCGCCGGGTGCTTTGCCGCTTCTCTCTTCAGCACGCCGGTTCGGGCGCAAAATGCCGCGCCTCCCGGACCATTGGCCTCGGCGCAGCCCGCGCCGGCTGGTCCGGTGGTGCCCAATGCCGTGCCCGTCTCCGACGATGCGTGGCTCCGGAAAGCCGGCAGCCTTTATTACTCCACTGCCAAATCCGGCCTGGGAGGGTTCGACTGCGCCGTGCATCCTGACTGGCGCACGCTCTTTGCCAGCGCCAATGCCGGCTCCTCTGTCGACGCCGACGACGCCCGCATCCTTCTTCTTGAGAGCGTGAAGATCAACCTGCACGCGCATCTCCAGGGCGGCTCCACGCTCGAGTGGACTCCGGAGATGGGCACCGCAGAGCCGCTCGACCAGGACTCGGCCATACTCCTCAAAAAAATGCGGGAAGTGACCGAGCAGACGCTCGAGGGCTTTTTGCAGTTCTGGACTCCGTTTGTCGACGGCTCCGTGGTTCCGGCATCGGCCGATGGGCTCACCATCACGCACACCGGCAGCGTGAACACCATTCACGCGCAGGACAGCGATCTCTCGCTGACGGAGACCTTCTCCAACGACATGCTGCTCGAGCACTTCGACGTGGACCAGAACGGCATCTCCATCAAATTTCAGCCCGCCTACCAACCCACCGGCCAGGGACTGCTGGTGAAGAGCTTCCAGGCGCACGTGCAGCCCGCAGGCCTGCCGCCGGAGCAGGCCCAGGAGATGCACGTCGACATCGAATACCA
>JASHTS010000199.1 GCA_030040425.1 Acidobacteriaceae bacterium | reverse complement strand
GGCGTTTTGAAGCCGATGCGGTTCTGAGGCGTCTAATGGATTCAGAGAATTTATGACGGCTACACGAGAAAAATCCGAGCTGCGCAAGCTGCCCATGATGCCCATTCGCGATATGGTCATCTTCCCCTACATGATGACGCCGTTCGTGGTAGGGCGCGAGTCGAGCGTGCGCGCGCTCGAAGAGGCGCTGAACGCCGACCGCAAGATCTTTCTCGCCACGCAGCACGACGCTTCCATCGACGAGCCGAAGGCCAAGGATATTTACCAGGTAGGCGCGATCTGCAACATCGTGCAGAGCGTGAAGGCGCCGGACGGCAATATCAAGGTTCTTGTCGAGGGTGTGGAGCGCGCGAAGACTGTGGAGGTGAGCGACCGCGATGGATTCTTCGTGGCCACGGTGCGCACCGGCAAGTCGCAGTTTGAGATGACGCCCGCGGCCGAGCAACTGATGCAACGCGTGACCTCGCTCTTCGAGCAGTACGTGAAGCTGCAGCAGTCACTCAATTACGAGACCATCATCGCCACGGTACGCATGGATGAGCCGGCGAAATTGTCTGACGTGATTGCAGCCAATTTGCAGATCGGCATCGAGGAGAAGCAGGAGCTGCTGGCCATCTTCGATCCCGCCGCACGGCTGGCGCGGGTAGCCGACGTGCTCGACGTGGAGATCGAAAAGCTCGATCTCGACCGCAACATCCAGTCGCGGGTGAAGCGGCAGATGGAGCGGGCGCAGAAAGAGTATTACCTGAACGAAAAGATCAAGGCCATCCAGAAGGAGCTGGGCCGCGGCGAAAAGAGCGAGTTCGACGAGCTGCGCAAAAAGATTGAAGCCGCGGGCATGCCCAAGGAGGTTCTGGACAAGGCTGTGCAGGAGCTCAAGAAGCTGGAAGCCATGCCGCCGATGAGCGCGGAGTCGACGGTGAGCCGCAATTACATTGACTGGCTGCTGGCGGTGCCGTGGAAGAAGCGCTCGAAGGAGACGCGGTCGATCGATTATGCAGAGAAGGTACTCAATGGCGACCACTACGGCCTGGAAAAGATCAAGGAGCGCATCCTCGAATTTCTGGCGGTGCGACAACTGGTGAAGAATCCCAAGGGATCGATCCTGTGCTTCGTGGGCCCTCCGGGCGTGGGCAAAACCTCGCTGGGCATGTCGATTGCGAAGGCGACGGGGCGCAAGTTCGTGCGGCTTTCCCTCGGCGGCGTGCGCGACGAAGCGGAGATTCGCGGCCACCGGAGAACATACATCGGCGCCATGCCGGGGCAGATCATCCAGCACATGAAGCGTGCGGGAACCAAGAATCCGGTGTTCCTGCTGGACGAAGTGGACAAGATTTCTTCGGACTTCCGCGGCGATCCGGCCTCGGCGCTGCTCGAAGTGCTCGACCCCGAGCAGAACACGACCTTTCAGGATCATTACCTCGACGTCGACTACGATCTCTCTCAGGTTTTGTTCGTGGCCACGGCGAATGTGCTGCACACGATTCCGCCGGCTCTGCAGGACCGCACGGAGGTCCTGAGACTGCAAGGGTACACGGAGCAGGAGAAGCTGGAGATCGCCAAGCAGTACCTGGTGAAGAAGCAGCGCGAGCAGACGGGACTGAGCGAGAAGAACCTCACCTTCAAGGATGAGGCGATTCTGGAGATCATCCGCGGCTACACACGCGAGGCAGGCGTGCGCAACCTGGAGCGGGAGATCGGCAACGTGTGCCGCAAGGTGGCGCGCAAGGTGGTGAAGGCGGGCGCCAAGCACAAGGAAGAGCTGACGGCGGCGAACGTGGGCGAATTTCTGGGCGTGGCCAAGTTCCGCGACTCGGAGGCGCACGAGAAGAGCGAAATCGGTCTGGTAACAGGCTTGGCCTGGACCGAAGTGGGCGGAAGCATCCTCACCACCGAAGTGCAGGTGCTCGACGGCAAGGGCAAGCTCACGATCACCGGACAACTGGGCGACGTAATGCAGGAGTCGGCGCAGGCGGCGCTTGCCTACATCCGCAGCAAGGCGCAGATGCTGGGAATGACGCGAGAGTTCTACCGCAACATGGACCTGCACCTGCACGTGCCCGAAGGCGCGATTCCCAAGGATGGGCCATCGGCGGGCATCACGATGGCGACCGCGCTGGCGAGCGCGCTGGCCAAGATTCCGGTGCGGCGCGACGTGGCCATGACCGGCGAGATCACCCTGCGGGGCAAGGTGCTGCCGATCGGCGGCTTGAAAGAAAAACTGCTGGCCGCGCTGCGCGCCGGCATCTTCGAGGCGATTCTGCCCAAGGGCAACGAGAAGGACCTGGCCGAGCTGCCGGACAACATCAAGAATTCGATGAAGCTGCACTTTGTGGATTCGATGGACGAGGTGCTGGCTCTGGCGCTCGAAAGCCCGCTGCCCGGTCCCAAGCCGGAGGCGGAAGTGATGGCCGTGGTGCCGCCGCCTTCCGAGCTGCCGGCGAATTTGCCCGCGCGGCAGTGAGTCGCCAGGTTCACACTCCAAAGACAACGACGGCGGAGCCGTCGGCGGTTTCGTGCTTGACGGCCGCGAGGGCGCGGTTGGCTTCGGCGAGGGGAAACTCGGTGACGGCCTGCTCGATGTTCAGTTCGAGGGCGAGGGCGAGAAAATCCCGCGCATCCTGGCGGGTCATATTGGCGACACTGCGCAGCTGGCGCTCGCCCCAGAGAAGCTTGTCGTAGTCAAAGGCCGGCATCTGGTCAAGATGGATGGCGTTGATGGCCACCACGCCACCCTTGCGCAGGGCGGAGAGCGCGCTCAGGACGACTTTGCCGCTGGGCGCGAAGGTGATCGCGCGGTCGAGCTCGACCGGCGGCTTCGCGTCTTCGTCGCCCACCCATGTGGCGCCCTGCGAGCGCGCGGCGCGGCGATGCGCTTCGCCGCGCGTGACCGCGTAGACTTCGCAATCCCACGATTGAAGAATGCGGATGGCGAGCGAGGCCGAGCTGCCGAAGCCGTAGAGGCCCACGCGCTCGCCGCGCTCGACTTGGGCAACGCGCAAACTGCGGAAGCCGATGATGCCCGCGCAGAGCAACGGCGCAATGCGGGAGGGCTTCGCGTGCGCGGGCAGCGGATACGCAAAGTCGGCGCGGACGGAGACGTACTCGGCGTAGCCTCCGTTGACGGAGTAGCCGGTGAAGACGGGATGGTCGCAGAGGTTTTCCATCTGGTGACGGCAGTACCGGCAGTCGCCATCGACGCCGCCGATCCAGGAGACGCCGGCGCGCGAACCCGCAGGCAACGCACCAGTTGCGCCTTCGACGACTTCGCCCACGATCTGGTGCCCGGGAACGATGGTCGGATGCAGAGCGGCCAGATCGCCATCGACGATGTGAAGATCGGTGCGGCAGACCCCGCAGGCGAGCACTTTCAGCAGAAGATGTCCGGGCTGAATGAGCGGACGGTCGATCTCTTCGAGCGAGAGCCATCTTCCCGGCGCGTGCGATCCAGAATGAAAGACAGCGGCACGCATGGAGCGTCAACCTCACGAACCAGATTACTCCGGCGATGGGGTTCTGGAGGATTCTGTTCCGGCTCTCGCTCTCTTTGCGGCGCTCGATCAGACGGAGCGGATCGATGGGCTTTGCGTTCAGCTTGAATTCATCGGCCCCTTCCGGACCTTAATGTTCAGGGTCTTTTTTGCACACTCCAGGTAATTCTTGCATCGTTGGTTGGCGCGCAAAATTTTGTCTCCAAAAATTAAAGAAAATGATTGCCCGCATTGGCGACGTGTGTAATCATTCGTGCAAACACTTTCCGAGTTGCCTGAATCGCGTTTCCTGCTTGCATGAGATGGAACGCAGCGGGGTCAGTGTGTCGTGTCCGCTGCATATTGCGTTGCGTTCGTTTTGGGAAATGCGCTCAAATCCTTTCCGGTGGCAGTTGCACTCGCCGAGATTGGGACAAGAGGTTGCTGAGTAGTACGACCTTGGCGCGTCTCGATCTGTGCCCCTCAGACCAGCCCTCTCACAACTGAAAGTATCTCTGGCTCCTTCGTCGGAAGAGCGAAGACGGGGGTCTACGCAAAAACAGCTACCCGCATTCACAAAGGAATCTCATGAAGACTCTTCGGGTTTTGTCAGTCGTGTTGTCGCTTTCAGCCGCCGTCGCCGTTCCCGCCTGGGCGGGGGTTACCGTCACCAGCCCTGCAAATCAGGATCAGGTTTCGTCCCCGTTCAAGCTCTCCGCCTCTGCGACCAGCTGTGGATCGCAAAACGTAACCGCCATGGGCTACTCATTTGACAGCAGCGCGGATACAACGCTCATCAAGAGCCAATCCATCGATGAGTCGATCAGCGGTCCTTCCGGTCACCACACTCTCCATGTAAAGGCCTGGGGAAAGGGGAGCGCATGCGTTGCCGACGTTGCCATCGATATCGTCTCCGGTGATTCCAGTGACTCCGATAGCGGGTCTGATAGCGCGATTGTCCCCTCGAGCGCCGCGTCGGTCAGCAATCTTGACGCGATGTCCGGCTGGAGCGCCACACACGACGATGGAGGGCCCGGCTCCTCGAGCGGATCGATGACGGTAGTCAGCTCGCCCTCCATCAGCGGAAGCTCGCGGGAATTCGTGACCGAGTTTTCGAACAGCGGGGACGAGCGTTACTCGCTGAGCTTTTCCGACAACACCTCGGCGCAGAACTTCTTTTACGATGGCTGGTTCTATCTGACCAGCTCCTCAATTCACATTGCCAATCTTGAGTTCGATATCAACCAGACCATGTCCGACGGCGATACCGTGATGTTTGGCATCATTTGCGATGGTTACTCCGGGCATTTTGCCTACACGGCCAACATCGGCAGCGCCGCGAATCCTCGGCCGAGCCATATCACGAAGAGCGGCACATCCTGCAATCCTCGCGACTGGACGCAGGATAAGTGGCATCACCTTGAGGCCTACTACTCCCACGATGACTCCGGCTATATCACATACCACGCAGTGTGGCTGGATGGAACCGAATACACGATCAACGAAACCGTCCTTGGAAAGTACGACCTGGGTTGGGGACCCACGATCAACACCCAGTTCCAGGTGGACGGCCTCGGCTCGAGCCACGCCACGGTCTATCTCGCCAACCTGAACGTCTCGCGATGGTGAGATAATCGTTCGCTTCCGCTGCAATGGATTGCCCGAAGCACCACATCTGGGCGCGACTGGATTGTCGATGGTCGCGCAGCTGCGTTATCGCGTGCCGGTGAGTTTACGAAAGATTTCGGCTTCCCGTTCGCGGTAGGGGGTGCCGTCGGGATGGAAGACATCGTGGAACCAGACTGGGGGCTGCTCGAGAACATACGGGCGGCTCCAGGAGTCCCATGGCAGATAAGTCTGACTCTTGCCGGCGACGAGGCCCCAGTTGATGGCAGCGACACGATACTCATGAGCGATGGGAAGAATCGTATCAAACGTGCTGCCGATACTGCGGGCCATATATTCCGTGCACAGGACGGGGCGGTGCGATTGGCGGAGCTCTTTGATGCTCTGCTCGAAATGTTCCGGCCAGCCGTAGTCGTGGAAAGTAATGATGTCCGACTCTTCATATTGGATGCGAGCCACGGGGAGCATCGCGTCGACGGAGGACCAATCGCCATCCCACAGTCCGCTTGTGAGCGGCTGGGTGGGATGCACACTGCGCGCCCAGGCGAAGACCCGCGGCAAGAGCCGCTGCACGATCTCTGCCTTGTTCTTCACGTCGACCTTGGCGTAGGAGCCCTGGTTGTCGTTGTCGGGCTCATTCCAAAGATCCCAGGCCAGGATGCGCGGATCGCGGGCAAAGGCGCCGACCACGCCCTCCACGTAATGCTCAATGCGCGGGTATTGCGTGGGGTCGGCGAGCACTTCGGCGCCCGGCGATTGTACCCAGCCCGAGTTGTGCACGCCGGGAATTGGCGGATGCTGCGGGCCGAGTTTCGGATAAGGATCCCAGCAGGAGTCGAGGAGAACAAAGATGGGGCGAATATGGTGCTTCGCGGCGATGGTGAGAAACGTATCGATACGGCGCTTGAAGCCTTCAGGGTCCTGCTCCCATAGGAGATTGTGCAGGAAGACGCGCATGGTATTCATGCCGATGCCCTCGGCAAACCCGAGTTCGCGGTCGATGGTCGCGGGATCGAAGGTGCCAGGCTGCCACATTTCGAGCTGATTGATGGCGTCGGAAGGCAGGAAATTGGCGCCGACCAGCCAGGGTTGCTGTGCATACCATGCATTGGCCTGCTCCTCGGTCCACCGAGCCTGCTGGGCCCTCAGGGACGGGCACAACAGCGACAGTATGAAGCAAAGAAGCACAGCCAGGAGAGGATACCGATCACTCGCAGAGAAAATTGATTTCATGGCATTGGCACTCTTTCGTCGTCCCGGCTTTTGACAGGTTCCGAGTCTTTATGCGCTTCGGATCGGTATCTTCCATCCCTGATCGTCCGTCGCACAGCGCAGCGTCAGTAGCTCCTTACCCACTCCAGAATCGACCGCACGCCTATGCCGCTCGGCCCTTTGGCAATATACGGCCGTGTCTCATCGATCCACGCCATGCCCGCGATGTCGAGATGAATCCACGGCACATCCTCGGCAAACGCGTGCAGAAACTCGGCCGCCGTCGACGCGCCGCCGTAGCGGCCGCCTGTATTCTTGATGTCGCCGATATCGGACTTGATCTGATCTGCGTATTCCTCGCCCAGCGGCATGCGCCAGAACTTTTCCCCGCTCGCTTTGAGCGCCGCCTCGAACTTCGCAAAGGTCGCGTCGTCGTTTGCGAACGCGCCCGCATTCACCTGCCCCAGCGCCACGCCGATCGCACCCGTCAGCGTGGCCGCATCGATGAGGTGGGTCGCACCCAGTTGCCGCGCGTAGCTCAACCCATCGGCCAGCACCAGACGGCCCTCGGCGTCGGTATTGATGATCTCGATGGTCTTGCCGGTCATGGCCGTCTGCACGTCGCCGGGTTTCTGCGCTTTGCCGTCGGGCATGTTTTCGGCCGCGCATACGATGGCCAGCACCCGCACCTTCGGCTTCAGCAGCGCAATGGCGCGCATGGCGCCCAGCATCGCCGCGCCGCCGGCCATGTCGTATTTCATCTTCTCCATGTTGTCGGCCGGCTTGATGGAGATGCCGCCCGTATCGAAGGTGATTCCCTTGCCTACCAGCCCGAGCACCGGCCCACTGTTCGAGCCGGCCTTTACGCCCTCCGGCTCATAGCGCAGCACGATCAGCGCCGGTGGCTCTTCCGATCCCTGGCTCACGCTCCAGAACGCCCCCATCTTCAGCTCGTGCAGCTTGCCGGTCGAGTGCACTTCGCACGCGAGCCCCACCTCCTGGGCCATCTCCTTGGCGCGTTCTCCCAGAATTGTCGGCGTCAGCTTGTTTCCCGGCTCATTCACCAGCGTGCGCGCAAAATTCTGGCTCTCACCCACGATCTCGCCCTCGGCAAACGCAGCCTGGAGGGCCTTACCGTCTAACCCCGCCGGAGCCACCAATCTGAATTGCTGCACCCTCTGGTCTTTGCGCTCGCTGCGATAAGTATCAGCATCGAAGTCCCCCACGACTGCGCCCTCGACGGCCGCCTTCGCCAAAGCCGGGGCCGGCGTTTCGGAATCGAGCTGAGGCAGCGCGAAGACAAGCTCGCGAATTCCTCGCGGCTTGGCAAACCGCACTGCCGTTCCGGCGGCATTGCGCACGCTGTGCACGGTCACTTTGTCCTGTTTTCCGAGCCCCACCACGAGCAACCGCTTCGCCTTCAATCCTCCCGGCGCGTGCAGCAGCAGCGTCTCATTGGCGCCCGCTTTGAACTCCCCGCTCTGGATCACGGTCGCCGCCGCAGCCCTCACCGCTTCATCGCTGGTCAGCAGCGCCGGGGCAGGCTTTGGTTCCGGCCCTTTTGCGGACTGCGTATCCACTGCCGTCACCGCTAGAAGCTCGGTCTCGATCCCTGCAAGTCCCGCGAAACTCAATTCCGTCTGCATCTTAGTCAGTTTATATCTCCTTTCCTTGGCTCATCTTACCGCCCACCCTTCTGCTTGCTCGCCTTGATCGCCGCCCGCGCCTCGCGGTCGGCCTCGCGACGCCGCTCCGTCTCCCGCTTGTCCCAATCCTGCTTGCCCTTGGCCAGGGCCAGCTCGCATTTCACCCGCCCGTTGCGGAAATAAAGCCGGGTGGGGATGAGCGTATGCCCTTTGATCTGCGTCTTCCCCTGTAGTTTGCGCACTTCTTCCCGGTGCAGCAGCAGTTTGCGCGTCCGGGTCTCATCGTGGTTGGCGATATTTCCATGCGAATACGGACCTATATGCAAATTCAGGAGGAAGGCCTCACCGTCCTTGATCAGGCCGTAGGCGTCCTTCAGGTTGGCTTTACCTTCGCGGATCGACTTCACCTCCGTGCCGCGCAGCGCCACACCCGCCTCCACTTTTTCCAGCAGAAAATAGTGATGACCGGCCGCCCGGTTCTGCGCCGCATCGCGCTCGCCGCTGGCCACCGGATCGCGCGGCCGCGCCGGCTTGCCCGCGCCGGGTGTGTCTCTTGGAACCACGACATGGCTGCTCTGGCGGGCCATCGGAAGGCGTCCTCGAATTCCCATCCTAGCATCGGCCAGAATCGCCGATCGAACTCCGGATTTGTTCAACCGAGGCTTCGCTCACTACAATGAGGCATCTCCAGCTGGCTTCGGTCAGCAGCAAGAATCGCGCGCCGGGCGGCCCTGCCAGCCCGTATGATCTCGCCCCTGAAGAGATGGCGGGCTTGAAACGCCTGGGAGTAGAATGACGCACCGCAATCAGTTCTCCACTTGCGCCAAGTCCGATTTAGGGTCCGTTTTCGGGTCTGCCTGGCCGCGAGCCCTGCCCCGCGCCGGTCGCCGCGCTGGCTTCGCGCTCTTGCTCGCGCTGGCGTTTTTCGCTCCCTCGGCTCCGCGTCTTCACGCCTCCGGGCCTTCCGCCAACTCCTATTTCAAGCATGGCGAGGCGGCCGAGGCGCGCCAGGACTACGACACGGCCTTCGACGACTATCAGAAGGCCTTCCAGAAAAACCCCAAGGATCTGCGCTACCAGACCGCACTCTACCGCGTGCGTCTCTCCGCCTCTGCCGCGCACATCAGCGCCGGCCGCAAGCTTTTCCAGTCCGGCAATCTTGAGGGCGCGTTGGCGGAGTTCATCCACGCCTCGGAGATCGACCCCTCCAACGAGGAAGCCCAGCAGGAGATCAATCTGGTCCGCCAGAAACAGGGCCAGGCGGTTGCGCCGCCGGAGATGGCCGTGCCGGAGCTGGCCGGCGAGGAGCAAGAGCTCGAAACCATCGAGGGCCCGGTGCAGCTGAAGCCCATGTCGGAAGAGCCGCTTACTCTGCACATGACCCAGGACACCAAGGTTGTCTATCAGGCCATCGGCAAGGCCGCCGGCATCAACGTTCTCTTCGATCCCGACTACAACTCCAAGCGCATCGAGGTCGATCTGAACAACGTCACTCTGCTCGATGCGCTGCGCATCGTGGGCACCATGTCGAACACCTTCTGGCGCCCCATTACGGCAAATTCCATCTTTGTGGCTCAGAACACGCGCGTGAAGCGCACCGAGCTCGACGAGCAAGCCGTGCAGACCTTCTACCTAGCCAACGCCTGGCAGCAGAACGACCTGAATGACGTGCAGACCGCCCTGCGCAACGTGCTGCCCAACACCAAGGTCTACGGCGTGCAGAGCCAGAACGCCATTGTCATGCGCGGAACCCCGGACGAGCTGCTGCTGGCGCAGAAGATCATCAGCGATCTGGACAAGCCGCGCGCGGAGGTGGTCGTGGATACCGCCGTGCTCGAGGTGAGCAAGAACTGGGAGCGGACGATTGGCATCTCCTGGCCTTCGAGCGTGGGTGTGGCTTTGCAGGCGCCCAACTCAAGCAGCACCTCAAGCACCTCTTGCCCCTCAGGCGAGACCACCTGCTCCACCAGTTCCAGCTCGCCTACGCTCTACAACCTTTCGCACCTCAAAGCCTCTGACTTCGCGGTCACCGTGGGAGCGGCCACGCTCAATCTTCTGCTCACAGACGCTAACACGCAGATCCTTCAGGATCCGCGCATTCGCGCCACCGACGGGCAGAAGGCCGACATGAAGATCGGCTCCAAGATTCCTATCGCCACC
Source organism: Acidobacteriaceae bacterium (assembly GCA_030040425.1). Lineage (GTDB taxonomy): Bacteria > Acidobacteriota > Terriglobia > Terriglobales > Acidobacteriaceae > Telmatobacter. The sequence continues at coordinate 27,122 of JASHTS010000199.1, read as the reverse complement.
GGTTCCTACCAGACCGGTGCGGCCACGGCCCTCGTCAGCTCGCTCGTCAATACCCAATTCCAATATCAAGATGTCGGCGTGGAAATCGAAGTAACGCCCAGCGTTCACTACGACCACGACGTCACCCTCAAGATCAAGATCACCGTCAGCGCGCAGTCGGGCTCCGTCACCATCAGCGGCGTCACTGAGCCCATCCTCTCGCAGCGCGTGGTCGATCAGGTCATCCGCCTGCGCGAGGGCGAGGCCAGCATCATCGGCGGCATCCAGGACAACCAGGATCAGCAAAGTTGGACGGGCATCCCCGGCTTGAGCTCCATCCCCATTCTCAAGTACATCTTCGGGTCCAAGGATCACACCATCCAGAACGACGAGATTGTCTTCGTCGTGGTGCCGCACATTGTGCGCTCGCAGTACCTCGATCAGGAGAACCTGCGCGCCATCGACACCGGCTCCGGCCAGTCCATCGATCTGCGCCGCACCATGGATGGCACCGTCGCGCCCGGCATGCGTCCCACCGCGATGGAACAGCCGATTCCCGGTGCGCCGGCTGCCGGCGCGAATCAGCAGGGCTTCGGCACGCTTCCCGCGCAAAGCGCTGAAGTTGCCGCCCCGCAGGCGATGGCCCAGATGCGCCAGACGCAGCAGCCCAACTTCAGCCCGCCGCCTTACACGCCGCCGGCTGCTGCGCCGCCGACACCGGCGCAACAGGCTGCGGCAGCGAGAGACCGCCAGGCTGCCATCAACAACCTCGAGAGTGGCGCGGAAGTGGGCGCCCCGCGCAACGCGCCGCCCGGTGCAAATCCGGCCCCGCCGGCCAACATTCCGCCCAGCCAGCAGACGGTTGCGCCGGCCAGCGCGCAGCCCGGCAACGGACCCCAGGCCAGCGCGCAGCCGGTCGGATCACCGTTCTTCAGCTTCACTCCCCCGGCCGCGCCTCTGGCTCCCGGAACCACGTTCCAGGTGCCCGTGGTCCTCAACGGAGCCTCCAATGTGGCCTCGGTGCCCATCCAGATTCACTTCGATCCGGGCAAGCTCGGGCTCATCAATGTGGAGTCCGGGAACTTCCTGAGCGGCGACGGCCAGGCCGCGGCCCTCATTCACCGCGACGACGGCCAGGGCAACGTGATCATCGTCGCCTCGCGCCCACCTGGCGCCGCCGGCGTGAGCGGCGGAGGGGTTGTGTGCGTCCTAACATTTCAGGCGAAGGCTGCGGGAGCCAGCGCCCTGACCATGACTCGCGCCTCGGTAATGACCAGCGCGCAGCAGACCATCGCGGCGCAGTCCACGCCGGCCAGCGTCACCGTGCGCTGAACGAAGAAGGCGGAGGCGGCGGTGGTCGTTAGGGCAAAGGCGCGAAGTGCCAGGGCATGACTTCAGTCACCCTCCGGCCGCCTTCTTCAGGATGATGGCTGTTCGTCCCGGAAGGTTTTGAAAGGGCGCGGCTTCAGGCGTGTCGCCCGAGCGCATAATGAGAAAGGGAACTTCAGCCGCTGAGGAGCAGGCAAACTGGAATGCATGGCGCCAACCCGAGCCGTCCCTCGCCGCGAGCGCGGGCTCACGCTGATCGAGCTCATTGTCACCATAACGATTCTCTCCGTGCTCGCCGGGGCCGCGTTTCCCATCGCCCGGTTCCAATACAAGCGCCAGTCCGAGCGCCAGCTTCGCTATGACCTGTGGATGATGCGCGACGCCATCGACAAGTACAAGGACGCAGCCGACAAGGGCGCTTTTCAAACCAAGGTTGACAGCCAGAACTATCCGCCCGACCTCGAGACGCTTGTCGACGGCGTCGATGTTCAGGGCAAGAAGCTCAAGTTTTTGCGCCGCATCCCCGTCGACCCCATGACCGGCAAAGCCGAGTGGGGCCTGCGCTCCATGCAGGACGACCCGGATTCGGATTCCTACGGTGGCCAGAGCGTTTTCGATGTCTATTCGAAATCCGACGGCACCGCTCTCGACGGCACCAAGTACAACACCTGGTGACCGGTCATGGATAAGTTGCAGGTGGCGGGAACTCGTTCGCGCCGCAAAAGGGAAAGAGCGTTGAATCAGGGAATGGCTGCAGCCATGCCGAAACGGAAGGGATCGTAAGACTGGGGCTTCGGCCCCTGAAGGAATCGCAACCTGAGCCGCACGCGCCAATCCGAATCCGGCTTCACGCTCATCGAGCTGATGATCGTCATGATGATCATCGGCATCCTGGCGGTGGTGGCCATCCCTCGCTTCGAGGGCGCCATCCAGCGCGCGCGCGAGGCTGTGCTCAAGGAAGACCTGCACGTCATGCGCGACGCCATCGATTCCTACACTATGGACAAGCAGAAGGCCCCGCAGTCGCTCGACGACCTCGTCCAGGCCGGTTACCTGCGCGCCATCCCCGAAGACCCCATGACCCACGCCAACGACACCTGGGTCACCGATACCAGCAGCGACATGTATTCGATCGACGAGACCGAGCCGGGCATCTCCGACGTCCACTCCGGCTCCGAAGAGACCGGCTCCGACGGTCAGCCTTACTCTTCCTGGTGACGTTTCCCTCCCGGATCTTCCGCACACGCGCCCTCGGAATTGAAAATCCGAGCCGTCCAATATCTTCCGTGTTGCCCCATCAGTAACGGTTTCCCCTGCTTCCCGTCTGGAAATCGCAGGTGGTCCATGGCAAAGTAAAGGCATGACTCCCCTGAGGTTGCGCGCACTCCGAATATCTGCCCTGGCTCTCTGCCCGGTCGCCGCTTTCTCTTGCCTCGCCACGCTTCACCGGGTGCAGGCTCAGTCCGGAACGGCGGCGGGCACCGTCATCACCATCCGCATGTTCGATGCCCGCACTGCGCGCCCGCTCATGCCCAACAACCTGCTCGTGCGCCTCGATCATGACGATGACATCCGCAGCGAGACGCTGCACATCGACGACCAGGGTATTGGCACGGTCACCGTTCCCTCCAGCGCGAAGTTCTTTTCCGTGCAGGGCACGTTTAATGACGGCATGGAGATTTACATCAATTGTGACGCCGGCATGGAGAAAAACCTCGCCACGCTGCACTGGTATCCCGTTGCCCAGATTCTCTCCACCGGCGTCATCGCCCCCAACGAATGTTACAAAGGAAAGTACGAGCGCAACCCGCGTGTTCCCCTCAAGCCGGGCGAGTTCGACTTCTTCGTTCGCAAGACTTCAGTCAAAGATCAGCTACTGGATTAAGCTGAGCTCATCGATTCGCCCCGGATGCCGCTCGCACCCTTATCTCCGGCCGCATTCGCCTTCATCGCGCAGGTGGAAGAGGCCTTCGCAACTCTCCTGCGCTCGGTGGTGCCGGGCGAAACCGCGCTGGGAGGCCGGCTCCTCTACGCGGGCGAGATGGATGAAGCCGGCCGCGCCTGCTCTGTGGCCGCCAATCTCGCCGGCGCCGCCACGCTCGCCGCCTCCGCCGACCCGGCCGTGGGCAAGCAGGCCATGCGCGATGGAATCGTCGATTTTCTCGTCCACTCGCTCGACGAAGCTCTGCGCGTGCTCAAGAATCAGGTTCGCAAACACGAGACCGTTGCCGTCTGCGTCAGCGCCGCGCCTGTCTCGATCGAAGCCGAGATGCGCGCGCGCGGCGTCGTCCCCGACCTTTCGTTTGCCGAGAATTTCACCGGCGCTCGCGCGCACTGGCCCGGCGAGCGAAGCCATAGCGTGACGTTCAAACCTCGCACACCGGCGCAAGAAGGTCCGGCAGAGGAAGAAAAGACCTGGCTCACCTGGCGCGTCGCCGAAGCTCCTGCGCTCTGGCTGCCGAAGCTCGATGCCCTCGCCCTCAATGCTCTGTCGCCCGATAACGGCCTTGGGCGCGGCTGGATCGAGCGCGCCCCCCGTTATCTTGGCCGCTTTGCGCAAAACGCCCGCCCACTGCGGGTCACGCAACGGGAAGCCGGGGAAATCCTTGCGCGTTTCGGCGCCGCAGGCATCGGGGTCCCTATCGAAATCACCTTCGGGCCCTGGGGCGACGCTGACCCGCCGTCTCCTGTCGCCGTTCCGTAGTTCCTGATTCCTCACGTCAGCGTGGCCCGGGATTCCTCGTTCGCCGCCTCTGCGATCTTTGCCCACAAGTCCCTGAGCCCATAGCCGGTCTTCGCGGAAACCGGCAGAATCTCCTCGACGCCGAGCCCGCTCTTCAGCGCCGCCATGTTCCGCGTCCGCGCGTTGCCGCTCAGCCGATCCACTTTGGTGGCCACAACCACAAAGTCGCGCCTCTGCGCCTGCAACCAATGAAGCAACTGCCCGTCGCGCGCCTGCGCGGGCACGTTCGCATCCACCAGACACACGCAGAGCCGCAGCGAGGCGCGCTTCTCGAGATACGGCTCAATAAACTTCGGCCACTCGGCGGAGATCGATTTCGCAATCTTCGCGTAGCCATAGCCGGGCAGATCGGCGAAAACCATCCTCGCGGCGCTGCGCGCATCCGAAACCAGGAAAAAATTGATCGCCCGCGTGCGACCCGGCGTCTGCGACACGCGAGCCGCCCTCGCGCCTACCAATGCATTGAGCAGGCTTGACTTGCCCACATTCGACCGGCCCAGAAAGGCAATCTCCGGCGCGGCCGCGCTGGGAAACTGGGCCGCGGAGAGTGCAGATAACAGGAATTGGGTGGAAAGGCGCATGGCTTGGCTCAAGCGGCGCTTCGCCGCCCCGGCTCATCTCTCTTGAAAATACAGGACCTGATCGCCAGGCGGATCCCAGCCCGAAGGCCGTGTGTCCAGTCCAATACCCTGCGCGGCCGCCCCCAGGCGCGCCATGAAAACCGCTTTCTGCCCCACCAAACTTCGGTTCGGCCCGTAACCAATAAGAGCTACGACGGATAAGCGCGATAAGGCCTATACTGAGTTCACTCAAAAGTCCAGGAGTTCCCGTGCATAGCTTATTTGCGCTTGCCTTGGCGGCCGCTGCAGCGGCTAACCTGCCTCTAACCCACGTCACGCAGCCCGTGAACGCGGCTACCCAGCCGGTCTTTCTGCAAATGCCGAAAGGCGATGGTGGACTGACCCTGTACAACAGCCAGGGCCAAATCGTGGCCCGCTGCGAGAAGAAAGACGACTCCTTTTCGAACTGCAAGATGGAGGCCGGTTTCACTTTCGACGACGTGATGAACGCCTGGGTCCGCGCCTACCAGGATCTTGAGAAATAGCTCTCGGGGCAATGGCCTCGAGCCATGATTCCGTCGAATTTCCTGAGGCTCCACGCCCGATGCCTCATCCCTGGCTTCGATCGAGCGAACTCCTCTGGTGTGAACGCTGAGTCTTCCCGCCAGCGGACGCGGCAAGGCGGCATCTTCCGCCGCCCTGTCGCAATTCCACACTATCTATTCGTCCTTTCCTCTAATTCACCAGGTCCTCTTCCGTCGTGTTCACCGTGATCCGCGTGCCACTCAATGAGCCGGTAAACGACGCGAAGATTTTGTTCGAGTCGTCATACGCGGTCAGGGCAAAAGATCCCGTAAAGTGGCTCCCGTCCGGACTCAGGGTCACCCACTCCTGAATGTGTGTCGGGCCCACGGCCGGCCCGATCACGGTGGGGGGATTGGTCGGAAATTCGTTGTTGTACCAGGCAAAGTGGTTCAGGTAGTACTGATTTTTCCCCGTCTGCTCCCACACGCCCATGCAGAAGTTGCCATCCTGCGGAGGACGCACGGAGTTCATGATTTCCGTATGATCCGCATGCCAGGTGACCAGGGCGTTATCCACTACCATGGGCGGCGAAACCGGCTCGCCTCCAGCCGTGTGCGCCGTGAGGATCACGTGCCACATGCCCACAATCGATGGCGGTCCGTCCCAGTCGCCATCGGCGGTGCGTACCAGCCTTGCGCCGCTTATCTGCGGGTGCCATGCTGACGGCTTCACCGCCTTCCCCGGCAGCCCGCACTGTGCCAGCGCGGCCTTGGCCGGAACCAGAAACGCGAGCGCACCCAGCGCCAACATACCTACTTTAACCATCGCCTTCATGTCCTTCTCCTCCTCTTCGGCCGGAATCGCCGGCTCCAGCCGAGCTAATCCCAACTCGCCTCGCATACGCAATGAAGGGCGGGTAAAGCCGGAGGTGAAGTTTTGGTGAAGCGCCAAGCCTCTGAATCCGTGGTATTTTGGTGGAATCCCCCGAAGATGCGACTCCCCACGGAGGAATCCGCTGCCCGCGCTCATATTTCAGTTCGGCGATTTCCGGCTCGACTGCGGCCGTTACGAGCTCCTGCGCGAAGGCCGCTCCCTCCGTCTCGAGCGCAAACCGATGGAGCTGCTCATCCTGCTCGCCTCCCGCGACGGCCAACTCGTCACCCGCGAGGAGATTGCCAAGCGCCTCTGGGAATCCGACGTCTTCGTCGATACCGAGCATGGCATCAACACCGCCGTCCGCAAAATCCGCACCGTTCTCCGCGACGACACCGAAGACCCCCGTTTCATCCAGACCGTCACCGGCGTGGGCTACCGCTTTGTCGCTTCGGTCGTCGCCCGGCCCGCCGCCGTCCAGGTCGAGCTCGCACCCGCCCCTGCCAAGGAAATCGCGGCTACCGTCGATGGACCCGCGCCGCCTGTCGCCACTCATCGGCCTTCGCATCGCGCACTATGGCTCATCTCCGGATCGGCTGTTGCTGCGCTCGTCCTCCTTGCGCCTGCCCTCGGTCCCCACTCGGTCCTCGCCCGCATGATGCACCGCGATGCGCCCATCGCCTCGCTCGCCGTTCTGCCGCTCGACAATCTCTCCGGCGACCCCAGCCAGAACTACTTTGCCGACGGCACCACCGACGAGCTCACCACCATGCTCGCCCGCAATTCCACCCTCCGCGTCGTCTCCCGCACCTCTGCCATGCAGTACAAGGGGGTGCACCGTCCCCTCTCTGAGATTGGCCATGCGCTGGGCGTCGACGCCATCGTCGAGGGCTCTGTCTCCCGCTCCTCGGGCGGCGTTCATATGACCGTTCAGCTCATCCGCGCCGACACTGACACCCATCTCTGGGCGCAAAGCTACGACCGCAGCCCGGATGAAGTCCCCACCCTGCCCGACGATGCCGCGCGCGATATCGCCGCCTTTCTTCATCGCTCCGTGGCCACACCCCCAACGATCCGCTACGTGAATCCCGAGGCCCACGACGCCTATCTCCACGGCTACTATCTATGGCTTGCCGGCCGCAATCAGGACGCAGAGGCATACTTCGAGAAAGCCGTGCAGATTCAACCCGATTACGCCCTCGGCTGGGCCGGCATCTCCGACTATTACGGCGCTGGCGCCGTAGATGCTCTTCTCGATCCGCGCAGCGCGCTTCCAACGGCGTTCGCTGCGGCAAGCCGAGCCGTCGCGCTCGACAATACGCTCGCGCAGGCGCACCTCGCTCTGTGCGCCACCATCTTTCTCGCGCAGTGGGATCCTGTGCACGCTGACCAGGAGTGCCGCACTGCCATTCAGCTCGACCCCGAGTTCGCGGAACCCTATCACTTCCGCGCCAAGATTTTTGCCTCGCTCAATCGCCACGCTGAGGCCATCGAGCAGCAAAAGAAAGCCACGGAGATCGATCCCTTTGGCCGCCCCTTTGCCTTGGCATACTCTTACCAGCTCGCGCGGCGATACGACGCAGGCATCACCGACGCGCAGCAGCGCCTGAGCGCCTCGCCAGGCGATGAGAGCCTCCATTGGATTCTCTCCGTGCTGTATCGCTGTAAAGGAATGAAAAAAGAATCGATCGCCGAAGAGGAAAAGATGGCAGAGGCGACCGGCGATTCAGCCTTCGCACAGGGCCTCCGCAAAGCCTTCGATGCCGGCGGATATGACGCCACGCTTCGCTGGCAGATCGCCGAGCTCGAAAGAAACTCCAGGACAACTTACGTCTCGCCCATGTCGCTCGCGATTCTTTATGCGCAGCTCGGCAATCGCGAAAAAACTCTGGCTCTCCTTGAGCAGGCTCTTGAGCAGCGCACACCCGATCTGCTTTGGGTCCAGTGCGATCCCGCGTATGATTTTTTGCACGCCGACCCGCGCTACCGGTCGCTGGTGCAGCAGGTCGGCCTTCCGCCTGCCTATTGATTGCCGGACGCATCGCTTTGGCTCGAACGCGCTTCAGTTCATCTGCATCCCCGGCCCCTGCATCCCGGGCATTGCGGAATGATCCATGTTGTCGTGGCCCTGGTCGTCGTCGTCGATCGACCACACCTTGTTCGGATCGGTCTCATAGGGATATACGTGCACCATCCAGCCGAACACGTGCGGAATAAAGACTCCGCCCGCGGCCTCGCAGGCCTCGCGCGTCGCGATCGATCCCATCAACCCGAACTTCGCATCCGGCCCGAAATATTCTGCCCAATCGCCCGGCGGAGCCTTGCAGAAATTCACGTGCTGGTGCCAGCGCGCCACGCTCAGCGGAATCCGCTCGTTCAGCTCATCCTCGCTCGCGTCCACGCGATCGGTGTACATGGCGCCCACCAGCGTGTACCCGCCATCCGCATTCTTCCTGTAGAGCAGAGACGTCGGCTTGAGCGGATCGAATGTGTGCGCCGCCTCGCGCGCGTTCGCGTAATTCGTGAAATGGTACTGCGGCTGCGGAACATTAGGCAGAAAGATCCGGTATCCATCCGCGAGCGCCTTGCGATAATCCTTGTAGGGCTCCATCGCTTCGCGCGCCGCGGCCACAATCGCATCGGCGCGCTGCCGGTCGCCCGGCGCGGCAGGCCGCAGCGTGGTAAGAAACATGTGTCCCGCCATGTGCGCCATGCCGGCATCGGCGCCTCCGCCGGGGCTCGCAACCGCCTGCGCGGTTGCGCCACTCGCAAAAGCCAAAGCCGCGCAGATAGCTAAAGCGCTCCGCGCGCGCATTCCGCGGTGCAGCCATTCGAGAAAAATCATCTTTTGACCTCCCTCAAGGGAAGATTGAACGCGCGATGAGCCGCGCTTCGCGTGGTTCGCAGCCGCAGACAAATCCCGTCTCAGGGCCGGCAGTTTGCGCGGGCCGCGATCTGATGGTCAATACGCTGATTCCGTGTCTCCGGTTCCTTCCCGGACTCCGGGCGCTCTGGAACCATGCCTTCCGCTTCGAGAGGCGGTCGCGAACAATTTGAAGAGCGGCGCGTAAACGCCGGCAGCGCACCGTGCAAATCGGAATCCCGGGAATCGGTCCGCAGAGATTAACAGGGATGCCCATGAAATGAGGCACTTGGGCGAAGATGTCGAGGATGCTGCTTGACAGCACTCTTGAGGTTTGGCGAAAGTACAATTCATCGGTGAGTTCAGGTCCATGCAAGGCCAATCGCGCTGCGATCCCTCCCCTCCTGATCGCCACGAGATGGAACGCCTCATGGAAGGCGCGAGGCCGGGAGGAATCGCCGTGTCGAAATTGGCTTTGCTGGTGCGCGCCGGAGCCCTGTGTGCGCTTGTGGCGGGAATCGCGCCGGCGCCCGGACAAGAATCTCGCTGGGATCAACTGGGCACGCAAGAGCTGCAGTTGATGGACCAGGGAAACTATACGGCAGCTCTTGCGCTGGCGCAGCAGCAGGAGCGCGTGGCGGAGGCGACGTGGGGGCCTGATGACGCGCATCTCGCGGCGACCGAGGGTCTGCTTGGGACCCTGAATCTGGCGCTGGAAAAATACAGCGACGCGGAGACGAATCTGAAGCGGGCGCTGGCGATCGATACGAAGCTGGAAGGCCCGGAGGGAAAAGAGACGCAGAACGTGCTCGCCAACTTGGGGAATGTGTATCTGAAAGAGGCGAATTATCCGGCTGCGGAGCAAACGGTACGGCAGGCGCTGGCCATCGCCGCGAAGACGCAAGGCGAGAATAGCGAGCTGGTGGCGACGGACGCGAACAACCTGGCGCTGATCCTGAGGAAAGAAGACAAATACGCCGACGCGGAGCCATTTTACAAAAAAGCGATCGCAATTGATTCCAAGCTGGGAAAGACCGCCGATGCGGCCACCGCGCTGGATGGGCTGGGCACGCTGTATCTATCCATGCGCAGATACACCGATGCCGAGCAGGTTTACGAACAGGCAATCGCGCTGGATTTGAGTGTGCCGGCCTCGGATCACCCGCATATCGGAGTGGCTCTTGCCGACCTGGCGACGGTGTATCACGATGAAGGCAAGTTCGCTGAGGCCGAGCAGGCTTACGGCAAAGGCATCGTTTTGATGGAGAAGGAGAATCCTCCGGACCTGGTGGGAATTGCGACCACCGAGCAGGATGTGGGAGCGCTTTTTCGCGACGAAGGAAAGTATCCGCAGGCCGAAGCGCTGCTGGTGCAGGCGTTGACAAACACGGCAAAGGTGCTGGGCCCCAATCATCCGGATGTGGCCGTAATTCTGGATAATCTGGGAGATCTCTTTGACTTCGAAGCGCGCTACAGCGACGCGGACCGGGCGCTGAATCAGGCCTTGTCGATCGACATGAAAACAGTGGGGCCGCAAAGCCTGACGACCGCGATTATCATGGCGGACCTGGCAACGCTGCACGGCTTTCATGGCGACTATGGAGTGGCGGACCAGTATTTTTACAACGCGATTCCTGTTTATATGAAGGTGCTGGGGCAATCGGACCCGCGCGTAGCCGACGTGATCTACAACGCGGCGTTCGTGCTGCGGTCAGAGCGAAAATATGAGCAGGCGCGGCAGGGATTCACGCTGGCGGCAGAGATCTACCAGAAGGCGCAGGGCAATGCCAGCGTCGGTTATGCCCAATGCCTCGACGGCCTCGCAGACATTGCGGAGGACGGGCAGAGCCACGACCTGGCTGAGAAGCTGCACAAGCAGGCGTTGGCAATTCTGGAAAAGTCCGGGCCAGCCGACAGCACAGCCGTTTCCGACGCCGAACTGGGTTTGGCGCGCGACTACAAAGACGGGCTGAAGTTCGCCGACGCCGAACCGCTTTATCTCGAACATCTGAAGATCGAACAGGCTCATCCCCAGGGCAACGACACTCGCGTGGGCGACGCGGAAGAAAACCTGGCGGCTCTGTACTACGCATGGGACAAGCCCGCGCAGGCGGCGCCGTATTTCCAGAATTTTCTCAAAAACCGGATGGACGAATTCCGAGCCAACGCCAGCACCATGAGCGAGCGGGACAGGTTGATCTATCTGGCGGGATTTTACGTAGATCTTCCTCTCTTCTACAGTTTCGTGCTCAAGTACCACGCGCAGATGCCGGAACTGACGGGCGAAATGTACGACGTGGTGCTCGCGGAGAAGGGGTTGATTGCGCAGAGTGCAACGTCAATGCGCGCGGCAGTGCAGGCGAGCGGCGATTCGCAGGCCATGGCCATGCTCGACAAGCTGGCCGGCGACAAGGCGCAGGTTGCGGCGCTCATGAATTCGACCACGGGCGACCCTGCGAACTACCGCCAGCAATTGAGCCAGGCTGCAAATGAGGCGAGCGCCCTGGAAGGAGAGCTAATGAAGCGTTCTGCCGTGTGGGCACAGCAGAAGACGCAGAACGCTGCGACATGGAAGGACGTGCAGAAGACGCTGAAACCAGGCGAGACAGCCGTGGAGTTTGTGCGGTTCCAGTTCGGCGACGGCATCGCGCTGACTTCGGAGAGGGTCTACGCGGCCCTGGTGGTGACGCCTGATTGCGCTGAGCCTGCATTTGTGGCCCTGGGAACGGCGAAAAACCTGGAAGCCGGGCCGATGATCGCCTATCGCGAAGATGTGGGACAGACACGCGGACTGGAAGTAGAGGAAACGCCGGCTGCACCGGGACAACCGCCGAATGCCGCGAATACAAGCGCGGCGTACGCGGGGTTCTGGAAGCCCCTGGAGGCGGCGCTGGGCGGAGCCAAGCGCGTGTATGTTTCGCCCGACGGGGTGCTGGACACGATTCCGATGGGATTGATGGCGGACAGCGATGGCAAGCTGCTAATGGAGAAGATTCAGCTTCGCATTGTGAACAGCACCAAGGATCTGCTGCTGCCCCCGCATGTTACGCAGGCGAAAAGCGCGCTGCTGGTGGGGAATCCGAAGTTCGATTTGACGACGGTGCAGCAGAAGACGGCCATTGCAGAACTGCGCGGCGGCGCGACGGGAGCGGGAACGCAGGAATTGGCGCAGGCAGGGCAAAGGCCGGCTCCAGAAGCGACGATTTCGAATGCGGATGCGGCGCAGTTTCCATCGCGGGGCGGAGATTTGAAGGGTGGCGATCTGAATCCGCTTCCCGGGACGCAGGTGGAAGTGGACGCCGTGGACGAGCTGCTGAAGGCAGCGGGATGGCAGGCGACAGAGTACACGGGCGAACTGGCGCTGAAGGATGCGGTGGTGCAGGTGCGCGCGCCGCGCGTGGTGCACATTGCGACGCACGGATACTTTCTGTCGGATGAAGAATTGCAGGCGAACGCGAAAGCAGAAGGGACAGCCGCCAATGTAAACGAAGATCCGATGCTGCGATCGGGACTGTTTTTTGCGGGCGCGGATCGCGTGCGGCAAGGCGCGGCGCAGGAGCCTGGCGTGGACGATGGTGTGTTGACGGCATACGAGGCGAGCCAGCTCAACCTGGAGGGAACGGAACTGGTGGTGTTGAGCGCATGCGAAACGGGATTGGGGAAAGATCTTAACGTTGACGGTGTCTTTGGCTTGCGGCGCGGTTTACAGGAGGCCGGAGCCGACGCGGTGATGATGAGCATGTGGTCGGTGCCGGATAAGGAGACGCAGGAGCTGATGTCACTCTTCTACCAAAAGTGGCTGGGCGGAATGGAGAAGCCCGAAGCGCTGCGCCAGGCACAACTGGAAGAGCGCGAGACGGTGAAGAAGCGCTATGGAAAGGACCTGCCGTTTTATTGGGGAGCGTTTGTGTTGATTGGGCGGTAGAGACGGATTCCGACGGCGCGCAGCTCGTAGTGACCCGGCGCATCAAGCGTGATGGCCATGCGTGCGCCATTCTCGGCCAACGGGCCTTGCTTCGCCGCGCCGTTCACCATCACGTGATCGGCGCCCTGCGCGATGGGAAAGAGCACGGTAGCGCGCACGCCCTCCGGCAGGTCGATTGCGGCCTGCAGTCCCCGATCCTTGTGCAGTTCCACCTTCAGCAACCCCTGCGGCGTGGGCTCCTGCCCCCGCGCCCACTGCAGGTCCGCCAGGTCGGGCCGGATCACGGTTTCACTGAAGCCCTCGGCCACGGGTTGAATGCCCAGGATCTGTTCCATCAGCCAATAGGTCGGCCCGGATGACCATCCGTGCGCAAGGCTGACGAAGTAGCCGGCGCGCCCATCGGCCTGCAAATCCACATGCGGATTGTCTTTCGGCCACGAAGGATCGTAAGCCTCCCAGAACGATGTTGCGCCTTCGTCGATCATGCCGCCCCAATACTCGCGCATCCACTTCAACGCCTCGGCTCGCCGTCCCATCTTCGCAAAAGCATCGAGAACATAAGCTCCGTAATACGGTGTAATCAGGTCCGGACGGTAGGTGGGCTCACCCACCTTGGAGAGAACGTTCTTCCAGATCGCGTCATACTGGCCGGGGTCGGCCACACCCGAGAGCACCGCCATCGCGTTTGTCTGCCAGCGCGGACCGAAATCTCCATCGGCCGCGGACCATACCGATGCCTGCACGCTCTTCTTGAGATCGGCGGCGCGCTGCTCGAAATGCTCCGCATCCTTCGCGTCGTCCAGTTGCCGCAACAGATCGGCGCCGGCGAGATAGGCACGGTAGTATTCGATGACCGTCGCGCGACGCGCCTCCGGCGTATCGCCGTTCAACCCAGGCGCCCAATCCACAAACAGCCACGCGTGCGTTCGGTTGATGAAGTTGTTTTCCGGGTCGAATTCCCTGTCCATGAAATTGAGCAGTTGGAGAAGCTGCGGACGAACTTGCTGCAGATAGGCAATGTCGCCCGTGTGCCGCTCGTAATCTTCGAGCTCGGTAAACCAGAACGATGAGTACCCGGGGATGCCGTTGATGTGCTGCTCAACCGGCGCATTGCCGATGAGCCGCAAGAGCGTGTCCTTGAGCAGAAAACGATCGGCGAAGACTGCATCGCTCACATGCCCGCTCACGTCGGTATCGCCCATCCAGCGCCCGCGATCGCGCTTGGGCGCGTCCCAGATATCGTCTTGCATGCACAGGTGCACGGTATACGCGCCCGTCTCCCAGATGCGGTTCAGCAGCGCGTCGCTGGACTCGAACGATCCCTGGTATCGTACCGGGTAATAGATGTCCTCGAGCCGGATCGCCTTGAATTTGATCTCTTCCGGGCCGGATAGAAAACGGATGCGCGCGTACCGGAAGGCGGACTTCGGTCCATGCGCGGCCTGATGCGGCGCGATGCGGAGGACATTGACGCCCAGGTAGGGATCGTTGTCGAGCTCGCCCTTCGATTCGCCATATTGAATCGAGACCGCGGCCTCGCTATTTGAGTCAGAGATCAGTTCCACGCGGCCCGTCACTTCGCGGCCGAAGTCGAGCGTCAATCCAGGCGCAAACTCTTCGCCCGGCGCGGTGCTGCCCAGTCTAACTGTGAACTCGTTGCCGGTTCCTTCTGGCGACGTGAGCGCATCCAGGTTCGCAAACTCGCTGCGGCCCACCACCACATCCATCACCTCCGCGGCAGGCAAGTACGTGTGCGCAAGAAAGGGCGACGCGCCTTCATAGCCCGGCCAGTCATATAGCCCGGCATCGGCATTCCACTGGAAAAGGTCGATCGAGCCCTCGATAGGCGCGATGGCCGCTACAGCCGGCCATCTCGAGTCATCAAAGTCGGGCCGCTCCCATCCGTCGCCGGCATGCAGCGTGCCCTTCCATTCCGGACCGCTGACGAGGAGCGCAGGCGCGTTCACACCACCGATGGCAGGAACGATCTTGGCCACCATCACTTCGCCGAAGATTTGCTGCATTGCCATGGGGCTGTTCAAAAACCCGGGTACGCCGTGCCCGCGCACGGCCTCGATGGCGATCAGGTTTTCTCCCGGTTTCAACCATTTCGCCACATCCGCGCGAAATACATGCATGTCCAGCGGATTGAGCAGGTCGGACGCGACTCTCTCCGCCAGCTCTCCATTCACGTACACCACCACGGACCGCGGTCCGGCCACGTAGAGCGTCGCCGCAGGGGGAACGCTGTCGAGATGGAAATGAGCCCGGAAGTAATGCGGTCCGGTCATGTCGTTCACGCCGGGCGTGGTGTAATGGATCACGCCCATTTCTGCCACGGCCGAGTCCTCGCGCGTCCAAATGTATTGCTCCGGCAGCGGCGCGTGAAAAGAGGAAAACAGGTCGGTCCGCTTGATCGTACGCGTGGGATCGAGCTGGCCGAGAGGGATCGCGGGTGGACGCTGCTGCGCATACCCCGTGCAGACCAGCGCAAGCAGAGAGAGCGGCAACATTCGCCAATTGCAGTTCCGCATGCCATCCTCCAGAACAAACTAAAGAGACAATCTATCAGCTTTCTTCCGGCAAGGGACGGCAGTTTCTCAACAACTCCACCTGGCTGGATAAGGCGACCTCCGGATGGGAGCTTACCGCAATTTTCGAGTACCTTTCGAAGACGCGAATCCCGTGGTCGACCAATGCGAATTATGCCGGAAGCTTCAGAGGGTTTAACAACCATCCGCTCGACACCGGCACGCCTTCATTCAATGCCTCGAGCTCGACACTGCCTCTTCCAATCAGCCGGGATCCTGGAATTACCGCACCTTTCCGGAGTACCTGCTGCGCTCCGAGCCGACGAATGACTTCGACTTCTTCGATCCTGAAGAACTTCACTTTGTGGGAGCGGGTAATTGTGCAGTATCGCCCGACGGACGCAGCCAGCGGAAGAACAGGACAGCCACGAACGTCCCTGCAAGCTGGGAGAAGACGAAGCCGGGCATGTCCGCCGGGCGAATGCCTGAAAAGGTGTTTGTCAGAGTGCGAGCAAGAGTGACCGCGGGGTTGGCAAACGAAGTGGACGAAGTAAACCAGTATGCCGCCGCAATGTACGAACCAACCGCATACGGAACCGCAGACGGGCGCGGCTTGCCGCAACCCCATATCACGGCAAGCAATCCAAAGGTAGCGATGAACTCGCTGAACAACTGTCCCCAGCCACTGCGCGCGCGCGCCGCCGTGAAAAATAATGGTTCACCGAACATCAAGTTGGCAACAGCGACCCCGGAGACAGCCCCCGACACTTGCGCCGCGATATAGAGCGGCACGTCTCGCCAGATCGTGTCGCCCTGGCACGCCTCCGCAAGAGTCACAACCGGATTGAAGTGAGCGCCGGAGATGGGACCGAAGGCGAGAATCAGCGCCACAAGCGCCGCGCCCGTGGCGATGGAATTTGCCAAAAGAGCAACGGCAACGTTGCCCGAAGCCAACCGCTCTCCCATGATTCCGGAGCCGACAACAGCAGCCAAGAGAAACAGCGTGCCAACAAACTCCGCTGTGAGCCTCCGCATCAGAGACGCTTTCATTGCTGCCCTATCCGCCTGAGTTCTTCCTGAATGGTCATTCCTTCGAGTGTCGCCGGTGGCAATGAAAGAAAAAGCGTGATCCGCCGCTCAAGAGTCACGAAGGCATCGTGAAAGGCGCGGTCAATTTCCTCCGGCGCACCCTTGACCGCCGCAGGATCGGGCACTCCCCAATGCGCCGTCATCGGCTGCCCCGGCCAGTAGGGGCAGGTTTCCCGGGCGGCGTTGTCGCACACGGTGAACACAAAGTTGAGTTCCGGCGCTCCCGGCTTCGCGAACTCATCCCACGATTTGCTGCGCAGTCCCTCCGTGGAAATGCCCGCCGATTCAATTTGCTTCAACGCTTCCCGGCGCACTCCTCCGGTGGGATGGCTGCCCGCGCTGTACGCGGTGAATCTGCCTTTGCCCTTGCGATTGAGGATGGCTTCGGCCATGATCGAGCGCGCAGAGTTGCCCGTACAAAGGAACAATACGTTGTAGCGCTTTTCCGTCATAGCGCTCTCTCAGGCTGGGCTGCTGGCTTTGTTGCTCGCACAAACGCGCTCATGATCTTGCCGTCCACTTGCGGCGCGATGGCGTCAACGTCGATCCCGGCCTCGCTGAGGAACCCTCTTGCATCCCCGATCCGGTAGACGCGGGTCGGTTCCAGAGAAATCTCGATGAATCCCTCAGCCGCGAGCTTGCCCCTGTAATCCCCCTCCTCTAAAGCACCGGCAACGCAACCCGCCCAGAGCACCATGCTCTGGCGCACCTCGTCGTGAACCGCGCCGCGCACAATCACATCCGAGACAGCAAAACGTCCGCCCGGCTTCAACACGCGGAAGGCCTCGCGAAGCACGCGGGACTTGTCAGTGGAGAGGTTAATAACGCAATTCGAGATAATGACATCGACGGAGTTGTCGGGCAACGGGATGCTTTCGATTTCGCCCTTGAGGAACTCGACGTTGGAGGCGCCTGCCTGCCTTTGGTTTTCACGCGCCAACGCCAACATGTCATCGGTCATATCGAGGCCGTAGACTTTGCCGGTTGACCCCACTCGCTTCGCAGACAGGAGCACATCGATACCACCACCGGAGCCCAGGTCAAGGACAACTTCGCCCGGCTTCAGCTCGATCAATGCCGTTGGATTGCCGCAGCCAAGCGAAGCCCGCACCGCATTCTCCGGCACCAGTCCCTTTTCGGCATCACCATATAGATCGGTTGTGATGGGATCGCAGCAGATCGGCTTACGGTCGCAGCAGGCGTTTGCGCTGCTCGCTCGCACGGAACGGGCCGTGGCCCCGTACTTCTCCTGCACCAGCGTCTTTGTGTCCATGAAACAAGCACCTCACATCGGCTAAGGCGAATGTATGAAATGTAGAATATATTTGTCAAGGCGTATATAATTTCGGCATGGCAAGGCAGTCCAAACCCTTCGCTCTCGCCCGTCTGTTTGCGGCGCTCGCCGACCCCACACGGCTTCGCCTTCTCAACCTGATGGCCGAGAGGGAGGTGTGCGTCTGCTATTTCGTGGAGATTCTGCAACAGGGGCAACCGAAAATTTCGCGGCATCTGGCCTATCTGCGCAACGCCGGCATTGTCAGCGCGCGGCGCGAGGGGAAATGGATGCACTACAGCATCCGCCGCCCCCGGGATGCCGCGGCAAATTCCATTCTGGACGCAGTGTTTGCGACGTTCGAGAACAACCGGGAAATGCAGGCAGACTCGTTGCGGCTGCTTCGTGCGTGCTGTAAGCCGGAGCTTCTCGCGCTTCAACGTGCGCCGGTGCCGTCTGCTCTGCATTCAGAGGCGCAATAGTTCGATTGGTAGCCGCAGCGGGATCAAGGTACACGGGCGCTCGCGCATTCGAGATCGAGACTTTCATGGCAGCAGTTCACTCTTGCCTCACGTCGCGTTGCGGCGCGCCGGTGATTTAGCGCGAGCCGACGTTCAAGAATCTCCGCATCGGTGAGCGTGGAGGGCCAGCGGCAGGCGGCGCAGGCGGCATCATCGAGCTTTCGGTGCGCATCCACCAGCCAGGCCGGGCGTGCATGGTAAGAATTCGTGCGCGTGCGCTTCCTTAACTCTTCATCACTTGCGCCGGGCGGATTGAGCCAGGCATATCGCGCGTATTGCACACGTGAATCGACTTTGATCTCTAAAGCATTGAAAATAAACTACTTAATATGGCGGAGGGAGAGGGATTCGAACCCCCGGTACCCCTTCGGGCACAACGGTTTTCAAGACCGCCGGTATCAACCACTCACCCATCCCTCCGCAAGGGCGTAAGGCGCGGCTGCTCCTTAGTTTACTGCATCTTCACGCGCCTCCCGTTTTGCTTATGCCACAGTCCCTTCGGTAAGGTGACGCCCTTGCCTTCCGCTTAGTTTTTTTCCGATTTCTTTTTCTCCTTAGCGCTCGATGAGCTCGGCGATGCCGCCGGATTCGTCTTTGCCGGCGCTGAGGTATCGATGGGATTCACACCCACCTTCACGGTGGCGTACGTAATATCCGGAATCCGCTTGTCCGCGAGCACCTGGTCGAGCGGCTGGTTCAGATCCGTATCCGCGTGTACCAGGTAACCCTGAAAGATGCGCAGCTGCGGCAACAGCGCGTGCAACTGGTCAGTGTCCTTCTTGGCCACCACCACGTAGTCGCCGGCCATCAGCCCGATGAGCGGCGAATGCAGCTCCGGATCGTCCATGGCCTGCTGCGTGGCCGCGGCATTCACCAGGTTGCCGTTGATGAGGAACTGCGTCCGATTCTCCCAATAGCTGAACGCCTCAGAAAACGCGCTCATGGCCGGAACGCTCACCGCGGGCAACGCGACAAACGGCGCCGCCATCTTGGCCGCTTCCACCATCACTTCGAGCGCCTTCACAAATCCGGAATTCCTGGCCGCGCGCGAAATGTTCACCGCAACCTTGCCACTGCCCTGCGTGAGCAGTATGTGGCTCGACGAATTCATCACCTGGTCGGACTTAAATCCCAGCTGATCGAGGGGCGGAATCTGGCCTGCCTTGTCCGGCTTGAGCGATGCCATCGCCGTCCAGGCCAGGGGCGAAAGCAAGTTCATGAAGGGATGGTTCTGCGTCGTGTCCACGCGCAGTTGCGAGGCGTTCTTGTCTTTACTGTCTTCCGCGCTGGGACGGAACTGATTCATGAGAATGCTCACGGAAACGTCACCATCGTGATCCAGCAATTCGCTCTTGTCGATCGCGGTGGCATAACGCAGCTGCTTGCTGTCGCTGAGGTAATGCAGGTACTGCGTCTCCAGTTCGGGACTGGCCAGGCTTTCGGCGCCGCGGGTGGCTTCAGGCTTGCCGTAGTCGGGGCTGTTCGGATTCACCTGGTCATAGAATCCGCCCCAGAATCCGGTGGAAGAGTGCGGCAGCTCTTCTTCCTCTTGCGCGGACCCGCTTTGCGCATCCTGGTTTTGCGTCTCCTGAATCGCGCGCAACTGCTCAGGGGTGAAGAGCGTGCTCAGCAGGCCCAGCGCTGCGGCGCCGGATAGAAATTGACGTCGTGGGAAGGTCATACTTTGAATCCTCCACCGAGTTGGGTTATCACGGCTGCTCGAAAGCAAGCCGGAAATTGTTCAGTGCGATCGCTTCGGCGGACGGCTCCTGGTGCAGGGCCAGGCATCCGCGCCTCTTCAGCGCCGCATTATTGCGTCCCCTGCGGAATGCTTTGCAGCGTGGTGGCGTCGATGCTCCAGTTGGTCGGCATCTCCGGCACCGGCCCGCGCGTTCCCGCGCTGGTTGAGGAAAGCAACTGTTGCAGCGGATTGTTCGATGCGCTGCTTCCGCCGCGTGTGCCCACTCCTTCAAAGTTCAACGCCGAAGGGTCAGGCAGCGGCTCCTGCGTGCTGATGAGCAAAACCGTGTCCACGCCGAACGGCGCTCCGATGCGCAGCGTAGGCGCGCCCGGCAGCATGAACTGCATGGGTGTGTCGGCGTCGTTGGGAAAGCGGTTGTCCGCAGTGTCCAGCGGATAAAGGAGCGAGCCCTTGCCATGGCAGTCGATATCCAGGACATACACCCAGCGTTTCTCAATGATCTGATCGTCCGAGCTCAGGTACATCTTGAAGCGCTCATTCTGTTTCGCCGCCACGCCCTGCGGAAGCACGGACTGATCCGTGACGCGCTTGAAAACGAGGCTGTAAAACTCGGCATCCGATGCGCCGGAGAGATTGTCGGCAATATTCAGCCACCCGTTCACCTTGGCGAGCCGCTCAACGTAGCCGTTCAACACCGAGCCTGCATCGGCAATCGACGCCGGATCGGCCAGCACCACCCAGTCGCTCGCCACCGGATATTTGGAATTCGTCGAGCACCCCGGGCTGTGATCGTGCGTCTGGGCTGCGGGCGGACCTGCCATGTACTCCGCCTTGTGCAACCACGCCCACTGCGGCCCATCGTCGCTCAGGCTCCCGGCCAGGATGTAGTCGGCGTTGGCCACATCGTCCACGCCTTTCACCAGGCTTCCATCCACATGCAAAGCCAGCTTCGCCGCCAGTTCCCGCGGAGGCGGCAAGTTCACCCACAGCTTCGCATCCGCGCCGAGATTCTGTTTTAGGGCCGCCGCGCTCACCGTTGCGCCCAGCGTCCTGGTTGAAGCCTGCTCCACGCGGCGCACAACCCACGCGTCCTTCTGCTTCAGCAAAAACGCATCGCAGCTCTTCACATCGTTCTGGTAGGCGATCGCCGGCTCGCCGTGCCCGCTTGCGCTCACCGCGGCCAGCGTCTGTTTGTCGCCGGCGCTGAGCGGCTCGTCTACGCACAGTCGTGTCGCTCCTTTACCGGCGGCTGCGATCGCATCCGCCGACAAGCTCGCGCCTGCTTCTGTATCCAGCGTCCGTCCTGCGTGCCGCAGCTCCCAGTCCGAGCCGTTCCACGCCAGCATATCGCTCCACGGCTTCTCCACCGGATCGTCAACCACCGTCACGCCTGCGGACTTCACCTGCTCCACCGCGCTCTCAATCGACTGCGCGCTCAGGTTTGCCGGCCACGTCCATACATGGAGCGTGTCAATCTCACTTGGCACCCACTTGGTCAGCTCGAAGATCTGCCCCACGGTCACCGTCGCCTTCAATGGAGTCACAATCTTCGCAGTCGCATGCGTCAGCCCGTCCAGGCTATCGACTTTCACCTTGGTGTGCCGTCCCTCGCTGTCCGCGCTCAGTGACGTAAATTCACTTCCCGTGTCGATCCCCGCAAGTTTGCCCGCATCGAGAAGCACTGTGCCTTCATCCTCGTCCACGCCGATTACGGCGGCGCGCGTCTTGCCCGTGTCGGCCTTCAGGCCGCCGAACAGGGGCTCACGCATTCGCTCTTCGCTCGCGTCCATCGCCGGTGTCTGGTCGCCCACCTGCTCGCCCTCGAGGGTCGCGCGCACCTGCCGGTAGACGTCGGAAGCCGGCGCATCGGCCGGCAGCGCCTCCAGCGCTTTGATCAGCGCCACCGTAAATGCGCCGTGCGCCACTATCGTCGACGGCGTATCGCCGAAGTCGCGCTCCTTCGCCGTCTGGTCCTGCTGCGCGGCGGAGAACACCAGTGCCGGGTTCGCCTTGCGCTCCGTGGGCGCCGGCACTTCGTCGCCGTTCGCCTGCAGGTCAGGGCCTTCGTTGATGTCGCGGGGATCGTAGCCCAGCGAGCGCTCCTTGAATTGTCTGCCCAGCTCCACGCCGCGGGTAAACGATCCACTGTGGCAGCTGTCGAGCAGCACCGTCAGACGCACGCCCTTGTCCAGCGCCGCATTGAAGATGCGCGTCATCTCGCGGTCGCGGATGTCGTAATTTCCCGTCCAGGCGTCCGAGGGCACCAGCGTGCTGTCGGCATGACTTGGCTTGCCGTCCACCAGCATGGCCAGCTTGGTGCCCTTGCTGTTCACGCGCAGTGAGCCGTGACCCGCATAGTAAAACACCACCGTGTCGCCCTTCTGCGGCACATCGACAAGGTATTTCTGCATCGCAGCGAGCAATTCGTCGTGCGACGTATTGGAAGCCGGTAGATTGACGAAGGGGAGTTGCGTGGCCGGGAGCGCCGGGTTCGTCACCACAACAATGTTCTTCGGGTCGAAGCCGAACTTGGGGCTGCTCAGCAAGTCGCGCATCGCGGCCACGTCGTTCAGAGGACCATCGAGGTTGTTGAAGACAGGCAGGTCGCAGCGGCCCCCATGGCATCCGGCGGGATGCTGCGCCTGGGTTCCTGTGGGCTCGTAGAGATCAATCCCCACCAGCAGGGCGCGTTTCGCGCCGCCTGCCTGTCCCCCGGATTGGGACGGCAAAGGCACAGACGCGAGCACGGCAGCCAGAGCCGCAAGGGCTACCGGGTGAACTTTCATGGAAACGCCTCAACAGGCGGGGGTGAGGCAAGAATAAATCATCCGCAATTACTGTCAAGCGGATTCTTCCGCGCACCCCGCGCGCTGCCACGCCGGGATTGCGTTCCCGAGCCTGGAATCGCGTTACTGTTTGCCCTCGATCTCGTCTGCCAGCGCATTGGCCCCGTAGATTTTGCGCAGCGTCTCGATCATCGCCGCCGCATGCACCGCCACGGCGCGGTTCTTCTCCCCGTCATAGACAAAATCGCCGGCCAGCGACTCAATGTTCCCGTCAAAGATCAGCCCCACCAGGTCGCCGTTCCGATCCACCACGGGCGACCCGGAGTTGCCGCCGATGATATCGTCGCTGCATACGAAATCCATTGGCGTGGCCAGGTCCAGCTTGCCCAGCGCCGCCGTTTCCTTGGGCGTGAGATCCCATGGATGCTTGTTGCTGAAGCTGGCCGCGCGATCGTAGAGTCCGTAAAACGTGGTGAACGGAGGAGCCTGCGTTCCGTTGTACGGATAACCCTCCACCGTGCCATAGCTCAACCGCAGGGTGAAAGTGGCGTCCGGATAGGTGTTCTTCCCGTAAACCGCAAACCGCGCCTTGCCAATCTCTTCTTCGGCCGGCGTCAGCGCGCTGCTCACATGATCGCGATGATACAAATAATCGGCGCGCACAATCGGGTCCACGCGCTTTGCCGCTTCGATCATGGGGTCGGTCGAGGCCGCAACCGCTGCTTCGCCGCCATCGAGCAGCGCCTTGCGCACCGCCACATCGGCCAGCTTCGTCCCCTCCACCAGCGCATCCGCTGTTTCATCAATTCCTTTTCCCTGCGTGATCGCCTGAAGATAGGCGTCCTGCGCGCCCAGTTTCTCTTCCGCAATCTTGAGCGTCGTGGTCATGTTCAGCTTCTCCACGTCGGGGTAAATCGGCGCCGGTGAAAGCAGCTGGAAGCGCAGCGAGCTCAAGCCCGCTTCGTGATACTCCGGCAGCCGTTCGCCATCCGGCTTCTTCACCTCCGCCACGTACTGCACGATCTCCAGGGCGATATTGAATAACTGGCTGTCTGTGCGGCGGAAAAACCGCTTCTCGAAATCCGCCTTCTCCGGTTCGATGATCCGCGCAATCGTATCCCACGCGCCGCCGTACTCCTTCTCCCACACAGGATTCGCTGTCACTTTGGCGCGCAGATCGTCTTCTTCCGCTTTCTTCTTCGCAATCACTTCTTTATCCAGCAGCGCCTCATGTTCGCCCCGGATGGCCTTGATGTCATTCTGGTAATAGAAAATCGAGCTCTCCACTCTCTCCGCCTGTTTCGCCCCCTGACTGGCAAAATTTTGCTCTGCCTCCGTGACGCGGTCGAGGTATTCAAGCAGGTCCGGCTCGATCACGTCGCGCTCGAACAGGAGCTCGGACATCGTATCCTGCCGCGAAGTAGATCCGGGATTCCCGGAGACAAACACCAGCTCCCCCGGCGTCGCGCCTTTCGTATTCCACTTCAGGTAGTTTTCCGTGTGCAGGGGCTTGCCGTTCTCGTACACGCGATAGAGCGCCATGTCCAGGTCGTAGCGCGGATAAGTAAAATTATCCGGATCGCCGCCGAAGAACGCCGCCTGCTCCTCCGGCGCGAACACCAGCCGCACATCGGTGTAAGCCTTGTACTGGTAGAGCCAGTACTCGCTGTCGTTGTAAAGCGAAATCACGTCCGAGCGCAGGCCGGTCGCGTCCTTGCTCTCCTTTTCAATGGCCGCAATCTCCGACTGGCGGGCCTTAAGCGCCTGTGTCTGATCGGCAATCCCCTCGCTCGCGTGCTCCACCCGCTCGGTCACGTTCTTCATGCCCACCAGCACGTTGATCTCGAGGTCAGGCGACTTCATCTCCTCATCTTCGCTGGCCGCGTAAAACCCATCGCGCAGATAATCGTGCTCCGGCGTCGAATTCTTCTGCAGTTGGAACCGCGCCACGTGATGATTGGTCAGAAGCAGCCCATCGGGGCTCACAAACGATCCCGAACCGCCGTCGTTGAGCCGCACGCTTGAAAGACGCAGATGATCGAGCCACGCCTGCGTGGGCGTGAAGCCGTATTTTGACTCGAGCGCCTTGATCGGCGGGTTGTCGAAGGTCCACATCCCCTCCTCGGCGTCCATCGCCGGCAGACTGCCCATGCCCAGCGCACCGGCCAGCCCGAGCAGTGCCCACAATTTTCGTCCTTGCATGTGTTTTCTCCTGGGACACAAGGTTAACGCACCGCGCCCACCCTCGTGCCGCTATCGTGTGTTTTTGTGCCGGAAGCATTCAGCCGCGCTTTGGGCGCGCCAAAATCCGGGTTCAGTTCCGAAGTTCGCGGGATGACACGCTGGCCGGCCGATTCCCCTGATTCCTGATGGCTCCTTTATCCGCTCCATGTTAGAAACGAGAGAACCGGGCAGAGGCGAAGCCTGTCCGGGGCCGGGACAGGCGCGATGCGGCGAGAAGGACCGGAGAATCGCCGTTTCTTCGCTTTCAGGTCTAGAACCCCTGCCCCGTGCCCGAGTTGCTAACGAGGAGATCCCTTGAGCGCTGGTCCTACCGTGGAGCTGGACACGCTGTTCGGCGATTACCCTCTTGACCGGGCCTTCGACGAGATGCGCGAGGCCGGCGGGGAAGTCCGCCCGCAGTACCGCGCTCTGGCCGAGACGCTCGCTCGCCTGCCAAGCCAGGAGCTCGAGCGGCGCAAGCAGTCGGCCGACCTCGCCTTCCTCACTCAAGGCATCACTTTCACCGTCTATGGCCGCGAGGAAGGCACCGAGCGCATCTTTCCCTATGATCTTCTCCCCCGCCTGGTCACCGCCGCCGAGTGGGATCGTATCGAGCGCGGTCTCACCCAGCGCATCACCGCCCTCAATCTGTTTCTGCGCGATGTCTACTCCGAGGGCAAGATCCTCAACGACCGCGTCGTCCCGCGCGAGCTGGTTCTGAGCTGCCGCCATTACCGCCGCCAGATGCGCGGCCTGCAGGTTCCGCGCAACGTCTACATCGCCGTGGTGGGCACCGACCTGCTGCGCCTCTCAAACGGCGAGTTCGTGGTTCTCGAAGACAATCTGCGCGTACCCTCGGGCGTGAGCTACATGCTCACCAACCGCCGCGTCATGAAGCGCACCTTCCCCTTGCTCTTCCAGCGGTACGGCGTCAAGCCCATCGAGCATTATCCGCAGCTTCTTCTGGCCACGCTGCGCTCGCTCGCGCCGGAAGGACGCTCTGAGCCGAACATCGTCCTGCTCACACCCGGCGTCTTCAACTCGGCTTACTTCGAGCACACTTATCTCGCCCGGCAGATGGGCATCGATCTCGTTGAGGGCCGCGACCTGGTAACCCACGACAACATCGTCTACATGCGCACCACCGACGGCCTCAAGCGCGTGGACGTCATCTATCGCCGCGTCGACGATGACTTCAGCGATCCGCTCGTCTTCCGCGGTGACTCCGCTCTCGGTTGCGCCGGCCTGTTCAACGCCTACCGCGCCGGCAACGTCACCCTGGCCAACGCCTTCGGCAGCGGGCTCGCCGACGACAAAGCCGTCTACGCCTTTGTGCCGCGCATGATTCGCTACTACCTCAACGAGGACCCCATCCTGCCCAACGTGGAGACCTATCTATTGAGCGATGAAAAGGAGCGGGCGCACGTGCTCGCAAATCTTGACAAGCTCGTCGTCAAGGCTGTGGGCGAGAGCGGTGGCTACGGCATGCTCATCGGCCCGCAGTCGACGGCTCGCCAACGCGACGAGTTCGCGCGCCAGATCGAGGCCAACCCCCGCAATTACATCGCCCAGCCCACGCTCGATTTTTCCCGCGCTCCCTGCCTCATCGGCGACCGGCTGGAGCCGCGCCACGTGGATCTGCGGCCTTACATCCTCTTCGGGGACAGAATCAACATCGTTCCCGGCGGACTCACCCGCGTGGCTCTCGAAAAAGGTTCGCTCGTCGTCAATTCCTCACAGGGCGGGGGCAGCAAGGACACATGGGTTCTGGAATAGCACTCGGCAGTTCGAGATTTGAGGAGAGGAAGACGATGCTTTCGCGCGTTGCCGACAGCCTCTACTGGATGAGCCGCTATTTGGAGCGTGCCGAAAATACCGCGCGCCAGCTCGACGTCGCCCTGAGCCTCATGCTCGATTCCGGCGGCGCCCATGCAAGCGAGCGCTGGCAGCGCATGGCCGCGGCGCTCGGCAACCCGTTGGGGCTGGCCTGGGACGGCTCGCTCGAGGCCATGGCGCGCAAGCTCGTTTTCGACCGGCTTGAGCCCTCCTCCGTCATTTACTGCGTCAACGCGGCGCGCGAGAATGCCCGCCAGGTACGCGAGGAGATTTCCACCGAACAATGGCAGCGTCTCAACCGACTTTTCCACCAGATCCACTCGCCCCACGCGCAGGCGCAGTTCGGGTCCAACATCAGTGACAC